>JBDTVQ010000369.1:0-7013 GCA_040007195.1 Acidobacteriota bacterium | reverse complement strand
GGGCAGGCCCTTGAGCGCCAACAGTGCCTGGTGTTGCTGCGGTTCCAGATCGTGTTCGCGGGAGCGCTGTTCGCTGAACTGAAGAAACCGGCGGATGCAATAACGAAACTCGGCCAGATCCTGATAATCGCGGGAGGAGTGCTTCATCGTCTCGGTTCGAGTTATATCGTAACACGATATATTGTGAGTCGTCGGCAATCCGGCCGCGTTGGCGCTACCATAGCCGGATGCGGCGCCGCTCCTTCCTCGCCCTCGCCATAAAACCGTCGTTCCAGATTGCAGCCTTTCAGGCCGGCATCACCCCGCCCGCCGGCACGCCCTTGTGCCTCGGCCTCGTGACGCCCGTCATACGCGTCGACGATCCCCTTACCGCCCGCGGAATCATCCTCTATCCGCCGCGCGAAAAACCCATTGTCCTCTGCGCGCTCGATTGGCTCGGCGTCGGCAACACCAGCCAGGATGCCTGGAAGCTCGCCTTGGCGCGCGCCGCGGGCACCGTTCCCGATCGTGTCGCCGTGCACACCGTCCATCAACACGATGCCCCCGGCGAAGACGCCATGGCGGGCGAACTCCTCGGCATCGACGGCATCTTCCAATCCGCACCCTTCGCCCGCGAAGCCCGCGCGCGAGTCGCCACAGCCGTTGCCGCCGCAAAGCGCACCGCGCTGACCCACGTCTCAGCCGGCCAAGCCCCCGTCGAACAGGTCGCCTCGAACCGCCGCATACTCGGCCCTGACGGTAAGGTCGAGTTCGTCCGCTTCACCGCCTGCAAAAATTCGCCCCTGTGCGACGCGCCCGAGGGCGTCATCGACCCCCTCATGCGCTCCATCGGTTTCTGGAACGGCAACGAACGCCTCGCCACCCTGCACTACTACGCCACCCACCCCATGAGCTATTACGGCAAGGGCGCCGTCAGCGCCGATTTCCCCGGCATCGCCCGCGCCGCCCAGCAAGGCTTCACCGCCTACTTCACCGGAGCCGCGGGCAACATCGGAGCGGGCAAGTACAACGACGGCGCGCCGGAAAAGCGCGCCCTCCTGGCCGCCCGCATGTCCGATGCCATGCGCCGCGCCCGAGCCGCCGAACAGAAGCATCCCCTCGATCGCATTGCCTGGGCCAGCGTCCCCATCCGCCTCCCCCATCGCGAAGGCAAAGAGTTCACCGAAGCGGCCATCGTCGCCCAAATGCGCAACGAAAAACTCGAACCAAAATTCCGCGCCAACGCCGCCCGCTACCTCGCCTGGCTGCGCCTCACCAAAAAGGGACGCGATATTCCGGTCAACTGCCTCCGCCTCGGTCCCGCCCGAATCCTCCACCTGCCGGGCGAACTCTTCGTCGAATACCAACTCGCAGCCCAACGCGAATCCCCAAACGAACTGGTCGCAATGGCCGCCTACGGCGACTACGGTCCCATGTACATCGGCACCGCCAAGGCCTATCCCGAAGGCGGCTACGAAACCAGCGAAGTCTCCCGCGTGTCCTCGGCGGCCGAAGAGATTCTACTTGCGGCACAGACGAAGGCAATGGGGATGGTGAGATAGGGAACGAGCGGATGATTGGACTTCTTGACGATTTCGTTCAGTCCTTCCGGCTGATGCGGCGCCATCCCGGGTTCACGGTCATGGCCACGATGCTGTTGGGCTTGGGCATCGGAGCGGCAACCGTGTTGTTCAGCGCACTTGACGCTTTGCTCTTGCGGCCCCTGCCCGTTGAGGATCCAGATCGGATCGTGCGGCTGGCGCGCGTTCGTCCGGGTGGCATCGAGGCGCTAACCGATTTTCGGCAGGAGGTTTACCTGGCGCTCAGCCAACGTGCTCAGAATTTGACGAAGGTGTCCGCCATTCTTGACTTGAACGCCGCATATCAGGACGGCGAGCAGCCGCAACGCGTCAGGGTTCAGGCTGTTTCGGCCTCATACTTTTCGGTGTTTGGCGTCGGCGCACACCTTGGGCGTGTACTGCGGTCCGAGGACGACGAACCGGGAGACGAGACGCGGGCAGTGGTGCTCTCGTTCGATTTTTGGACGCGCCGATATGGAAGGGATCCTGCAATCCTTGGCCGCAAAGTGTTCCTTCGAGGGCAGCCCTTTGTCGTTGTCGGCGTACTCCCAAGCGGCTTTAGCGGTGCTTCGGTCGATACGAGCCCTGATGTCAGGGTGTCGCTGCCCTCGGTGTCTTTTTTGACCGACGAGAACGAAGTCCGGCGTGGAATGCTCTGGTACGAACTCATCGCGCGCTTGCGCTCCGGAGCTAGCCTTCACGCCGCCCGGGACGAGGCGAACGCCCTGTTTCGCGGAGCGATGGAAGCGGCACTCACAGGGCAGCCGGATCTTGACGACAGAATCCGTGAGTACGAGCTATCCGGGGACTTTCGCTTGGAACCGATTCCACGGGGTGTTTCCCGTCTGAGGAAGCAACACTCCAATGCCGCGGTTTTCTCATTAGCCGCTGCCGGTCTGCTGTTCACAATGCTTTGCGCCAATGTCTCCGGACTTTTGTTAGCTCGCTGTGCCGCGCGCCGGCACGAGTTTGCGGTGAGGCTATCCATCGGGGCATCTCCGGGTCGGCTCTTCCGGCTGGCCGTGGTTGAGTCGTTTCTGCTGGCGGTAGGTGGCGGGCTGACTGGATTGGGATTGGCCCACATGATGCTGCCGGTTTTCGTGATGTCATTGCCACCGGTGACGCTGTCGGATGCGACCACAGTTCCGCTGGCCCTAAACATCGGCCTGGATCTCAGGGTTGCGGCGTTTGCCACAGCGCTCAGTCTACTCACGGCCGTGGCGATCACGCTGGCGCCAGCCGTGCGGGCGGCTCGTACGGATCCGCACTCCGCACTTCGAGGTGTGAATACGACTCGCATGAACCGTGGGCGTTCCGTGTTGCTCGCCTTTCAAGTTGCTCTCTGCACCGTTCTGCTTGTGAGTGCGGGTCTACTGATGACGACGCTGCGCAACTTCCGTGAATTAGATCCCGGTTTCGCCAAGGATCGTGTGGTTACGTTTGCCATGGACCTGGACCTGGCTGGGGAGACGGCGGGGCAGTTGCGCGATGGGCTGAAGCGGATGTTGGCAGGAGTCAGGTCGCTGCCGGGAGTTCGGCACGCCGCTTACTCCAGCCGGGCCTTACTGCGAGGTACGGGAATTAAGGTCACCATCGCCCCCGCGGGCCAATCTCCATCGCCGGGCGACTTCATGAACACGAGCATTCACGTGGTGTCAGACGGATACTTCGATACGTTGGGCCTGCAGTTGTTGAGCGGACGCGGATACGACCTCGCGGATTACGAATCGGTTCCGGCCGACAGCAAGCCGCGTCCAATCGTAGTCAACCAGGCGATGAGCCGGCGCTTTTTTCCCGGAGGGTCAGCGGTGGGCAAGCGGTTTGGAATCACGGGGCGGGCACCCGCAAAGGCAGACTTCGAAATCATCGGGGTTGTCAGCGATGCCAAATACCGTTCACTCCGCGAGCCGGTTCCGGCCACGGTTTATCAGCCGCTCGTGCTGGGAAAGGGCACTCCAGACGTGCTCCACGTGCGGACTGACGTCGCACCAGCAGCCGTGATCTCAGACATCAGACGGGTGTTGCGTGGGATCGACCCGCGCCTTCCACTGACAAAAGTCACAACCTTAGGCGACGATGTGGAAGCCTCATTGTGGAGCGAGAAGGCAGTGGCCGTACTGGCGGGGGCGTTCGGTATCTTCGCCACCCTGATCGTGGCGGCCGGGCTGTATGCTTTGGTCTCTTTCGTCGTCTCGCAACGTACGAGAGAGATTGGGATTCGCATCGCGGTGGGGGCTCGAACGGTACACGTGCTTGCCTTGGTTTCCCGGCAGACATTCCCAGCGGCCGCTGCGGGGGTACTCATGGGGGTTGCACTCTCCGTTCCCGCAGCGAAAGCGGTGCAGTCGCTGCTGTTCGAAGTTTCCGCAACGGAGCCTAGGCTCCTGACCGCCGCAGTGCTACTTGTTCTCGCGGCTACGGTAGCAGCCTCGGTGATTCCGACGCTACGCGCCATCCGGATCGAACCCGCTGTTGCGCTCCGACAGGATGCTTAAAGGATCCAAACCCGTCTCACCGCCGGAAGTCGTCTCGCGATGACGGCGCCCGATATACAAGATTGTGTATACTTAAGCCGTGCGGAGAGCGCTCAAGCCTATTCGATGGGAGGGCGACAGCCTCCAACTGGTGAGATTGTACCCGGAGCCCGTGCGGCAGATGATTGGGTATGAGTTGGAACTGCTGCAGCGCGGAATTGAGCCAACGGACTGGAAGCCAATGGGCTCGGTCGGGCCAAGCGTGAATGAACTTCGTTTCCATCATGAGGGTGAGTATCGAGTGCTGTATGTGGCGAAATATCAGGAAGCAATCTATGTATTGCACGTCTTTCAAAAGAAGTCCCGGAAAACGGCCAGAACCGACCTAGAGTTGGCCAAACTGCGATGGGAGAGGCTGAGACGAAGAAGGAGCGAGGAAGCATGAAGCTGGAAACGAAGGGAACACGGAGCGTTTTTGCCGACCTGGGATTCAGTCCAGCCGACGCGGAAAATTTGCGGCTGCGGTCGGCGATGATGAGAGCGCTGGTGGAATTCGTTCGGAAAAACAAGTTGACGCAGGTGCGGGCGGCAAAGATCTTCGGCGTCACGCAGCCGAGAGTGTCGGATTTGATGCGCGGCAAGATTCACCTCTTTTCGCTCGACAATCTCGTGAACCTGCTCGCGGCAGCGGGATTAAGGGTTGATTTGCGTGTGCGCAAGGTGGCCTAAGAGGACGATAGGATAGCCGCATGGGAATACTCGATAACAAAGTAGCCGTCGTCACCGGAGCAACCAAGGGCATCGGCCGCGCCATCGCCGAAGGCCTCGCCGCCGAAGGCGCAAGCGTCGTCATCTGCGGCCGCGAGGAGCGCTCCACGCAAACCGCCGTCAATGAAATCGCCGTGGCAACAGGCGCACAGGTCGCCGGCCGCGCCTGCGACGTCCGCAACCGCCCCGATGTCGCGGCTTTATTCGCCCTCGCCGAAAGCGCGTTCGGCGGCGTGGACATCGTCATCAACAACGCCGGCGTCGGCAAGTTCTCGCCGGTCGAGACCCTCGCCGTCGAAGACTGGCATCTCATGTTGGAAACCAATTTGACGGGCGTGTTCCATTGCTGCCAGGAAGCCCTGCCGCTGATGAAGAAGCGCGGCGGCGGGTATCTCATTCAAATCGGCTCGCTCGCGGGCAAGAATCCCTTCGCCGGCGGCGCCGCCTACAACGCCTCCAAGTTTGGATTGAACGGGTTCGCCGAGGCGATGATGCTCGACCACCGGCATGATGGGATTCGTGTCACCAATGTATGCCCTGGTAGCGTAAGTACCGATTTTTCACCCGGAATGGCCAAAGCCGACTGGAAGATTCAACCTGAAGATATACGCGACATCGTATTGAATCTATTAAGGTTGCCCGACAGAACCCTGGTCAGCTACCTCGAAGTGCGCCCAAGCCGCCCGCCAAAGAAGTAACACTCAGGCACGTTCTCCCGTTCAAGAACTCCGCGCCAAGCCGATGAGGACAGCGGGGGTCAAGAAAATTGGCAAGCCAGTTGCTTGAACAGGTCCTGACAGGAGCGGCGCGGTCAGCACGATCGCAGGCCGCGCTGTATGGAAACAAAACGATGCGGTCACAAGTAGTGTTGGACCCGTGCCAGACCGGACGCGAGGCCAGGGCGTTGGATGAAACGCTCCACCAATTAATAGTGGGACAGGATGAGGCGATCGAGCAGATCGTCAACATCTACCAGATGAACCTGACGGGTATGTGCGCGCCGGGCCGTCCGGTGGGGAACTTCCTGTTTCTCGGCCCGACCGGATCGGGGAAGACACGCATCGTCGAAGCCACGGCAGAAGGGCTGGTCGGTACGCCCAAGGCCGTGATCAAGATCGATTGCGCCGAATTTCAGCACAGCCATGAGATCGCCAAGCTCATCGGCTCGCCGCCCGGATATTTGGGCCATCGCGAAACCCATCCGCTGCTCAGCCAGGAAGTGCTCAATCAGTTTCATACCGAGGCCATGAAGATCAGCTTCGTGCTCTTCGATGAAATCGAAAAGGCGTCCGACTCGCTGTGGAACCTGCTCCTTGGAATTCTCGACAAGGCCTCGCTCACCTTGGGCGACAACCGCAAAGTCGATTTCTCGCGAGCGCTCATTTTCATGACGTCCAACCTCGGCGCAAGCGAGATGAGTTCCATCATGAGCCCCAAGTTGGGATTTCTCGCCGGTCAAGCCGAAGTGCAAGCCCGGACTCCAGAGGCCCAGGAAAAGATCGTTGGAAAAATCACCAAAAGCGGTGTGGAAGCCGCCCGCCGGAAGTTCACCCCGGAGTTCATGAACCGCCTGGATAAAGTCGTTGTGTTCCGGCCGTTAGGCGAGGCCGAATTGCGCCGGATTCTCGATATCGAGCTGAGCTACGTGCAGCAGCGCGTATTTCAGTCCGGTGGCGGAGACCGCTCGTTCGTCTTCCAACTCTCGGCCGAGGCCAAGGAGACTTTGTTGCGCTCCGGCACGGATTCAAAATACGGCGCGCGGCACC
This sequence comes from Acidobacteriota bacterium, assembly GCA_040007195.1. Taxonomy (GTDB): domain Bacteria; phylum Acidobacteriota; class Terriglobia; order Bryobacterales; family Bryobacteraceae; genus JAFLBB01. Next base: position 446 of record JBDTVQ010000369.1, on the reverse strand, counting down.
TGAAGCGGTCCATTGAAAAACTGCTTGTTCAGCCTCTGTCGAACCTGATCGCCACCGCGCAGGTCAGGACAGGCGATTTCGTCAAAGTGGATTTGGATTCAGGAGGCGAAAAACTGTCCTTCCTGCGCGAAGCCGAAGGAATGCCCATCGCCGCGATGGCGGAGTTGGCGGGAACGGGTTCGATTCTGGCCCTGAATCAGTTCACACGCGGTGCCTTCGCCGAAGCGGCCCGGTCCGGCCCGGCCCGTGGCCAGCGCCGCGGCTAGCCCAAGCTACACAGCAACGCGCGGAATCCGCCGGATACCAGCGGCTTGCTCAAACCCATGGGCCATTTGCAGCACACCCCAGTCGTCCTGATGCCGGCCCACGATCTGCATTCCCACCGGCAGCCCTTCGGGCGTGAATCCGGCGGGCACTGAGATTGCCGGGTTGTGCAGCACGGAGAT
>JBDTVQ010000368.1:0-7019 GCA_040007195.1 Acidobacteriota bacterium | reverse complement strand
TCAAGGCTGTCCAAATCTGGATGCGGAGGGCGTTCTCGCTGGTGCCGACGAAGGTCTTCACGGTCAGATTTTGTTTGAGCGCTTTGAAAAACAGTTCGATTTTCCAGCGCTCTTTGTAGATATCCGAGATCGTGGTGGAGCCGAACTCCAGCAGATTGGTCAGCAAGACGATCTCGCGCTCGTTTTCGGCATCCCAAGCCACGATGCGACGCAGCAGTTCCGGATAGTCGGCTTGGGCTTGGGCACCGGTGAGGCGAATGAATTGGTCGGCGCGGATGTTGCGGTTCTGCGGGATCTCGCATTCCTCGACCACCTCAAAGGCGGCGTTATCCTTCAGGCTGGTGACAAAGAAGACCCCGGCCATGCTCCAGCGGGCGAAAAGGGCGTAGTCGATATAGCCGCGATCGATGGCCACAATCGAGCCGGGATTCAGCCTGAAGGAATCGGCCAGTTTGACGTCGCTGCGTTTGGCTTCGGTGAGCAGTACGTAGGCGGGCAGGTAGTCGTCATGGTCCAGCAGGACATGGGCCTTGACGCCGCCTTTGGCGCGGCGGAACTCGGCCCAAGGAAACAGCGATAAGCAGAGCGAGATGGTGGTCGAGTCCAGGCTGAGGAGTTTATTCTTGAACCGGAACTTGTGCTTGCGTGTACCCAGCCCTTGCTGTTCGCGGAACCGCTCTAACGCGGTAAAGAACAAATCTTCGAATAGCGCTGCTGGACGGTGTTCGTTGGCATAGGACAGAGTTGAGCGGCAAGGCGCTCTGAGAATCCCCACATGCACCAACCGTCCCAGGCAGCAGCCCAGGCCGTTGCAGATCTCGCGCAGCGAATCGGCGCGTGCCAGTTGACAGAACAGCATGGAGACGAACTGCGTCCAGCAGGTAAAGCCCTTGGCGGCACGCTCAGCGGCGTGCTTCTTTACGAGTGCGGCGAACTCGGTGCGGGGAAAGTGCTGGAGCAGTTGATTGAATAGGCTCGCGAATTGTACGATTGGGTTGCCCTCCTGTGGGCAGCGTTTGGCGAGTTCCCAGCAAGGATTGCTCGCCAACGTCAATTATAGGAGGGTATTCCTCTTATTTCAGACTGCAAGAACCTGTTTTGGACAAGAGTGATATTTTGTTGCCACTTATAATATTTAGTTGTCAAAATAGATCTTCCGAATCCACCCACCCTTCTTTTTAGGGGGAAGAAGCGAAACGCGCCTTCCCTCGTTTCAGCCCGCGATGCGCGGTCTTACTCTACCCATCCCTACGGGCGTTCCCCCCGTAACTCCCCCCTTTAAACCGATATTGATCCTGTGCTCTTCCTTTCCCTCATACCTGACGCTCTTAGAACGGTCCTCGCCGTCAAGGGTTCGCTCCGCCGCGCCACACTACGGCGCGCCCTTGACAGCTCCGGGCCGTTCTCGAACACACCCCTGTCCTTAGATGAGGGAAAGGTGCGCTCTGAAATGCGAGCAAACACCCAGCGGCAAACCCCGAGCCCACCGCGACCCGCCGCGACAAAGACCAAGGCCTGAAAATACTTGTATTTATGTCGCCGTTGTCATTGCTATTACAGCGCTGTTATTGTATACTAGAATAGTAAGCGGGATTCAGAGCGGTAACGAGCCACCCTGAACCCCTAAACCGGAACACCTGGAGAACAACATGTCCGATCTAACGACCAGTATTACACCTTCGCCCTTGACGGTCTTATTGGGCCATACCACCATGGAGACCGCCTACTTAGTCGATGACTACCCGTACGGCTTTCGTCTCCGATGCAAGATTCGTTATTGGTTGGAGTACAAGCGCGGCCAGGGATTCCGTCTATGTTCACAGACCACCAATCCGAAGCGCGCCGGTGAAGTGTGGAACACGCCCAAGAAATCGACATATTCCATGCTCGCCGTTATGGGCTTAAACGACGAGAACCACGTCACCTGGACAGGTTGCAGCGGTTACGACTGCGACAAGCTCCCCGCCTTCGAGAAGCTTTTCGGCTCAACATTCGACACCAACCAGCGCGGCGTTTACGATGCCGCTATGTCAGTCTATGCACGCGTACAAGCGCGCAGGCTTGCCCAGGCCACACCAGCCCCCGCCAATGATACGGCCCAGGCCGACCCCTGCGACACTTGCGGCAACAGCGCCGCAGAAATCGCGCGAACCATCGACGGTCAAACCGTATGCGTCCCTTGTGACGCGGAGGCACAGTAAGTGCCCATCATCACCCCCAGCCCCGAACAGGAAGCCTCCCTTCTATGGGCCATAGAGCTAGCCCTAGATGACCAAGAACATTACCTCAAATTCGGTAACCCTGTTCTGGACTACGCCGACGAGTGGCCCGAAGTCGCAGCCACCAAGGCCGAGCAGTTGAATAACCTTGCGGCAATATGCGACCAAATAGGCGCTCTCCAGATGGCAACCGACGCCCGCAAACTAGCAACGGCCTTTTTCGGTGCGGCCCAATGAGCCCCGATTTCACCTTTGGTCTATACGTGTTTTGCTGCGATTTTCACAGCGGACAGACCAGCAGACTATACCGCATACTCTCGCGGATCTCAGCTCGCGGCATCCGAGTTACCGACCGCGCAGAAGCCGCCATCCGACGCGGAAAGAACGACCCCAACAACGAATGGGAACAGGCCCGCACCTACTACCGCCAGTTGAAACGCAAGTACGCCAACGACCGGCGATAGCGCCACGCAGCAGAACACGCCGCCGGAAAATTCCGGCGGCGAGAGAGAAGACTTCCCTCTCCTCTCTCGCGCTCTCACCTCTTCCGCCTGTTTCACAGGCCCGCGCCAGCGGCCCGCTTAACTCCCGGAAAACCCTCAACCACCCGCAACCCGTTTTGGAGAGACCAAATGCAATTCCACGTTCAATGGAACATCGACATCGAAGCAGGTACCGCCGAACAGGCCGCCGCTCAAGCGCTCGCCATTCAGCGCGATCCGGACTCCATGGCCACGGTGTTTGACGTCCAGCTCACCCAGCCGTGCCCGCGATGCAAGCAAATTGTCGTACGTACGCCCACCTGCCGAAGCGCCGCCCGCAAACGTGACTCACACGTGCAGGCATGGCGCTCGATCGATGATGCCCGCGCCAAAGGCCCACGATGATGCTCGCTACCGCCCGCACTTTCCCGACGAGCACGCTTCAAGGCGTCGCCCCCGATGAACTCATCGTGGATTCATTCGCTGGTGGCGGCGGCGCGAGTACCGGAATGGAACAGGCCCTCGGACGGCCAATCGACATCGCCATCAATCACGACCCTGAAGCCATCGCGATGCACACCATCAATCATCCGCATGCCCTGCACCTCTGCGAGAGTATCTGGAAAGTGGATATCGCGGCCGTCGTCGCCGGCCGCCCCGTCGGCCTCGCGTGGTTCTCCCCCGACTGCAAGCACTTCAGCAAAGCGAAAGGCGGCAAGCCCGTAAACAAGAAGATTCGCGGCCTCGCGTGGGTAGCCCTCAAGTGGGCAGGACTTGTAGCTCCCCGAGTCATTATCTTGGAAAACGTGGAAGAATTCCAGGACTGGTGTCGTACGAAAAATGGCCAGCCCTGCCTTAAATGGAAAGGCGAGACTTTTAAGCGCTGGGTACGGCAGCTCCGCAAATTGTACTATCGCGTGGAGTGGCGCGAACTACGTGCATGTAATTACGGAGCGCCAACAATTCGTAAGCGTCTTTTCGTCGTCGCTCGCCGCGACAACCAGCCGATTGTATGGCCCGACGAGACCCACGCGCCCGAAGGCGATCTCTTTTGCCAGCCCTATAAGACAGCGGCGGACTGCATCGATTGGAGCCTCCCTTGTCCCTCGATCTTTCTCACTCCGGACGAAGCCCGCGTCTTGGGAGTTCGACGCCCACTTGCAGACGCGACCCTCCGCCGTATCGCCAGGGGCGTTATGCGCTATGTCATCAAAACCACTACCCCCTTTATCGTGCCTATCGCCCACTACAACGGCTCTACTCCGGTCCACCCCATCAACGAACCGTTGCGGACGGTAACCGCGTCTCCCAAAGGCCGCACCTTCGCCCTCGTCACACCCTTTCTGGCAGGACTCGGAGGACGAATGGGCCAATCGCCAGAGCGCCCCGTCGATGCGCCGTACCACACGACTACCGCGAAGGCCGACACCGCCGTTGTCACGGCCTTTATTTCCCGCTTCAACGAGAACGGTTTAGGACACAAACTTACAGAGCCATTCGACACCGTCATGGCAGGCGCGGCGCGCTTCGCAATGGTCACCGCGTTTCTCGCCCAACACAATATAGCTTCTCCACGCGACGCCAACGCCCCCGAGACTCTCACCGCCAGTTCTCTCGTGAAACTACGCCGTACCTGCCGCGACGGCCAGCCTCTCACGGAACCAATGGCCACGGTCAGCGCCCAAGGAACCCACCTCGGCGAGGTTCGCGCCTTCCTCATGAAGTACTACGGCACCGACCAAGCCCCGCAGCTCACCGACCCAATGCACACGATCACCAGCAAAGATCGAATCGCAATCGTCACCGTCCACGGTCACCCTTACGTCATCGCCGACATCGGCATGCGCATGCTAACCCCCCGAGAACTCTTTCGCGCCCAAGGCTTCCCCGACACCTACATCATCGACCACGGCCAGGATGCCGCCACCGGCGAGACGGTCACCCTCAGTAAGAAAGCCCAGGTACGTATGTGCGGTAACTCCGTCTCTCCGGCACCCGCAGAAGCGCTAGTCCGAGCCCAATTCCACCTTCAGGCCCGAGCAGTGGCCGCATGACCACCACCATTCTCAGCTACGGAATGGGAGTTGAAAGCACATTTTGCTTCGCTGGATCCCTGAGCCCGAGACGCGCCCTTGCCCGCTCTCCGAATTGATCGTAGTTTCCGCGCAAGTCGGAGACGAATTCTCCGACACCGGCCGCGACGTCGAGACCCACATTCTCCCGCTCATGCGCGCTCTTGGCATCCGTTATGTACAAGTCGCTCGCCACGGACACCTGGAAGCCGATGGTATTACCGTCCTCAGCGACACCCGCCAGCCTTCGACCGTCTACTTGGCCGGCGACTATCGCCTTTCGGACGAGCTGCGCCGCAATGGAACCGTGCCCCAATTCGCAGGCGTTCACCGATGCGCCCTGAAGTTCAAGGCGTTTGTCATTGAGAAGTGGCTCGCCGACAACGTACGCGGCGAAGCAGCTCACGCCATCGGCTATAACGCGCAAGAAACCGGCCGTGTCGAGACCAGCGAATATGCCTTCGCACAACGCGCAACCCACACCGCCCGCGTCGCCTTCGGATTTAATGCCGACGAAACCAGCCGCGTTGAACGAGCCAACGAATACGACGGCTTACGCGCTGCCCCCTCCCAGGTACCCGACGGCGAAGCCATCGCCTTCGGCTTCAATGCCGACGAAACTCTCCGGATCGGACGCAACACCGAGTACAACACCCTAACCCGCACCGCATTCTACCCCCTGATGGTCTGGAACTGGACCCGCCAGGATTGCATCAACTATATCGAGCGCGTCATCGGTGTCATCTGGCGCAAGTCATGTTGTGTCTACTGCCCCTTCGCCCACAACAAGCAGAACAGCGCTGATTTACTTGCCCGCCACGCCGAGCATCCCGAACAAGTCGCCGACGCCATGATGCTGGAACGCGCCTCACTCAGCCTCAATCCGCGCGGCACTTTGTACAAAAATCAAAGCCTCATCTCTATCACGGCCGCCGCCGGCAACACCGTCGCCATCGCCGCCTACCAATCCGCCCTCGTCGCGACGCCTTGGGCGCTCTACCGAGTACGGCGGATCTATCACGCCGCCCGCAACAATCCGGCAAGGAAAGGCCAGGCAGACCGAGCCGTCGAGTTACTCGCCTTGATTGAGCCAACTTCGGCACGCCCGATTCTTGACCGCCTCGCCGCCTGCCTCAACTCCACGATTCACGAACAGCACGGCATCGCCTACGTTTATCAAGAACGCACCGGCACCACCTATCCCGCGCGAGAGGACTTCTACGTAGTTGCCCCAGCGGTCGTCCAGACCAAGGCGAGATATGGCCTCGATTGGTTCAACGGCAAATGGAACCAGCAGGACCTTTTTTAGACCTCACCAACCGACCTCGCCGCGCCTTCCCCCAAAAAATTCGTCCGCCGGACGCCCGGCGGACGAGAGAGTAGACTGCACCTCTCCTCTCTCGTGCTTTCACTCTTCTCCTGTGTCACTCACAGACGCCCGCCCGTTCAACGTCAAGGCCGGTCTTCACGCAGCGCCCTCTCCCCCATGGTTCCCCCTCTTGACCCCCACGACACGGCCAAGGCGCGCAGTCGCTCCATCCCGCCCCTCGGCCGCACGCCATCCGTAACGATCCTGTCCTCCTCCACGTCAACTCTGATCTCGCGACATCCTCCGATGCAACGCGATAACCTTTAGTATCCTAAGCATTTCAAAATCATGAGTGTGACTGCCGCTATCCCAGAAGTCGGCCAGATCGTACGCGTCCGCCAAAGGTTGTACTTGGTGGAGGGTCTGGTCGCGCGCCCACGGCCGCAAGATTCCACGCTCGTCGAGCTTTCGTGCATAGAGGACGACGCGCAGGGCCAGGAGCTCAAAGTGCTCTGGGAGCGAGAGTTGGACGCCGCTGTCCTTACGGGCGAGGAGTGGGCACGTATCGCCCAGCGCGGCTTCGATTCGGCTGAATATTTCTCGGCCTACCTGAGCACGCTCCGGTGGAATTGTGTCACTTCCACAGACGCCAGCCTGCTGCAATCTCCTTTCCGGGCGGGCATCCGGCTTGACGCCTACCAGCTTGAACCGTTGAGGAAGGCGCTACGACTGCCGCGCGTGAATCTGTTTATTGCCGACGACGTCGGTTTGGGAAAAACGATCGAGGCCGGATTGATCGCGCGCGAATTGCTGATGCGCAAGAAAGTCCGCGAAATCGTGGTCTCTTGCCCGCCGTCAATGCTGCTCCAGTGGCAGGAGGAGCTCGAGCAGCGCTTTGGCCTCCTCTTCGAGATCTTCGACAAAGATTTCATCGCGC
>JBDTVQ010000367.1:0-7077 GCA_040007195.1 Acidobacteriota bacterium | reverse complement strand
CTCTACGAAGGCGGCATCCGCGTGCCCACGCTGGTTCGCTGGCCCGGCGTGACCAAGCCGGGCTCAGTGTGCAACGATCCCATCTACACTTGCGATTACTACTCGACCATGGCGGAGATGGCGGGCGCTCCGCTCGAGCCGGGCCACCAGCCCGATGGCGTCAGTCTCACCGCGGCCTTGCGCGGCCGCGCGATGCCGGAGCGCAACCTGTACTGGCACTATCCGCACTACAGCCCGCAGTTGGGGCGGCCTTCGAGCGCTTTGCGGCGTGGCGATTGGAAGTTGATTGAGAATCTCGAAACAGGCAAGTCCGAACTGTACAACCTGAAGAGTGACGTCGGAGAGCGCAAGGATCTGGCAGGCGCGGAGGCTAAGCGTTTCGAGGCGATGCGCGGTGAGTTGCACGCGTGGCGCAAGAAGGTGGATGCGCAAATGCCCGTGCCGAACCCGGACTACGATCCGGCGCGCGAGCCCAAACCAGCCGTCGAACCCGTGGCATGACTCCGTTCCAGACGGCGGCGCTCGCGGCACTGGTGACCATCGCGGGTGTGTGGGACTGGCGCGCGCGGCGCATTCCGAACTGGTTAACGGTGGCGGGTCTGGTGGCAGGACTGGCGGCGAATTCCCCATTGAGCGCGGCGAAAGGGTTCGCCATTGCGCTGCTCGTCTATGTGCCGCTGTACATTCTTCGCGCAGTGGGCGGCGGCGACCTGAAACTGATGGCGGCAATCGGCGTGATCACGGGGCCTGAGGTTTGGCTGGTGTTATTTGTGATTCAGGCCGTGCTGGGCGGAATAGTGGCACTAGGCCTCGTGATCGCAAAGGGGCGGCTGCGGCAGACGTTTTCGAACATCGGCCACATCCTGCGGTCGGCACCGCGCACGGAAGCTCCGTACAAGCGGCGGCCGGAGTTGGACATCGCTGGCGAAGGGGCGATCACGATGCCACGCGGAACGGTGATCATGGTATCGACCCTGTTCTATCTTGCGGGGCAGGCGCTTTAACCGCGGATCAACTTCGCGAGCGCCGCGCCCAGTTTGGCGTGCTCCGCCGCCTCCCAGTGGACGCCGTCGATGTCGCTGGTGGTGACGGCAGTGCCTGCATCGAAGAACTCACAGCCATACTGCGCGGCGAGGGCGCGGTAGTGCGCGGGTAGCACGGCGAGCTTTTCAGCAGAGCCTTCGAAGAATTCAGCGAACTCGCTTTGACGGCCCAGCGGCGGGGGCGCAATCAGGATGACACGCGGCGGTGTCGCAGCATCTCGGCCGCAGGCTCCACAGTTGCTCTTTAGGATGCAGTCGAGCATGAGCGACATGCCGCGCGCGATGACGCCGGGATTGGCGTGGAAGTGCTTTTTCGAGTCGTTTGTGCCGAGCGCGACGAGCACGGCGTCCAGGGGGCGGTGCGTGTCGAGCAAGATGGGCAGCACATCGAGCCCCCGCCGGCCAGGCATGACGGGGTCGTTGAAAGCGCCCGTGCGGCCGTTCAGACCCTCTTCGATTACACGCCACTCAGCGCCGAGCTCGCGCTGCAGCGCCCCCGGCCAGCGAACGTCGCATGCGTAACGCCGGCCGGCACCGGGCTCGAAACCCCAGGTGTTGGAGTCGCCGAAGCATAGAAGATTTTTCATCGGAAGCTACAGTGTAATCCACGCTCGCAGGGGCTATACTGCGCATCATGAGACGAATTCTCGTATCGCTCGCATTGATTCTGGCTACGTGCCTGACGCCCCTGGCCGCAGACGACAAAAAGGCAGCCGCACCCAAGATGGCGAAGAAGGCGACGGAGCTGCTGGACATCAACAGCGCTTCTCCCGATCAGTTGAGGGCGCTTCCGGGAGTGGGCGAAGTCTATGCGGAGAAGATCGTAAAGGGCCGTCCCTACAAGGGCAAGAACGAGCTCGTGGACAAGAAGATCGTTCCGGCCGCCACATACGCGAAGATCAAAGACCTGATCATCGCCAAACAGAAGTAATGGCCGCCCGCCAACCGGTGCACGTTCTCTACGGAGGTGCGCACCTGTTCCGTGCGGATGTGTGCGCGAAGATGAGCCGGCTGGCGCTGCGCGCGCTGGAGGACGGCGGCATGGCGGACCTGATTCCGCCGGATGCCTTCGCTCGTGTGCGTGCGAAGTTGGAGCGCGAGCCGGTGGAAGACCTGCGCATTGATTTCGAAGATGGCTATGGGTTGCGCGCCGACGACGAAGAGGACGGGCACGCGCAGACGGCCGCGAAAGCATTTGCCGAAGCGCATCGTGCCGGAAGGCTTCCCCCATTCATTGGCATCCGGCTGCGCAACGATTGGCGGCGCGCCGAGCGGACGCTGAAGATCTTTCTCGATGGTGCAGGGGAACTGCCTGAGGGCTTCGTCGTGACGCTGGCGAAGGTGAATGCGCCGGGTGAGGTGGAGCGGTTGGCGGCGGCTGCACCGGGTATCGCGATTGAGGTGATGATCGAAACGCCGGACGGTCTGCGCGGTGCGCGCGAGATCGTCGAGGCGGGTCCAGTGGTGGCGGCGCACTTTGGGCCCTACGATTTCACGGCGTCATTAGGCGTGCCGGCATCGGCGCAGTCGCTGACGCATCCGCTGTGCGACTATGCGCGGCACACGTTGTTGGTGGCGCTGGCGGGAACGGGTGTGCGCATCTCCGACGGTCCAACGTCCTGGCTGCCCATCGGCGCAAAGGAAGAAGTGCAAGCAGCATGGCTCATGCACATGGCGAACGTCACGCATGCGCTCAAATGCGGCATCAGGCAGGGATGGGACCTGCATCCGGCGCAGCTACCCGCCCGCTACGCAGCGGTGTACCAGTTCTATCGCGAAAATCTGGAGCCGAGCCGCGAGCGGCTGCGCAACTATCGCGCACAATCCGAGCAGGCAACGCGCGTGGGACAGGCCTTCGACGATGCGGCGACCGTGCGCGGGCTAGAATCGTTCTTTCAACATGGCGTCGATTGCGGCGCCCTTGATTCGAACGAGGTTCCCGCATGAACTACACAGAGATTCTCTACGAAGTGACGAACGCGGTGGCACGCATCACGCTGAACCGGCCGGACCGGCTGAACGCGTGGACGCGCGTCATGGAAGAAGAGTTCAGGGACGCATTTTCGGCGGCCGAGTTCGACGAAACGGTGCGCGTGATCGTAGTGACGGGGGCCGGGCGCGGGTTCTGCGCGGGCGCTGACATGAGCCTGCTCAGCGGCATCATCGAAGAAGGCGGCGCGAGCGTGCTGCAGCGCGACTATTCGTGGCTGCTGCAGGTGGCCAAGCCGGTGATCGCGGCCGTGAATGGGCACTGCGTGGGCTTGGGATTCGTGATCGCGCTCTACTGCGATGTGCGGCTGGCCGCGGACACGGCGAAGTTCTCCACCATCTTCGCCAAGCGCGGGTTGATCGCCGAGTATGGAATGGCGTGGACGCTGCCGCACCTGGTGGGCACCGGGCGGGCGATGGATCTGCTGCTCACCGGACGCCAGGTGGACGGGAGCGAGGCCGCGCGAATTGGCTTGGTGGAGCACGTGTTTCCCGAAGCCGAGTTCGCAGCGCGGGCAGCGGCTTATGCGGAGGACATCGCGCAGAACGTGTCGCCGCGTTCGACGCGTGTGATGAAGGCGCAGGTGTACGCGGCTCTGGAGCAGCCGCTCGCGGGCGCAGTGACATTCGCGCACAAGGAAATGTTGAAGAGCCTGCAGTGCGAGGACTTCAAAGAAGGTGTCGCACATTTCCTGGAGAAGCGGCCGGCGAAATTCACCGGGCGCTAGGACGCACAGAATTTCAGTTGTATTTCTTCAGCTCCAGCTTGGCGATGGCGTTGCGATGAACCTCGTCGGGACCATCGGCAAGGCGTAGAGTGCGGGCGTTGGCCCAGGCTTCGGCGAGGAAGGTATCTTCGCACACGCCTGCCGCGCCGTGGGCCTGAATCGCCCGGTCAATCACGCGCAGCGCCATGTTCGGGGCCACAACTTTGATCATGGCAATTTCGCCCTGTGCGGCTTTGTTGCCCACGGTGTCCATCATGTGCGCGGCCTTCAAGACGAGCAAACGGGTTTGGTCGATCTCGCAGCGGGAGGCGGCGATATCGGCGCGGATGGTGCCCTGTTCGCTAATGGCCTTGCCGAAGGCGATGCGCCCTTTGACGCGTTTGCACATGAGTTCGAGCGCGCGCTCAGCCTGGCCGATCAGCCTCATGCAGTGATGAATACGGCCGGGACCGAGGCGTCCTTGCGCGATCTCGAAGCCGCGGCCTTCACCCAGGAGCAGGTGCGACGCAGGCACACGCACGTTTTCGTAACTGACCTCGGCGTGGCCGTGGGGCGCGTCGTCGTAGCCGAACACATGCAGCATGCGCTCGACCTTGATGCCGGGCGCATCGAAGGGCACGACGATCATCGCCTGCTGTTTGTGGCGCTCGGCCTTAGGGTCGGTCTTGCCCATGAAGATGCAGACCTTGCAATTGGGATGGCCCGCGCCGGTGGACCACCACTTACGGCCGTTGAGCACATACGAGTCTCCGTCGCGCACGATGCTGGCCTGGATATTGGTGGCATCGGAACTGGCCACAGCGGGCTCGGTCATGGCGAAGCAGGAGCGCACGCGGCCTTCCAGCAGCGGCTTCAGATACAGCTCCTGCAACTCCGGCGTTCCGTAGCGTTCGAGCACTTCCATATTGCCGGTGTCGGGCGCGGAGCAGTTAAACACTTCTGGTGACCAGGAGACACGGCCCATCACTTCACACAGCGGCGCGTAGTCGACGTTTGTCAGGCCTGCACCGTGTTGCGAGGCGGGAAGGAAGAGGTTCCAGAGGCCTTCGGCGCGGGCCTTCTCTTTTAACGATTCGACGAGTGGCAGTACCTGCCAACGATCGCCGGATTCGACCTGGCGAGCCCACTCCCCTTCATTCGGGTAGATATGTTGGTCGTAGAATCCGTTGAGCTTCGCGAGAAGGTCGTTGGTGCGCGCGGAGTAGGAAAAGTCCATTGCCGGTGCACAGGATATCGCAGTGCCGCTTGGGCGAGGGCCGGCGCGGCAAGAGATGCCGCCTAACTGCGGCCGGTCTTCTTCAGAATGTCGTTGACGGCCTTCGTGTCGTTGGCGATCTTCTTGCTGAGTTCCTTCGAACTATCGTCCTTGTCGCCGGGACCGTTCTTGAGGGCCTTGGCGGCAGTGTCGAGCATGACGCGCTGTCGAACGGGCTCGGAGCCTTTGAACGGGTTGAAGATATTGGAGGCGTCGTAGAAGGCCTTGGCCATGCCGAGTTCGAAAGCGGGGCGTGGAGCCTGCATGGGGATGGTCTTCATGAGCTCCTGCGCCTTGGAGGAATCACCGGGCGCGCCGACAAGGTCACTTACCGCGCGCAGGACGCCACGCTGCAGCATGGCCGCTTCGACACTGGCGATGTCGGAGTCCGTGGGGACGGTACCGATGGAAATTTTAGCTGCTCCGGGCGGCATGCCCATGGTGCCGCGGCCAGGATAGGGGAACGCGATTTGCACATCGCCTTGGGGCTGATCCTTCGTGAAATCCTCGTAGGCCTGGGCAAGCGCGACGGCGGAACGTGAGGCCATGCCGCGATAGTTTGACGTCAGTTTGCGAAACGTTCCGGGGTTGGCTCTGTTCGCGCGCGCGCCGAGTTCGTATTGGTCCGCGAGTTCGCGGTAGCCGTTCATCATCCCCGCGAGCAGCGCCAGGCGCCAGGCGCGCGCTTTGGGCGTGAAGTCGTTGGGCGTGCGCATGACGCGCTCCAACTGATCGGATGTTTTGAGATAGTCGCCTTTGGCGAAATTCTCGTTGGCGGCCTGCCAGTAGAAGGCGTTGGTGCCGGGCTTGATGGGTGCGGGACCACCGCCACCACAACCGGAGAGCATGAGCAGGGAGAGAGTGAGAGCGGCGGCAGTGAATCGAAACATGGATTTTCCTTGGCAGTATGGTGTATCAGATGCGGTGGTGGGTGGCAAGCCTCGTGCTGGGATTCCCACGCTTGCGCGCGCGCGATATACTCTCGATATCTCGGACGCCGCCTATGAGATTTTTGGCCGTACCGCTCTTCTGCTTGGCGCTGGCCGCTCTGCTGCCCGCGCAACTTCCCACCTTGGTCGAGACCACGACTCCCATCTATTCCGACGAAGCGCTGCGCGCAGAGTTGGAGGGCATCGTGATGGTCTCGGCGCTGGTGGGTACCGACGGCTACGCGCACGACATGCGCATCGGACGGTCGCTGGGACTTGGTTTGGATGAGAAGGCGATCGAGGCAGTGCGCATGTGGCGGTTGAATCCGGCCGTAGCCTCCGCCGCGGCGGCACCGACGCCGGCGAACATACCGGTGCCGTTCGTGCTGCCGTCGAAGAGTTCACGCTGGCATCTGGTTCGCGTAAATCTTGAGACGCCGGAGAACGGGGAACGCGCCAACTTTCTATCCACAAGCTACCCGGAAGGCGCGGGAATTTCAGCCGGCGCTTATGAACAGGCCAGCATTGTGCACGCGATCGGGCGTCACGGGATGGCGACAATTTCATTCGGTATCGACGCGAGGGGCGTGCCGGAGAACTTTGCGGTGGAAGAGCAGTCGGATAAGGTGTGGGGCGGCGAAGCGATCGAGGTTCTGAAGCCCTGGAGATTCACGCCCGCGATGAAGAACGGTGCGGCGGTCGAGTCGCGCGGCACGGTGACGCTTGCCTGGGGGCGGCGGCAGTGGGATGCAATGACGCTGAATTCCTTAACGACCCAGCCGAAGCCCGAGGCGCTTACGGCTGCGGCGCTGACAGGAGAGTACAGCGAAGAAGGCGCGCGCAACCGCATCGAGGGAGTCGTGGAGGTCTCGTTCGTTCTAGACGACCAGGGTAAACCGCAGAATGCTCGAGTGGTTCGGGGCTTAGGTTACGGTCTGGACGAGAAGGCGCTGGAAGCGATCTCGAAAATCAGCCTGCGATTCAACGGCGAGTCGCCCAAGGTGGACGGCGTGACGCAGACCCTGGGCGTGCGGTTCCGTTTGGCGCAAGTAGAGACAACGCAGAGGCGATAGCCCTCCACGCTAACCTGGAGGAATGCTTCACTGGCGCGAGTTGCGGCAGGAACTCCCGCC
>JBDTVQ010000366.1:0-7083 GCA_040007195.1 Acidobacteriota bacterium | reverse complement strand
TCGCACTCATTTCCGTCACGTTGAAGCTGGCCTTGCGCGAGCGCAATGTGCTGTTCTTCAACTTCCTCTTTCCGCTCCTATTCTTTTTCGCCTTCGGCCAATTCATGGGTGCCCGGGCGGGCGGCACGCTCACACGCGTCATCGCCATGGTGCTTGTCATCGGCGTTCTCGGCAACGGGCTCTTCGGCGCCGGAATGCGCACCGTGGCTGAACGCGAGGCGAACATCCTGCGCCGATACAAAGTCACACCCATCTCGCCGCTGCCCATACTCGTCGCCAACATCGTCGCCGGTTGGGTGCTCTACATCCCCGCCGTTCTTCTCATCCTCGGCCTCGCGCGCATCGTTTACGGCATGCCGTTTCCAGAACGGCCATTCTCGTTGTTCATCCTGCTCAGCGCCGGCATTTGCACATTCCGCGCGTTGGGCCTCATCATTGCCTCGGTCGCCAATTCCATGGGCGAGAGCAACATCCTGATCCAGATGCTCTACATGCCCATGTTGTTCATCAGTGGTGCGACCATTCCCATCAGCTCCTTGCCCAGCTACATGCAGGTGGTGGCGCAGTTCCTGCCCGCCGCCTATTTGAACAGCGGCATTACGGGCATTCTGCTGCGAGGCGATAGCATTCTCGATGCCCTTGGCCCGCTCGCGGCGCTCGCCGCGTGTACGGTGTTCGCCACATTTATCGCGGTCAAGCTCTTCCGCTGGGAAAAGGAACAGAAGATTCCGCGCAACGCCAAACTGTGGGTTGTCGGCGTGCTTCTCCCGTTCTTTGTCATGGGCGGATACCAAGCCTTCTCCCGTGAGCACATCATTGAATCGAAACTGCTCGACCGCCAGATCCGCCGCAGCAATCCTCGCTTGATCCGCGGAGGCCGCGTCTTCGTCGGTGATGGCACGGTGCTTGAGAATGCGAGCATCGTCACCAAGAACGGCATCATCGATAAAATCTACACCGGCGCCGCTCCCGACCCCGATTCCATTGGCGCGGAACTCATCGAAGCGGCGGGCAAAACTGTCCTGCCGGGCCTTCTCGATCTTCACGTGCACCTCGGCGCGCCGGGCAGCATCCTGGAAAAGCCCGGCGACTACGACCCCGAAAAGAACACCGAGCGAGCCCTCGCCGCCCAACTTTACGCCGGAGTCACCGGCGTTCGCCCCGCGGGCATTCTGGACAACGTCATCCTCGCCGTTGCGGGCCGCGTGAATCACGGAGAGCGCCTCGGCGCTGAAGTGTTGGTTTCCATGCCCACCGGCCAGCCCACAACTCCCATTCCCGGCGCGGCTTCGCTGCAGGAGGCCTTTCAACGTCCCCTGGCCAAGTTGGTCCCCGATGGGCGCAATCCCTTCATGCCCGCCCTTGCCCTGCGCGAAGACCTCGAAGCGATCCGTACAGGACAAACGACGATGCTCTCCGGTTCACTCGCGCAACAGGTCTCCCCAGCTGCGGAACTCGCTGCAACCCGCGCGGCGATTGCCCAGCCGCCTGCATTCCTACAGCCCTATTTCCAAATTCCCTTGAGCGTGTCCACGGCGCAGGAGGCTCTCCGCCAGGCTCTAGCGAAACCCGATCCCGTGGCGATCGGAACCGGCTCCGGCGCATTCGCCATTCTGCACGGCGCGGCGATGCATCAGGAGCTTGCGCTCTGGGTGAAGAACGGCGCAACGCCCACGCAGGCTCTGCGCGCCGCAACCTACGACGCGGCGAAAGCTGTCAACTTTGACAAGCGCATTGGCCTCATCGCTAAGGGTTATGAAGCGAATATTGTGATCGTCGACGGCAACGCGCTACAGGACATCGCCGCTACCGAGCGCATCTCCGACGTGATCTACAAAGGCGAGCACATCAATCGCCAGGGCCTGTTCGACCAGAAGTAACGCGCGCGGGCGTTGCTCACGCAATCGCTGCTGCGAGGGGTCAGCCCTAGGCCAGCTCCCCGTCCACATGCTCACGGTGTGTGGCGCCCGCTTCGGGCTTCTTGTATGTCTCGATCTTCGAGCCATACTTGCCCTGCTTCGTCTTGTGCAGCAGCATCTGCTGCTCGTCTTTCGACATCAGCGTCAGCGTCTTCAGCACATTCACGTTGTGTTCCAGTTGCCCCGTCGTCTCTACGCCCGACACCAGAGTATTCACGTCCTGCGACCAGGCGAACCGCAGGCAATCGTCGATCTCAGCCACCCTGTTCTTGGTGATCTGTCCGATCGCATTCGACTTCATCGCGATGCGTCCCAAGCCTTTCTCTTTGGCATTCGGCAGGAAGTTCACGATGAAGCTCAGATAGTGCGGGTCGATCAGATTCACCGGATGCTGCACCGTTTCCCAACCGTCGTAACCGTCGAGCAAGCGCTGGTGCACGGTGTAATCGTGATGGCCGGTGAAGCCGATGTGCCGCACCTTGCCCTGCTCCTTCGCTTCGATAAAAGCTTCCAGCGACCCGCCCGGAGCGAAGATCTGGTCGACCTCGTCGTGCCGCGCCACTTCATGGCATTGCCACAGGTCGAGGTAGTCCGTGTTCATGCGTTTGAGCGTTGTTTCCAACTGCTCCATCGCTTCCTTCTTCGTGCGCAATTGGGCTTTCGACATCAGAATGATCTTTTGCCGCTCGCTCGGCGATAGCGCTTTGCCGTAGGTGACGTCGCTTTCGCCGTTGTGATACTTCGCCGCCGAATCGAAGAACGTCACACCCAGGTCGAGCGCCCGCTTGATGATGCGAATGCCGTTCTCCTCGCCCTGCAGGCGCATGTGATGCCCGCCCAAAGCGAACTTCGTTACTACCAGACCGCTCTTGCCCAGCGTTACAGTGGGCACCTCAGTGTCGGCCAGCATTTTCGCGGTGATGCCGAGCGTCGCGGCTGTCGAAGAGAGAAAGGTTCTACGATTCATGGTTGTCTCCAATCTATCCCAATCCCTTAACGAACCGCTGCACGATTTCGGCCGCAGTTGCGCGATTCCATGTCTCGTTCACCTGCACGTTGAACCACTCGCCCAAGGGATCCGCTAGCGTGAGGCCGGCGTAGGCGGCTCGCGTCTGGTACACCGGCGCGTTCACACCGAACACCCGCATGCGGAAAATGTTCGTGCCCGCTTCGATGCGCTCCACGCCGAAGTTTGCATCGCGCTGCAGAGCTTGAATGACGGTCTCGGAAGTTTTCACCGCGCTGGCGAAGCGCTCGGCAAAGCCTTCGACATAATGCAACGAGACGGCGGCAAATGGCCAGGCGTGAGGCAGTCCACCGCCGAACATGCGCCGCGTGTGATACAAACCGGCGAGCAGTGCTTTGGGCCCGGCGAGAATAGCGCCGCTCGCCGCATTGAAGTACTTGTACGACGAGACATAGACCGTGTCGAACATCGCCGTGTATTCGGTAACCGGCCGCCCCGTGTATCCGCATTCGAGAAACAGCCGCGCGCCATCCAGGTGCAGGCCCACCTTGTTCGACCGCGCCCACGCCACGACCCGCTTCATCTCGTCTAAATCGAATCGCGCGCCTCGCTGCCGGCGCACGGGCGATTCAATTTGCAAAGCGCCGATCGGAGTCAGCACGCGGCCCGTGCGCGAGTCGTCGTCCGCTTCCTGCACATCCTTCATCGTGAACGTCGCCTTGCCCGGCGCCAGCGGCACCATGTGCAGCCCGCTCAACGTCTGCGAGCAATCGCCGCAGTCTTTGAACAAGTGGCTCTCGGCTTGTACCAGCACGCGGCGCCGTTCGCCGGCCAGTATGCGCACCGCAAGCTGATTGGCCAAAGTGCCCGTCGGCAGCCAAACGGCCGCTTCCTTGCCCAACACCTGAGCCATGCGTGTTTCGAGCTTCTCCACCGTGCCGCCCAGCGAGTAGTTGTCCGCCGCCACCGCGCCATCTTTAGTCAGTTGCACGAGCAGCCGGGAATACTCCTCCGGCGAGTGTGGAATGCCATCGCCCGTCCCGTAAACGCGCGTATCGGGCGCATCGCCCGCCGCCGCGGCGACGGGCAGCGCCGCCAATGGAGTAGCAAGAAATCCTCTTCGTCGCATCATTCGATCACCGCCTTCTCAATCTTGTCCAGTCGCGGGAACGTGCGCGCGAAGTTCGTCTCACCCATCATCTCCGACTTCTCCGGATCCGGCCCCGACCCGCGCGGCATCAGTTCGCCATAGGAGTAATAGAGTTTCTCGACAATGTCCATGCCTTCGATCACGCGGCCGAATGGCAGGAACCCCGATTTGTCGAGGTCGAGGTTGTCGCGCAGGTTGATGAACACTTGAGTGGCGCGCGAGTTCGCTCCCAGCACTGCGAAGGTGATCGTCCCCTTTTTGTTCTTGAGCGGCTTCGCAGGCTTCGGGGATTCGTCGGGAATACGCGTGGTCGACCACATCGCGTTCTTCTTCGGGTTGCCGTTGATGCCGAACTGCACCACGAACCCGCGAATCACGCGATGGAAGCGCGTGCCGTCATAGAACCGCGACGAAACCAGCTCATGAAAATGATCCGCGCCGCGTGGGGCCCACTCGCGCTTCACCTCGATGACGAACGGCCCCTTAGTCGTTTCAAAGCGGACCTTGTATTCGGCCGGCGGCGGCGCGGCGGGCTTCGCCGCTTCGTCCTGCTTTGCATACTCTTTGGCGCCCGAACAGGCGGCGAGCACCGCGATGAGCGCCGCCACGATCAACCTATTTCGCATCGCGCCAATTGTCCCCCGTGCCCACATCGGCGGTAAGCGGAACTTCCAGCGCCACCGCGCCTTCCATCAACTCCTTAACCATCGCCTTGAGCTTCTCCACCTCGTCGGGCGGCGCTTCGAACACCAGTTCGTCATGCACCTGCAGGAGCATGCGCGAGCGCCATCCTTCCGCCTCCAGCTGCTGCTGAATATGGATCATTGCCACCTTGATGATGTCGGCCGCGGTGCCTTGCAGCGGCGTGTTCACCGCCGTGCGTTCGGCGAAGCCGCGGGCGTTTGGGTTGCGCGCGTCCATGTCGGGAATCGGCCGCCGCCGCCCGTGCAAGGTGAGCGTGAACCCCGCTTCGCGCACCTGTGCGATGGTCTCTTCGATCCAACGCTTCACGCCCGCATAGCGCGCAAAATACGCCTTGATGTAACGGTCGGCCTCGCCTCGTGGAATGCCCAACTGCGCCGCCAACCCAAACGCCGATTGCCCGTACACGATGCCGAAATTCACGGCCTTGGCATTGCGCCGCATTTCGCTCGACACCAGGCCGGGCATCACGCCAAACACCTCCGCCGCCGTGCGCGTGTGAATGTCCTCGTTGTTGCGGAACGACTCCGTGAGCACCGGGTCTTTCGAGAAGTGCGCGAGCAGGCGCAACTCGATCTGCGAGTAGTCGGCCACCACCATCGTCCAACCCGCTTCGGGAATGAACGCCGCGCGAATCTCGCGTCCCATCTCGGTACGGACCGGAATGTTCTGCAAGTTCGGATTCGAAGACGACAGGCGTCCGGTGGCCGCGCCGGCAGGATTGAATGTCGTGTGCAAGCGCCCCGTCTCGGCGCGAATCAGCGCCGGAAGCGCATCCACGTAGGTGCCCTTCAGCTTCGTCAGTTGCCGGAACTCGAGCACATGCGCCGCGATGGGATGCTCGGGCGCGAGCGACTCCAGTACATCGGCGGCGGTCGAATAGTTCTTCGTCTTGCCCGTGCGTCCCATGGCTGGGACCGCCAACTCTTCGAACATCACCTTGCCCAGTTGCGGCGGCGAGTTGATGTTGAACGGGTGCCCGGCAATTTCAAAAATGAGGCCGCTCACACGCTCGATCTCGGCCTCCATGTGCGACGACAAGCGCACCAGTTCTTCGCCGTCGATGCGGATGCCCGTGCGCTCCATCTTCTGCAGCACCGTCGTCAGTGGCAGGTCGATCTCGTTGTAGATCTGCCGCAGTCCGCGCTTGTCCACTTCGGGGCCAAGTTCGAGCGCCAGCGCACGCACGTCCGACGCCGCGTGTTCGACGCTGGTCGAAGGTGCGCGGCCCAGCCGCCGCGAGGTCATCGCCGCCAGCGTGCAGCCCCCCGGATCGGCCTCGAGCAAAAATTCGTAGAGCAGCACGTCGTGCGCCACCGAAGGCGTCACGGCTTCTGGCAGCGCCTTTGCGTCATGCGCCGCGTACACGACACTGGCCGGCAGCGACGCCATCAAAGCTTCACCCGCGCTGGCGCAGCGGCCCTCGCCCGCCAAGCCGAATTGCATCGAGCCCGTCACAATCCCCACGGGCGAAGAGGCGCCTTGCAACCACTGCGCCAATTCTTCGGCCGTCTCGATCGCCTTGGCTTCCGTCTCGCGTACCGGTGCGACCGCCGCGCCGCCATTCGAAGCGCCCGCCGACGCATCGAGATCCTTGAGTGCCGTGAACATCTCGAGCTCGCCATAAAGCCCGCGCAGGGCTTCGGTGTCGGGCGGCTGCAGGGCGACGGCGTCGAGCGACCATTCGATGGGCACGCGCGTGTCGATGGTCGCCAGCTTCTTCGATAACTCCACCTGCGCGCGGTTGTTCAGCAGGCTCTCGCGATACTGCTTGCGTTCGACCTCGGCCGCGCGGTCGAGCAACTCCTCAACGGAGCCGAACTTTAAAATAAGATCTTTTGCTCCTTTATCACCGATGCCCGGCGCGCCGGGAATGTTGTCGACGGCGTCGCCCTTGAGCGCCAGCAGGTCGGCCACGCGGTTCGGCGGCACGCCCATGAACTCCTCGACCTTCGCCGCGTCATACATGGTGTCGTCCTTGGCGGGGTTCAACATGGACACGTGGTCGTTGACGAGTTGCAGCATGTCCTTGTCGCTCGACACGATGACGACCTCGACTCCCGCCTCGGAGGCCATGCGCGAGATGGTGCCGATGACGTCGTCGGCCTCGAAACGGTCGAATTCGAGCACCGGCACGCGCAGGGCTTCGAGCAGCCGCCGGGCGTAGGGCACCTGCTGAATGAACTCGGGCGGCGTCTCCGTGCGGTTGGCTTTGTACTCGGCGAACTGCTCGGTGCGGAAGTTCGGCCCTTCGCTTTCGAACACGGCGGCCAGGTAGTCCGGCTTGTGCGTGGCGCGCAACTTCTTCAACATCGAGTTGAAGATGAAGACCACCTCGGTGGGCA
>JBDTVQ010000365.1:0-7114 GCA_040007195.1 Acidobacteriota bacterium | reverse complement strand
CCCAAGTCCATCCGCGAGGTGGATTTCAAGAACATCGAGATCCCCTATGAAGCAACTTGGGATCAGCCGGATGTTCAATGGAAGTATCAGGTACCTTCGAAGTCAGTCAAACTGCGAAACGGCCAGTGGGCCGCGAACGAGGCGTTTGTCACATTCTCTGGGCTGACTCTGGAAGAGGTCTTGTACGGCGACATCACCGGCGATGGAGCCGAAGAGGCCGTTGCGGTGCTTCGCTTCGACACCGGCGGCACAATGAACTGGCACCACATTTACGTATTCAAGATGCGCGAGAACCTCCCGCGTGGGATTGCCACGTATGGCACTGGCGAGCGGTCTTCATACGGTCTGCATGAAATCACTATGCAACGGCAGGAGCTTGTGGTCGAGCTCTACGACCCCGCAACGCAACTTGCCCTCTGTTGCTCCAGCGGCATCGAACGCACTCGCTACCAGTGGGACGGCCGGACATTCCGCCGAGTGGGTGCAGTAGAGCGCGCGAAGGCAAAATCCGACTCGCGACGGCCAATTGACTTTTTCGGTATGGCCCACGACCGCTAGAGGCCGTGCCCCGCGTCCGTGCCTATTTCGCCGAAGTGGCGACGCGATACGAATGGCGGGCCGTGCCCAGCCCGAGCATGCGTAGCTTATCGGCCAGCGCACGATGAGCCTTCGTGTATGCCCCGCGCTTTTGAAGCTTGTTCAGGGCTGATTTGAATTGCCGGACCAAGGCCACTTCGTCGGAACTTGCATGCACTTCCGAAGCGAGCCGTAATGCGCGAACAACCTTTTCATCCTTCGACGCCTATTCAAACGGTTCCAGGTGACGATCGTTCTCGGGATCGAACACGTCGAGCGCGACAGCCATGGCCACGAAGGCTGCCGCCCGTTCCCTCTCGTGCTCACTGAATACCAAACTCACGTTGGGCATATCGTCCATTTCCACTACAGCCTTCAGGTCGGATTTTCCTTTGGCATACTACCACCCCGTAGCCGGGAAGAACTCTGCCTCCCCGGGCCTCGATTCTAGCCGGTGCGGCAGAATTTTATGCTCATTCTTTGCGCTGATCGCCAGATTCAAGGCACGAAATTCGTCGGGCTCCGACTCCACGGTGTAGTGCATCACGTCGGCCAGAAAATACAGGCTCGGACGTATCGCGCCATTTTCGAACGCCTGTGTAATCGCCAGGTACGCCAGTTCGTATGCTCGCTTTTCGACCAGACCTTGATCCCGCCAGGTGTTCAGCCAATTCAGCAGGTTGGCCTGTAATCGTTTCGTCTTCCGATTGGGTCGGCCAGTCGCCTTGGCTTGATGCAGCCAGGCGTAAATTTGGATGGGCTGAGAACTCTTCTCGTTCCCAACTGGATAAAATTCACGAGCGAACCACCAGTTCAGACGTCCATTGTGAATGAGTTCGGCAACGCGCAACGAGATGGCAGCTTGGCAAGAGTAACCGGACGCGCCGGGTCGAGCGGACATAGGGCCAGCGTCGTGCACCGCCCCCTTTCGTTACACTTACTCCGCCGTCATCGCCACATGATAGCGTTGGCTTCGCGGCAGTGGATGGAATCCGCGGCTGCGCAGCCGGTCGGCTAATGCCTTGTGCGGCCTCGTGAATGCCTGTCCCTTACCCAATCGCTTGATAGCCACTTGGAAGTTCTTGATCAGCAGGGCCTCCTCCGGCGTTGCATCCACCTCGGACGCCAGCCGCAGCGCACGGGCGATCTTTTCGTCCTTCGTCGTGATGTTGAATGGCTCCAAATGAGGGTCGCCATCGGGGTCAAACATCTCCAGCACGACCGACATCGCCACAAATGCGGCCGCCCGCTTTTGCTCCAGCACTGAGAAGCCTGTGGTCACGGTGTCCTTATCGGTCGTAAGGGAACGGATGTAGAGGTAGGAAATCGATTAGGAATACTACCGTCCGTTCGCTAATCGCCCCTTGAGCCCCGCGATACAGTGAAAGTATGTTCCTCGCCTTCCTGCTCGCCCTGGCCCTCCCCGCTGAATGGGTGCCCGCGCGCTGGCAGTCGAGCGACCCCGGCACTCTCGATCTGCTCACGGGAACCCCTGTGAACTGCCTCGTCGTCGAGCGCCCAAATTGGTCCCCAGCTTTTGCCGCAAAGGCCGCGGAGCAGGGCGTCGCCGTGCTCGGCCTCGTCCGCCCCAACGACGATCTGAACGAGCTTCCCGCGCGCGCCGCTGCCGCCAAGTTGCAAGGCTTCGTCTTCGAGGGCACGTTTGAGCAGGCCGCCCTCTCCCGCGCCCGCGCCGCACTGGCCGACTCCAAACTTACCTCCGTTTCCATGGGCCCACGCACGCGCATGGACCTCCAGGCCGCCGGCGGCATCGTCGCCACGAATCAAGGCGTCTGGCCGGGCATTAACGCCGCCGAGGACGGCAAGGAAAAGGCCGCGCCCAGCGGCGCGCCGTGGATCGACACCAACTCCGGCTTCCTCCGCTTCGTTAGGGCCTCGCTCGACGCCGGCCAGCCCGCTCAAGTCTGGATCGCCTACCAACCCCCTGCCAACCTGGTGATTCCCGCCGCCCGCTATCTGCAGGCCGTGGCCGATGCCGAAATGCTCGGGGCGCATTGGCTTGTCACGCTCGACGCCGACCTGCAAAAGCGCCTCTTTGCTCGCGAAGAGAAGGCTGTCGACACCTGGAAGAAAATGATGCAACTCCTCGGCTACTTTCAGTCGCATCCGGAGTGGCGCCGCGCCAGCCCCTATGGCCAGCTTGCTCTTGTTCAGGATGTCGAAAGCGGTGGCCTCATCACCGGCGGCATTCTCGACATGATCAGCGTGAAGCACACCCCCGTGCGTCCCGTTCCCGGCCGCAAGCTAAGCGACGAGGAAATGAAGCAGGCCAAGATGGCCGTCAACGTCGATCCCTCCCTACTCACCGACGAGCAGAAACAGGTCCTTCGCCGCTTCACGCGAGGCGGTGGCACGCTCCTCACCGCGCCTCCCGGATGGAAATTCCCGCCGCAGCGCGACGACCAGATTACGCTCGACAAGGAAAACGTCGAAAAGCTCGACCAGATCTGGAAGGAAGTGAATTCGATGACCGGGCGAAACAATCTGGGGGCCCGCCTGTTCAACGTGGCAAGTGTGCTCTCCTACATGACCGCAGCCGAAGGCGGAAAGCGCCTCACCGTCCACCTTGTCAATTATTCCGACTACGATGTCGAGGATGTAACCGTCCATTTGCTGGGGAAATGGAAGTCTATTAAGTTCCTGGCGCCTGGCAAGGAGCCCCGGCCCTTGACTGTTTTTGAGACCGAGGACGGCACCGGCGTCGAGATCGACAAGTTCGGTATCATCGGCACCCTGATAGCCGAGTAGGCGGGTGAATTACACTAGTAATATCATGGCGTTGCAGAATCGTTTCCCGGTATCGCGAAGAGAAATTCTAGCGTCGTTCCTGGCGGCGCCGGTTGTGATGCGTGCGGCCGCGGCACCCGTGGCTCCGGTGGCGATTGCCCGCTGCCCGAGCTACGCCGAAGATCAGGCCGCCCTATTGCGCGGCATGTTCGACCAAATTGGCGGGCTTGGCAAACTTGTCAACAATAAGACAGTTACGGTGAAACTGAACCTGACCGGCAGCCCGGCGCTCCGGCTGCAGGGCAAGCCGCTCGGATCGACCCACTACTCGCACCCCGCGCAAATCGGAGCCTTCGTGCGCCTGCTGGGCGAGGCCGGGGCGAAGCGGATTCGCCTGGTTGAAAGCGGCTACGGTACGGTCGAGCCGCTCGATGAGTACATGCTCGATTCCGGCTGGAATGTGCGCGCAATCAAGAACGCCGCACCCAATGTCGAACTCGTGAACACCAACGGCATGACGTGGAAGAGCAAGTACGTTCGCCGCAAAGTGCCCGGCACGGCGCTGATGTTCCCCAGCTACATGCTGCATCCGGCCTATGAAGAGACCGACGTCATGGTCTCCATGGCGAAACTGAAAGACCATGCCACCTGCGGCGTCACACTGGCCATGAAGAACATGTTCGGCATCACGCCTGCTTCCATCTATGGTGACGACGCCGGCGTCGACGACCCCAACGAAGCCCCCACAAAAGGGCGAGTCGAAACCTGCCATCTGGGCAAACGCCAGCCCGCGCGCATCGCCGAGGGCGAGGTCGATCCGGCCTCCAGCCGTGACCCCGGCTATCGCATGCCGCGCGTTACGGCCGATCTCTCTGTCGCCCGCCCCATCGATATCTCGATCATCGACGGCATCGAGACCATGGCCGGCGGCGAAGGTCCGTGGATCCGCAACCACTGGCGCGGCGCTCTGCGCGCCATCACGCCCGGCCTCATGGTCGTCGGCACCAATGCCGTCTGCACCGATACCGTCGCCACCGCCCTGATGGGCTACGACCCGCGCGCACCCAAGGGCGAGAGCGCCTTCCGCGAGTGCGATAACACCCTGCTGCTGGCCGAGCAGATGGGCGCGGGCGCCGCCGACCTGAAGCGCATCGAAGTGCGCGGCGGCAAGATCGAAGACCTCATGTTCCGGTTCACCGGATAGCGCTCCGGCGCGACAACCCTCATGCCCTGGTACACGGCGCCGCTTCACAGCACGGTTCCCAAGCTGACACCGATGGCGGTGTTGGATATCTGCGTCACCGCGTTCCTGATCTACCAGTTACTCATGATTGTCCGCGGCCGGCGCGCGGCGCACGTGCTTTCGGGCATCTTCGTGCTGCTGGTGCTGTATCTCACCTCGCTGTACCTCGGCCTGGAGATGCTGCGCAATCTGCTCTCAACCCTGGCTCCTTATTCGGCCTTCGCCGTCATCGTGATGTTCCAGAGCGAGATCCGCCGCGCGCTCGCACGCCTCGGCCGCCACAACTGGATCCCCTGGGGCAGCCGCCTGCAGCGCCGCGAGTTCGCCGAAGAGATTCTGTTGGCGCTCGAGTATCTGGCTTCGCGCAAAACGGGCGCGCTGATCGTCCTCGAGCGCGACATGGGCCTGCGCACCTTCGTTGAGAGCGGCGTGCCGATGGACGCTGTCGTCTCCCGCGACGTTCTGCTGGCCATCTTCCAACCCGGCGGAGCCATGCACGACGGTGCCGTCATCATTCAAGGCGAACGCCTGTCGGCGGCGGCCTGCTTCCTTCCTTTGAGCGTGAATCCCACGCTCGCCAACACAATGGGCACCCGCCACCGCGCCGCCATCGGCATCACGGAGGACACCGATGCCCTGGCCCTTGTGGTGAGCGAAGAGACAGGCCGTATTTCGGTGGTCGCTTTTGGCCTAATCGAGAGCGGCCTTACGACCGATCAAGTAAGAGCGAAGCTGGATCGCCATTTTGGCTGGACCGGCGCCCGCGTCGAGCCTGACCGAATGCCTGAAGGCGTCAGTGAGCAGGTTGAGGAGGCCGACCGGGGATGATGAGTCTACTGGTCCGCAACTGGCGCTGGAAGTTGATTTCGCTGGCGATGGCGTTCCTGCTGTGGTTGTCGACCGTCGGCGAACCGGAGACCAGCACGTCGGTTTCCGTACCGGTGCAGTACCAGAACACGCCTCGCGATTTGGAGATCAGCTCGGCGGTGATCGATCGTGTGCGTTTGGAAGTGCACGGTCCGCAGAGCAAGCTGAAGCAGAACTATATGGCCGATGTAGCCGTGGTCGTGGATTTGGCCGATGTGGTCCGCCCTGGCGAGCGGACATTCCCGCTCGATAGCGCCAAGATCGCCTTGCCGCCCGGTGTCCGAGTGGAGGGTGTCATGCCGCCGCAGGTACGCTTGCGGTTTGAGAAAAGGACGGTGCGCGAGGTGCCCGTGCAGGTACGAGTGGCCACGCAGCCGCCGGCCGGCTATGAGGTCGTGTCGCTGCGAGTGATTCCGCAGCGGGTGCGCGTGGAAGGTCCGGAAAGCCGTGTGGAAGAGGTTACGGTGGCGGAAACGGACGCCTTGGATTTGAGCTCGGTGACGGGACGGGACGAGATTGCGGCGCACGCGTCGCTGGACGATCCGCAGGTCCGGTTTGTGGGCGGCTCACGCGTGCTGGTGCACGTCGAAGTGAGAAAGACCGGTAGCGGCGGAAACTGATTCGGAGGCCGGCTCGCGCCGGTTCGGAGGAAAGATGGCCAGGCAGTTATTTGGAACCGACGGCATCCGCGGGGTTGCCGGCGAGTATCCGCTCGACCGGACTACCGTGTACGCGGTAGGTCTGGCGCTGGGACGCTGGGCACGCCGGCATGGCGTGGAGCCGGGCAGCGCTCAGGTCTTGATCGGCATCGACACGCGAGAGAGCGGGCCTTGGATCGCGTCCTGCCTTGCGGCGGCGTTGGCCGAGCAGGGTGTGTCCACCCACTATGCCGGGCTCATCACGACGCCCGGTGTGGCCTATCTCACCAAGACTGGTCCGTTCGCGGCGGGCATCATGGTGTCGGCCTCGCACAATCCCTATCAGGACAACGGCATCAAAGTATTCGCGCACACCGGCTACAAGCTGCCCGACGACGAAGAGCATGCGATCGAGCAGGTGATCTTTGAACTGCTCGCCGCGGGTGTAACGCCGAAGGAGCAGCCGCTCGAAGTGGAGAGCGTGCTCGATGAGAAGTACGTAGGGCATTTATGCACATCGCTCCCGAAAGGCGCGAAGTTGGGCGGGCAGGGGTTGAGGGTTGTTCTCGATTGCGGGAACGGCGCGGCAACTCACCTGGCGCCCGAACTCTTTCGAAGGCTGGGCGCGGAAGTCGATGCGCGTAATGTTGCCCCCGATGGCCGCAACATCAACCTGGACTGTGGCGCACTCTATGTGGACGGGCTGGCGAAGATAGTCCGCGAGGCGGGCGCCGCCGTGGGCTTCGCATTCGATGGCGACGCCGACCGCTGCATTGCCGTCACTGCGTCGGGACGCATTGCCGATGGCGACATGATGCTGCTCGTTTGCGGGCGCCGCCTGCATGAGGCAGGGCGATTAGCGGCGGGCGACGGCGTGCCGACGATCGTGGCGACCGTCATGTCGAACCTCGGACTCGAAAAGGTATGCGAGCGGGACGGCATCCGCCTTGTTCGGACTCCCGTCGGCGACAAGTACGTTCTGGAAGAGATGATCCGCATCGGTGCCCACATCGGCGGCGAGCAGTCGGGCCATGTCATCTTC
>JBDTVQ010000364.1:0-7117 GCA_040007195.1 Acidobacteriota bacterium | reverse complement strand
TGGCGTACTCGTCGGCAAGGGTGATGGTGAGCTGATAATCGCCGGAGGGCATGAGCGGAGGAAGCAGGGCCTGCCAGTGCTGCTTGGGCTTCCACTCTTTATCCTGCTCGGCAAGCTCGGAATCGATTTTGCCAGTGAAGGGTTGGACCACCAGCCGTTTGGAGGAGTCGCGGAGTTCCACACGCCAGTTCACTTTGAGGAACTTGCGCTCGTCCTGTTTCTCTTCGCGCTTATAGCCCTGAACGCGGAAAGCAAGATAGACCGTTTCGCCGGGATAGTAGAGGTGGCCGGTTCCCGATGGCACGCCGTTCTCGATCTGGCTTAAGACAGGATCGACCACGGCGAGGCCGGCAGGGGTGGCCGCATCCTGCGCCCACAGCGCTCCGCTGAGGAGCGCCGCGCCGACCGCGAGCTTATTCGCCTTCCTTCTTACCGACACCGGGTTCAAACTTCTCGTACTCTTTCAGACGCAACGGAATGGCAACCAGCGCCGTAATTTCCTGTTCCAGGTCGCCGCCGTCGGAGAGCAGGAGTTTGTAGTTGCCCGGCCTGGCGTCGAACAGCAGGCGGCCGGGGAGCGTATCGGCGGGCTTGATGACGCGGTAGATGCCGAACCACTCTTCGACGCCTTTGCCGTCATCGGATTCCAGGATCTCGTTGTTGGCCTCATCCACTAGGTGGAGCAAAGGCATGTTGATCTCACGGCTACCGGAATTGGTGACCGTGGCGCGGATCGTGAGAAACTTATGTTGCGGAACGCGGGGAGAGGCTTCACCGGGCAGATCGTTCTGCCAATCCGCTTCGAGAATTGTGTAGATGAGAGGGCCTACCTGGATGCGTTCGCCCATCTGCCGGACGGTGGAACTGGCTGCGGAGCCACCGGCGCCGCAGCTTGGCAAGAGAAGGCAAATTGCCGCGCACAACGCGGGAAGGGCAACACGGCGCAGCTGGGCGGCGTAAGAAAACATGACTCGATCCTCCAGAACGTCTCTTTGTGATGCTATGACAACGGCTGTGCGGGTGGCAAACTTTAGCCAAATGGGCCGGGGCCCGTTGCTCTGGTGTGGATTGCGCAGCGGCCCGATGCCCCGGATCGCGATGCAGTGGGGTGCGACGCGCAGATCTGCGGTGCGATGGGGCGCGGCCGCGGTGCTGCTGGCATCGCTCGCCGTGTGTCCCGCGCTGGAGGCCCAAGCCCGCCACCCGGTTTCCGGACGGCGGATTGCGGGCGTGATGGGCGTGGGCGGGGCCGACTGGCTGGTGCGGCCGGAGCGGGTGAGCGAGGAGAACCCCGAGAAAGCCGTGCGAATGCTGCAGTTGAAGCCGGGCATGGTGGTGGCCGACGTGGGCGCGGGTGTCGGCTACTATAGCGCGAAACTTGCGGTGGAGATAGGGCCGCAGGGAAAGGTCTATGCGACCGATATTCAACCAGGCATGATTCGCCTCATGCGCGAGAACCTGGCCAAGTGGAAGCTGACGAACGTGGAGCCCGTGCTGAGCACGGAGTCGTCGACTGGTCTTCCAGATGGTGCGATCGACTTGATGATTCTGGTGGATGTGTATCACGAGTTCGCCGAACCGCAGAAGATGATCGCCGGATTGAAGCGCGCGCTAAAGGCCGACGGGCGGCTGGTGCTGTTCGAATACCGCAAGGAGGACCCGAAGATTCCCATTCGCGAGGAGCACAAGATGAGCGTGGCCGAGGCGAAGGCGGAGTTGGAGGCCGACGGGATGGTGCTCGACAAGGTGCTCGAAGATTTGCCATGGCAGCACATGCTGTTCTTCCGCAAGGTGGAGGGCGGGAAGTGAGGCGGGGGGCGCGAATGAGGGGGACGGTGGGAAATCTGACGGATGGCGGCGAATGAGTAAGGGCGATCTGCTGCCGAGCGAGCATTCGGCGGGCCGCGATGCGGCGACCGGCGCGGTGGTGCATCAGATGACGGCGGCGGCGTCGATTCAGCACGCGACGTACTTTCTGCAGAGCTCATTTTCGCCGGATGGCCAGGCATTGCTGGTAGTGAGCTATCGAACGGGCGCTGCGCAGTTGTACGAGATCGCGCCGTTCCCTGACGGACCGATGCGGCAAATGACGGCACACGCAGAGGGTAGTCCGGCGATACACGCTTTCTCGCCGGCGTACACGAGCGACGGGGCGAGCATCTTGTTCGTGCGCGGTGGAGGTGTGTGGGAGCTGGATCGCGCGACGTTGGCCGAGCGCTGCATTGTAGAGATGCCGGGCACGCAACTGGGCGAGATTTCGATTGGCGATGGCGGGCGATGGCTGGTGGCGGCGGCGAAGCGTGGGGCGCAGAGCGGGATTGTCACGGGGCGCGTGGACGGCAAGGATTGGCGCTTCGTTGATTACCCGCGCACGGTGATTCATCCGCAGTTTCATCCGCTGGAGCCGGAGTGGATCGAGTTTGCGGGCGATCCCGCGCCGCGCATGCATCGTGTGCGCCGCGATGGGACAGGGCTCGAGTGTTTGTACGACCACTCGAACGACGAGTTCGTTGTGCACGAGACGTTTCTCGGGCACACGGGCGACCTGGTTTACACCGTGTGGCCGCATGCGTTATGGAAGATGAACTGGCAGACGCGTGAGCGGAAGAAGATTGCAGATTTCAACGCCTGGCACATTACTCCAAACCGCGCGGGGACGCAGGTGCTGTGCGACACGAATCATCCGGATCGCGGGCTGCACCTAATCGACGTGGCGACGGGCGATGTCAGGCTGATTGGGCTGAGCGGGGCCTCGAGCGGCGGATCGCAATGGAAGACGTCGCGGTATGCGCTAGCCGAGGACTTTGCACGCGCGCGGAGCGAGGCAAAGACGGGGGCATTGAGTTGGATGGAAGTGTCGACGGACACGGTGTATGGTCCGCAGTGGACGCATCCGCATCCGTCGTTTTCGGCGGATGAGAAGCGAGTGGTGTTTACGAGCGACCGCAAGGGACCTTACAACGAGGGCGGCCACCCGCAGGTGTATGTGATCGAATTGGAGTAGATGGTACTCCGCGCACTGATTCCCTCGTTTCTGCTGCTCTCCTCGCTGGCTCATTCTCAAGGCACGGTTCCGACGTTTCAGCATGGTTCGTTCGTGCTTGCCGGGCGCGCTCCGGCGCAGGGTGGGACGAATACGATTCCGACGGTGCTGGTTCCGGTGACGCTGACCTTCGCGGCGAAGAACGTCACGATGGACGCAGGCGGCGATGTGGAGGCGGTGACCGCTTCGCCGATCTTTACGAAGTTCGCCTTCCCGAGTGGTGGCACGACGCAGTATGGCGATGCTCTGTTGCGGACGATGACCGCGGCAAAGGGAGAATGGCACACGCTGTTGGGGAAACCGGAAGTTCAGCCGGTGACGATTCATGTGCCGTTGGGCTACGGGTACGTGCTCACTTCGAAGCAGAGCGGCGGCGCATTCGCGATCGCCGACGTCGAGTTCGTGCAGCGTGAACTCTTCAAGCAGATGCCGAAGCAAGAGGGCAAGCTGGTGATTGCGGTGACGCCCAACACGGCCTTCTACGCGGTAGGCGATGCGACGGTGTGTTGCTCGTGGGGAGCGCATGGTGTCGATTCGGCGACGGGCAATTCGTTTGTGTTGGGGTCGTACCTGCGCGACGCCCCGGCGGTGGTGGAGGATGGCGATGTACAGCCGTTGACGCAACAGCTGGCCGGGTTCATCAAAGACCCGCTGCATGATCCTCTGGTGCGCACGCCCAGGAATGCGAAGCCGACGGGGAACGCCGTTCCGGCTTGGACGCGGCCGGTGGAGATGGGCGGGTGCGGAGGGGTGGGCATGGCGGCCACCTACTTCATGCTCGAGCCGACGGATACGAATCCGAAGAACAATATTCCGGCGTCGAAGGCGTTTGTGGCGAAGGCGGGCGGCACGACGTATCACTTGCAGAACGTGGCGCTGTTGGACTGGTACACGGGCGCTAGCGCTGGGCCGTACAGCTTTCCGGAAGCGCAGGCGTTGGCCGAGAGCGCGAAGCCTTGTGCGGGGCGCGGAGGCGGTGGGTCGCGGATGAAGCCCGCGGTGGCGCCTGTACCGGCGAGCGGAAAGCAGAACGGACATAAGCTCATCGGGTATTGGGCTGGGTATGGCGGGCCGGGGTCGACGATTCCCCTGCGCGAGTTGTCGGCACAGTGGGACTACATTCTGGTGGCGTTTTCCACACCGGACCAGAAGGCGCCAGAGGGGACGATGAAATTCCCTACCCCGGGCGGCTTGGACCCGGCGCAGTTCAAGGCCGATATCGCGTGGCTGAAGAGCCAGGGCAAGAAGGTCATGATTTCGCTGGGCGGTGGAGGGCAGCACTTCACGCTGGCCGATCCGAAGCGTGTGCCGAACTTTGTGGCGTCGGTGAAGCGCATCGTCGAGGAGTACGGATTCGACGGGATCGATATCGACTTCGAGAGTCCTTCTCTGTCGATCGCTCCGGGCGATACGGACTTCAAGAATCCGAGGACGCCTTCGATTGTGAACCTCATCTCGGCGCTGCGGCAGTTACACGATCACTTTGGGAAGGGGTTCATGATCAGCCTGGTTCCCGAGGGCACGCAGATTCCTTCGGGGTATCCGAGCTATGGCGGACAATTTGGTTCGTACCTGGCGATCACGTATGCGATTCGCGACATCCTTTCGTTCATCGACGTGCAGGACTACAACACGCCGCCGCTGCAGGGGCTCGACGGCGAGATCTATCAGCCGGGCAGCGTGGACTATCACGCGGCGATGACGGAACTGCTGCTGCAGGGTTTCGCGGTGGGCGGCGATCCGAAGCGGATGTTTCCGCCGGTGCCCGCGGAGAAGGTGGCGGTGGGGTTTCTGACCGGCGATACGACGCCCACGATCGTGAGCCAGGCGATGGACTACCTCATCACGGGCAAGGCACCGGTGGGGACAAAGTACAGGCTGCGGAAGGCGGGTGGTTATCCGCGCATGCTGGGCGCGATGTTTTGGACAATCGATGCCGACCGGCGGGGGAATTACAACTTCTCGAATGTGGTCGGGCCGCAGTTGCATGGGTATCGGGCGGCGAAGTAAGCGTTGGGGGACCGTGACTGGCGCGGTCGCCAGGAATGGGTTTGCCGGGCGGTGGGGGAGTCGAGAGCCAGGCGAAAAAGTGGGTTCACCGCCCAGAGCGGGCTTTTGTTTTCAACATAGTATTGGCTTCGTTTCGTAAATACGCAAATTGGGGGATGACGGGGGCCCAAGAACGTCGCGGAGTTGCGTGTTGGAGTGGCCGAATTGCGCGGGTTACTCACGGCTCAATCGTGGCATGAGGAGTTCCGGCGCCCGTGATGGGAGCCCGCATGTGGTTGGGAGCGTTGATGAATATCTGTACGAGAAGTTGGGACTGGCGGCTAAGAAAGTCTCAACCATCCGCCCGCGCCCGCTCGCGCTTCAGCCAGACGACCGCTTTCTTGATCAGATCCGCGTCGTCGCGTTCGAGCGTTTTCAGGATGCGGCTGATCAGCGCCTTGTGGTGGCCCTTGCGGGATTCGCGGACCAGGGATGCGGCGGCGGCGCGGCGTTTCCATAGGTTGGGGGAGGCGGTCCAGGATTCGAGTTGGGCGGCGAGGGTGGGGTGTTTGGCGATGGCGGCGCCGAGGAGGTGCATGGAGATGCCGTCGCAGTGGGCCCAGTTGGAGACGTAGCGGTCGATCCAGCGCTCCCAGAGTTTCCATTCGCAGGGGCCGCAGATGCGAGTGAAGCGGCGGGCGAGGTAGATGGCGAGCATTCCTTCTTCGTGCTTGCCGCTTTTCATGAGTTCGTTAAAGAAGCGGTCGCGGGCGGCGGGGGTGCGTTGGCGGAGGATGGGGAGGGCGTGGCGGGTGAGTTCGTGGACGAGCGCGGCGGGGACGCCGTAGGGGTCGATTTGTTCGCGGAAGAAGCGGCGGATAGCGGCACGGTCGTGATCGTTGGCGGCTGCGTGGAGGCGTGTGCGGAGGTAGGTGAGGAGTTCGTCTGAATGGGCCGCCATATTCCTGATCGTATAGTGGCCATGCGAAGACACGACGAATAAAAATAAATAGCTGAAAAGTGATCCGTTACATCCATCGGCGTCGCGTTAGCGTACAACAGACATTCTGAGTAGGACACGCGACTTGGTCGCGGGCGCCGGGTTCATTTGGAGGAGTCCGGCTCCATCCCGTTCAGAACACACGGCCTGGGAAGTGTCGGAGACTTCCCAGTGCCGCGAGTACTTGAGGAGGAGCGAGTACTCGCGACGGCGCAGCCGCCGTTCTCGGAGACGGTGGCTGCGCACCGGTACTCTCAGGTACCTCTAGACCTTTATCCTACCCGCCTCTCCAATGGATAATTATTCACACTATGCGTAATTTGGGTGTTTTGTTTCTAATGTCGGCCGCGACAGTATTCGGAGGCGGGCTTGGGCCCGATATCAACACTCTTGGCTCATGCGACAATGTGTCGGTATTGAGCGATTTGACGGGCAGTTCCGGGTGCGCACTTGCGCCCTTCAGCATCTTCAACGCCAGTTTCACTCCCGCACCCGGTTCGCCGGCAACCGCCGCTGACGATATTGGCGTGAGCATCGGGTACGACGGGAACAGCATCGGCATCAGCTTCAACGGGTTATTCCTGTTTCCCGCCGACACAAGCGATCCGCCCGGATACGCGGAATACTTTATCCGATACACGATCGACCCGCCGCCTCCGGTGATTCTCGGGTTCGACATGGACATGGATTTCGGTGGAGATCAGTTCCGGTTTGCCGGACCTTCGCTGTTTTCCATTCTTGCCGGACCGCCGATTGTCGAGGTATTCACGGAGCTGTGCGTGGGCGGCGATTTTGCACGATTGGTGGGATGCACGGGTGTGCCCTATGGGCCGATTATCCTTGACCCGACGAACACGTTAGATGGCGTTCGATTCGCTGGGAGTACGAACTGGGTATCCGTAATTCACCGGATCCGGGTTACGCAGGACATCGACCTCAACCTAAATAACCGGGCGCCGTTGGACAGTACCGTGCCGGAGCCGGGAACCTGGGCGATGATGGGTTCGGGAATTCTGCTGCTGGCGATGGGCTGGCGGCGGCGACGGTAGCTGCTACTTCTGGAATTTTTCCAGGTTCGCTTCCAA
>JBDTVQ010000363.1:0-7150 GCA_040007195.1 Acidobacteriota bacterium | reverse complement strand
CCTGCGAAACCGTTCCCGCGATCTGCGTGCGCGCCGCTTCCAGCACCGTCCCTTCGGCGCTCACTGTCACGCTCTGTTCGGCCGCGGCCACCGCTAACGAAACCGGCAGCTCAAACGCCGCGCCCACCGTGAGTGTCAGGTTGCGCGTGAAGTCGGCGAAACCCTCGCGATGGACCTTCATCTCGTACGGGCCCACGCGCAGGTAGGGGAATCGAAAACGCCCCTCCCTGTCGGTCTCACCGCTGCTGACCACATTAGTTTCACTCTGCCGCAACGTCACCGACGCCCCTTGCACAAAACCGCCAGTCGCATCCATGACACGGCCACTGACCGAAGCGTGTGTCACGCTTTCCTGGGCGAAGCATCCTTGCGACGCCATGATTGCCATGGCTACCGCGCACGCGGCTCCATGTAGGCGTAGTAAAGCCCGCATATATTCCTCTTTCTAGCTTTCGAACCGTCGTCAAACGGAGTTGAGTCGAGAGTTAGAGGATCGCGGGAGGGCCGCGTTTTGGGGCGGATTTGGAATCGGAGTTGTGAGTGCGAGCTAACGGGCGCTCACAAGTTTTGGAATGGCTAAGGACTGTGGCGCTGGGAACGCCCGTTGCCACCGTCAACAGAACTCGGGAGTCTGCTCGAACGGGGCCGCTCTTGGGATACTGCGAGCATTTGGACTGCACCGCCCGGATCGCCACACCGGTGGATTCCGGCGGCGTTTGCGAGCGCTTCGCCATGCCGCAGCCATGCTTGCCATCGCGGCGGCAGCAGGCGGGCAGGCGAGATTCGGCGGGCCCGGGCGCAACCAGAGCGGCAGCCAACGGGGGAAGGCTGAACACCGCTACCAGCAATAATGCGAGGGCGCGCCTCATAGGAGAAGAGACCTTCAGTCTATCACCTGGAATCACGCCAGACCGCGAACGACCAGCAAAAGTAACAACTATTACGCCCACTTCCAAATCGCCATCGCATTGCGCCCCAGGATCCACTCCTTATCCTTTTCCGCAAAGTACGGAAGGTCCTTGCGCACCAGCTTAAGTTCGTCCGCCAGCGGAATGCGCCGCGTGGTGGCCACCATTCCCGTGCCGAACAACAACCGCCGCGGGCCGAACGCGTCGTAAACCATCTTGCCGAACGGATGCACGTCCTTATACGGATACTGTTTCGTCTTAGAAGCCGAGTAGAGTTCGGTGAACTTCACCCACACGTTCGGATAGCGCGCCAGCTTCAACAGCCCGTCGTTTTCCACCCATGGTGCCTCGGGCAAGATATCGGGCCGGCCCAGGTGGTCGACCACCACCTTCACCTTCGGATACCGCCGCACCATGTCCTCCAGTTGCGGCATCTGCGACGGCGCAAGAAACACGTTGAACACCGCGCCCAACTCTCCGGCCTTCTTCCACAGCGGGTAGTTGTAGGGCGCGTTCAGCCACTGTTCGTTCGGGAAGCGCTCCGGCGGATGGTAGATGGCGCTCAGCCGCATCCCGGACAGCCCGTTCTGCTTCATCTCGCGCTCAAGCGTAGAGGCGTTGTCCGGGTCATGCGGATCGATCAGCCCGTGCCCTACGAAACGATCGGGAAAGCGGCGCACACAGTCGGCGATGTAGCGATTGTTCCAGCCGCTCGAACGCTCCTGCACCAGCACCGCGCGGGAAACGTTGTGCTGCTTCATCTCCTGTATGTAGGTCTCGATGCTTCCGTCTTCTGTGGGCAGGCGGTATTTGGGCTCGGGCGGGTGGAAGGGATACTTTGCGCCGTCGAGCGACCACACGTGCATGTGCGTATCGACCACGGGGGACGGTGCGGCCGAAGCCGGCACGGCCAGTGCTGCAACAAGTGCGTCGCGCCGCGAGAGGAGCGTCATGGCGGCGAGTGTAGCAAATCGCCTCTGATATCATTGGCCCCGCATGAATCGCCGAGCATTTTTTCAAACCTGCATAGGTGCCGCGGGCGCAATGACGCTTGCCGAACGCGCTGATGCCGCTGGGCTGCCGAAGACCAAGATCACGCGCATCCGTTACTTCAAGACGCCCACCGATGCCGCAGGCCGTCCGAACACGAAGCAGCCGCTGTTCAACCAGAGCACCAACGTCGTGCTGGTCGAAACCGATTCCGGCCTCATCGGCGTAGGCGAAGGCGGCGCTGCAAACACGATGGAGCAATGCGCAGGATTGCTGATCGGCGAAGACCCGTTTCGAACGGACCGTCTGTGGCAGGCGATGTACCGCTCCTACTTCTATCCGGCCGGGCGCGAGAAGGTGCACGCACTGGGCGCGCTCGACGTGGCGCTATGGGATCTGAAGGGCAAGGCACTCGGAGTGCCGGTGTACCAGTTGCTCGGCGGCCAGTCGCGCGATTACGTCGAGTGCTATTCGACGGGCTACCCGGCAAGGGGAACGCCGAAAGAAGTCGCCAAGGCGTGCGTCGATGCCGGCTTCCGCGCATATCGCATCTCCACCGACTCGCGCGGTCCGCAAGTAGACCGTTTCGACAACGTCAACCGCGTGTTCGAAATGTGCAAGCAGGTGCGCGAAGGCGTGGGCCGCGATGGCGGCTGGTGCATCGACTTCCACACCGAGCTCGACATGCCCGATGCCGTCGTGCTGGCGAACCTCATCGAACCGCTACGGCCATACTTCGTGGAAGACCTTGTGCGCAGCGAAAATCCCGGCGTCTATCGCACGCTGCGCCACCAAGTGAAGGTGCCGATCGCTGTGGGCGAGCAGTTTGGCCCCAAGTGGGACTGGAACGAACTGATCGAGAACCAACTGATCGACTATGCCCGCGCGACCATTCCCAACGTCGGCGGCATCACCGAATTTCAAAAGATCGCGGCGCTGTGCGAAACGCACTATGTCGGCTTGGTGCCGCACTTCACCGGACCGATTTCAGAAGCCGCGATGGTGCACTGTTGCGCCGCGTTTTCAGGCCCGGCGTTGATGGAGATGGTAATGGGCGGCACGCGACCGTGGCCGTATCTGAACCAGAGCTACGACCTGAAAAACGGCAAGCTGTGGCCCAATGAGCGGCCGGGGCTCGGCGTCGAAGTAGATACCGCCAAGCTACAGTTGATCGGCGATCACACGGAGGCGTACTCGCTGACGCCGATGCTCAAGCGGCCCGATGGCTCGCTGACGAACTGGTAGGAACGACGGCGAGTAGTGGCGCCCAGTAGAACGAAATGGGAAGCGTGCAGAGCACCTCGCGCGCGGCGGCGAAGCCGGTAAGCGTGCGGTCGTCGAGCGTAAGCGCAAGGCCCGCAACACTCGCGCTTTCGAAGCGGTAGATTCCCAGCCAATCGAAGAAGCGGAAGAACGCGACCCACCGTCGCGCAGCGGCGGATTCTTCATTCCACAGAACGACACGGCTCGCCGGAGCGTATTCCAGAAACAGCAGTAAGGGCGCGAGCGTCGTCACGCCGAACGTGAACATGGCAACCGTGTACCGGTTCTCCATACCGACAAAAATATTGAAGTGAAGCAGGAAGGCCAGCGTGACCGCGGCACGCCGTAGCGGCGGCATCCATAGCGCAATGGAGAGAAAGAACTCCAGCCCCACCGTGGCGTATGCCACGACCATCGGCATGGCGGTTTTGTCGAGGTACGGCCCCAGGCGCGTGGATCGGGCAATCGGCTCGCCCGCGAGAAACGCCGAGTTGATCTTCACCAGCGCGCTGTAGAAATAGACGATGGAAATCTGCAGGCGCGGCAACAGCGTAGACCAGCGCGCCACCATCTCAGGGCCTTTGCGGAACAGCCAGCGGTCAACAGAGAATGAGCATCCGGAATCGGCGACCGTGAGCAGAAACAGGATCAGAGTCATCAGGTAAAAATTGTTCGCGTACAGGTTCTCGTCGAGTGCGATCTGATAGGCGAGGCAGGCCGTGACAATACTCCCGCTGAGGCGCGTGCGGAAGCCCGCGGCGAAAGAGAGGCAGGCAATCATCCACACGGCCATGAAGGGCAGAAACGTGCCGGATGTGAGCGCCGGCAGCCAGTCGAAACGATTGGCGCGGATGAACTCGCCGCTCAAAAGAGAGCGGAGGATCTGATATTGAATGGCCGCCCGAATGAACGCGGCAAGCCCCATGCAGATGCGCGCCAGGGCAAGCGGCCTGGCTGGCGTTTCGGCGCGGAAGAAAGCGGCTAATGGCATGGGTAGCGCTTTTCCCCGCCGGTGCCGCGGCTGCGGAAGAGAATGTTCGCAGGCAGCGGTGTGAGCGCGCAGAGATAAGGCGGAAGTACCCGTTCCTTATCGATCTCCGAACGGAACAGCCGCGCCCGGCCGGTTCGCTGTTGAATCTGTTCCAGTGACTCGCGCGTCCCATCGGCGTACTCGGCGAACACTTCCTTGCGATCACCGCTGTAGGCGAACATGCCCCAACGGAACGCGTGGTGGTCGCGGAGTATCTGCGCCACGGGCAAGCTGAGTTGCACAGCAAGATAAGAGGTAAAGAACGCCGCGGACAGCCATAGGCGCATTCAGTCGATGTTAGCGCACAGCTTACGGCATGGGCGAGGTCTGTTTGCGCAACGTGCGGCCGCCGGTAGGCAACGGCGAGATCTGGCCCCTGTTCGGAATAGAAGGGCGATTGACCTCCCACCAATGGCGGGCAGCGCCTTGCGTCCAAGGCGAGTGCTCGATGGATTGCAGCAGGCGTTCGGCTAGCACGCGGCAACCGGCTGGGCGAGCGGCGGGATCCTTGGCCAGACACTCGAGAATCAAGCCGTCCAGCTGG
The DNA here is from genome assembly GCA_040007195.1 of Acidobacteriota bacterium. Lineage (GTDB taxonomy): Bacteria > Acidobacteriota > Terriglobia > Bryobacterales > Bryobacteraceae > JAFLBB01. Next base: position 2,415 of record JBDTVQ010000363.1, on the reverse strand, counting down.
GCCGGAAGCGGCATCTCCGTGCGCGCCGATGGCGGCAGCGGCGTTTCGTGCGTATGCGCCAGGGCCACGGCGAGGCCGCTCTTCTCGGGGAAGACGAGGCTTCCCGTCAGCAGAAAGTAGGCCACGCAGCCGAGCGAATAGACATCGGCCTGCCCATCGAGATTCGCCTTGCCCGTGGCCGCCTCAGGCGCCATGAAGGCGGGCGTTCCCAGCGTCGTGCCGGGACGCGTGAGGATTTCCTCTTCAGGGAATGCGAGCGACTTCGCCAGGCCGAAGTCGAGCACCTTGGCAAAGTCATAGCTGCAACCTTGAATCGAGAGCACCAGGTTCGGAGGCTTGATGTCGCGATGGACGAGGCCCTTCTCATGCGCTTCGGCCAGTGCGTCGCAGATCTGGACCAGGATGTACACGGCGCGAGCGGCGTCGATGGGCCCGTAGTCGCGGACCACCTTGTAGAGGTCGATTCCTTCCAGCAGTTCCATGACGTAGTAAAAGGTTCCGTCTTCGGTGGAGCCGAAATCGTAGAGCGCGACCGTGTGCGGCGAACTGAGGCTGGCGATGGCTTGCGCCTCGCGCTCGAAGCGCACCTTCACGGCGCGGACTTCCTGCGTGTACGCTCCTTGAAGCGCATCCGGACGGATGAGTTTGATGGCTACGCGGCGGGCAAGCAGGGAATGCTGGGCAATCCACACTTCGCCCATGCCTCCCGTGCCCAGCCGCTCAATCAAGTGGTAGCTGCCCATCTCGCGAAGTTTTCCAAGCTGGCCCGTCATGTTGTAAATGAAGCGCGCGACCACGGCGGCGCACACCGCCATGCCCATCGTTGGAATGGTGAGCGTGAGCCATTGCGAAAGCAGAGGCGATTCGACCGAGCCGGAGAGAATGTTCAACGCCAGGCCGAGGGGCGCCATCAGCGCGGCGGTTACAGCGGCGAGCAGTCCTTTGCCAAATGTGGAGGGCACGGCGAGCACGAAGAAGACGATCCAGACTTCCACGCCCGACAGGCCGCGGATCGGTTCATTCGCCGGCCAGGTGACGGCGTTTTCGGCAAGGCCGATGCCGAGTGAGGCGAGCACCTCGAACAGCAGCGCGAGGTCGAGCATGAGCGGTGCGGGAATGCGCCGGCTCCAGGCCAGCGCGCAGAAGGCGAAGCCGAGCAGCGCGGCGCCCAATACACTGGCGCCATAGAGCGGCGGCGCGGATCGCGGGTCGATCCAGCCCGGCTGAATGAAGGCGCCCATCAAATAGACGAGGACCTGCGTGAGCGCGAACCCGAAGGCAAGCCATCCGAAGCGGCGCGCGGCACGTTCGGCAAAGTCGAGCGGAAGCGCGGAAGGAGTGGCTGTACCGCGCAAGACCCGTTCGTCAGCAAGCCGTGTGGGAACCATTCAACAATTACGCGTAAAGCAGAGCGATCTCAGAATAACAAAGCGCCTCCGGCGGCTTGGAAGATAGGAATGGTCCTGATACACTTCCCTGCGAGGAGAATTCCCATGGATGCACAGGAAGCAAAGATTGTTGCCAATTACCTGATTGGCGATTTTGAGGGTGAGATGCAGACGACGCTGCGCGTGTTGGGCGCCGTTCCCAACGAGCGGCTCGACTATACGCCGGATGGAAAGTCGAAGACGGCGCTGGGCTTGGTGCGGCACATCGCACTCGAAGACGAGTGGCTGCTGAACTGTCTGGCCGACGGCGTGGTCGTACCGCCGCCCGACGATTCCGACGCCTGCGGCATTGCGAGCCCGGCCGATGCGGTGGCGCGGTACCAGGAAAAGGTTCCGGTTGCGCTGGCTCGGGTGAAGGAACTTTCGGGTGAGAAGCTGGCATCGATGATCGACTTTCTGGGAATGTTTCAACTGCCCGGTTTGAACATGCTGGGAATGACGGTGAAGCATTCAGTGCACCATCGCGGACAGCTCAGCGCGTACCTGCGATCCATGGGCGGCAAAGTGCCGGGTATCTACGGCCCGTCCGGCGACACGATGTAATCAGGAGGCGGGGAATGCTGGCAGTTCCAGAGACAGGTACGTGTGTCGATGAGGTGGCGGCAGGGATCTATCGGATCTGTACGCCGTTGGATGTGATTCCCGGTGGATTCACGATCAATTCCTACCTCATCGCCGATGACGAGCCGGTCTTGTTCCACACGGGATACCGAAAGATGTTTCCAGCGACAGTTGAGGCGATCCGCAAGGTATTGCCCGTGGAGAAGCTGCGCTGGGTCGGTGGCTCGCACTTTGAAGGGGACGAGTTCGGGGCGCTCAACGAATTGCTGGCCGTGGCACCGGAAGCAACTCCGTTCGGCGCCCGGATCGGTGTTCTGACTTCGTTGAACGACTTCGCCTCGCGTCCGGCGCGGGGCTTCGGCGATGGCGAAGAGTTCTCCATCGGAAGCCGCCGCATGAAGTGGAT
>JBDTVQ010000362.1:0-7163 GCA_040007195.1 Acidobacteriota bacterium | reverse complement strand
CAATTTGACCTGCGTCATTGATCCCGTAGGCGGCGTTGAGATACCAGCCGCCGGCGCCCTCGACCAGCGAGCTCAGGTCAAGCATGATGCCGTCGATGGAGAGGAAGGCGCCCATTGTCCCGTCGTCGCGGAACGAGTACCCAACGACGTGGCCCGCGTTGTTGATGCCGTAGGCGTAGCTGCACGAGCCACCGAGCGTGCCGAGGTCGATGGTGAGCCCCTCCTGCGAGAGGTAGGCGCGCATCCATCCTTCGCTTGTTTGCGAGTAGCCGGTCGACTGTCCGGCGTCGTTCAAGTTGGTTCCGTAGCTGTGCTGCCCACCGAGGAAGCCGGTCCAGATGGTTTGGCCGTGGTACCAGACATAGGCACGTGCGATGCCCCATTCGTCGATCATGGTTCCGGCGACGGCCCCGGCCTCATTGACGGCATTGGCTGTATCGTAGATCGAATCGAGGGGATGGGTGAGGAACGTGGCTTGCCCGCCTTGGGCGATGAACGCCTTGCCGGCGGAGGTGCCCACGACCTGGCCCGCGTCGTTCACATCCTTCGCGTAGGAGTCGGCGGCGAAGTTTGCGACGGCCCACGATTGGCCATCGTAGAAGAGCATGGCTTGCGCGCCGGACTGGGAAAAGGTGGTTCCGGCGACCCAACCTTGGTTGTTGATCCCGTTGGCGATCGCGTTGACTCCCGGCAAAAACGAAGTGAGCGCAGCAACGCCCGATGCGTTCAATGCGGAAGCTTCAGTGTCGTAAGCTGGGTCGCCGAGGTTTGTAATGGTGAAGGAACCTGCGGCAGCAGAGCCGCAGGAGAGCAGAAGGGCCGCGCCCAGGAGGCTGAGTCTCATGTGCACCCAGTATGGAAACGCGACGTGCATGCGCCAATAGAGAACCGCGGCCAGTACGAATTGCGTAGGCCAAACGAAGGGCTGGGATATAATCGCCCCTCGTGCCCGATTCTCCGAAGCCGTCCCAACGTGCGTGGCGCTTTGCCATCCTCATTGCGATATTCCTCGTCATCGAATTCCTGATCCCCAGGCCGGTGAGCGTGTCGGTGGTGGGCTGGCGGCTGGTGGGGATTTTTGGCGCGACCATCGCCGGGTTGATTTTGCAGCCGATGCCGGGTGGTGCGCTGGTGCTGCTGGCGGTGACGCTGTCGGCGGCGTTTGGCGGGCTGACGATCACGCAGGCGCTGTCGGGTTATGGCGACCCGACGGTTTGGCTGGTGATGGCGGCGTTCTTCATTTCGCGGGCGCTCATCAACACGGGCCTCGCGCGCCGCATCGCGCTGTTCTTCGTGCGGATGTTCGGCCGCAGTTCGCTGGGTGTGTCGTATGCATTGTCGATTTCGGATATGGTGCTGGCGACAATCATTCCCTCCAATGGCGCCCGGACCGGCGGGGTGATTCTACCCATCGTGCGGTCCATTGCCGAGTTGTACGGTTCGTTCCCGCATGAGAGCCCGGGACGGTTGGGCAACTTCCTCTTCACCGCTGTATATCAGGGCATCTGCGTGAGCGCGGCGATGTTTCTGACGGGACAGGCGTCGAACGCGCTTGCCGCAAAGATGGCGACCGACGCGGGTTACCCGATCGACTGGACGAAGTGGTTTATGGCGGGGTTGGTGCCGGGCCTATGTTCGATGGCCGTGGTGCCGTGGATCGTGTTGAAGCTGAATCCGCCGGAGATCCGCTCGACCCCTGAGGCAGCGCAATTTGCGGCCGATGAGTTGCGCAAAATGGGTCCGTTTCGTTCGAAGGAATGGATTCTGACGGCGGTATTCGTCGCCGTGTGCGGACTTTGGGCGACCACCAGCCTGCATGGCATCGACATCACGATCACGGCATTGTTCGGGAGCACGGCGCTGCTGCTGACGGGCGTGATTACGTGGGAAGACGTGAAGAGCGAGAAGGCGGCGTGGGACATCTTCATCTGGTACGGCGGGTTGGTGCAGTTGGGGAAATCGATCAACAACACCGGCGTGACGCGCGAGTTCGCGGCGTGGGCGGCGGCACTGCTCGGCGATTCGACGTGGCCGGTGATTCTTGCCGTGTCGCTCGGCATCTACTTCTACGCTCACTATGCGTTCGCTTCGATCACGGCACATATCCTGGCGATGTATCCACCGTTCCTGGCCGTGCTGGTGGCCACCGGCGCGCCGTTGGGGCTGGTAGCGTTCGCGTTTGCGTGTTTCACGAATCTGGCGGCGGGGCTGACGCATTATGGAACGACGCCGTCGCCGATGTTCTACGCGCACGAGTACGTGCCATTTAAGACATGGTGGAAAGTCGGCTTTGTGGTGTCGCTGGTGAATATCACCATCTGGTCGACCGTGGGCTTCGGCTGGTGGAAGGTGATTGGCGTCTGGTAAAGGAGACTCGCATGGTGAAGGTCCTGTTCGCGTTGGCTTTGGCTGCCTGCACTGCGCTGGCGCAGGATGAAGGGTTCGTATCGATCTTCGACGGCAAGACGCTCGAGGGTTGGGACGGGAATCCGGTTTACTGGAAGGTCGAGAACGGGGCAATCGTCGGGACGATTACGCCGGAGACCTTGGTGAAGCGGAACACGTTCCTCATTTGGCGCGGCGGCGAGCCGGCGGATTTCGAGTTGAAGCTTGAATACCGCGTGTCGGCCGAGGGCAACTCCGGCGTGAACTATCGCAGTGTGGAGTTGACGGATGCGAAATGGTCACTGTCCGGGTACCAGGCCGATATTGAAGGACGCGAGCGGCACACGGCCCAAAACTACGAAGAGCGCGGACGCACGTTCCTGGCCCTGCGCGGGCAGGTGGTGCGGTTGGTGGAGGGACAGAAGCCTCAAGTGATCGGCTCAGTCGGCGACGCGAAGGAGTTGCAGGCGCTGGTGAAGCCGCTCGATTGGAACGAGTATCACCTGATCGCGCGCGGGAACGTGCTGACGCACATTCTCAATGGACGCGTGATGTCGATCGTAATCGATGAGGACGCGACGAAGCGGAAGTTGGCGGGCAAGATCGGCGTGCAGGTCCACGTGGGCCCGCCGATGACGATCGAGTACCGCAATATCCGGCTGAAGACGTTGGAGGCGGTGCGGTGAGGCGGTAAAATCGAAACTGCACCAATGACTCCTCAACAAATCGCCGAGAACCTCGGCATCAAATTCGAAAAGCAGACGCCGGGCTATCTCAACCTCTGTATTCGCTCGGGCCGCCAGTTGATCTCTTCGGGCCACGTGAGCGGCATGAAGGGCAAGTTGGGCGCGGGCCTGAGCACGCAGGAAGGCTACGAGGCCGCCAAAGATTGCGCCGCGCGGATTCTGAACTCCGTGTGGAATGCGCATGGCACGCTCGATGGCCTGCGCGTGGTGAAGCTGCTTGGCTGCGTGAATTCGGCGCCTGACTTCATTGAGCAGCATCTTGTGATCAATGGGGCTTCGGACCTCATGCACGAGATCTTCGGCAAGACCGGCGACGGCTTCCACGCGCGGTCAGCGCTTGGGTTCGCTTCGCTACCGACGGGGGTGGCTGTCGAGGTTGAGGCTATCTTCGAGATCAAGGAATAGCGCGGAAGCGGTTAGGCCGCGGATCGACGCGGATTCACGCGGATCGGAAAATGAAGTGAGAGCGGCGTGGCCGCGTAAGTTGGCTGGGCGCTAGGAATTAAGCCTCATGCCGCTACAATAACAGTTTGTATAAAGACCTCAGAATCACCGTGATCATTCCCTGTTTGAATGAAGAGCAAGGGATTGAGAAGGTGCTTCGCCGCATGCCGGAGTTTGTCGATCAGGTGATCGTGGTCGACAACGGTTCGACCGATCGCACCTCCGATGTCGCGCGTTCCTTGGGCGCCGAAGTGATTCGCGAAGACGTGCGCGGGTATGGGCGCGCCTACAAGACGGGGTTTTCGCAGGCGACGGGCGACATCATCGTGACGCTCGACGGCGACCACTCTTACCCGCCCGATGCGATCAGCTATTTGATTGAGGCCTTCCTGCATCTTGAGGTCGACTTCCTCAACGCGTCGCGATTCCCGGTGCGCGATAAACACGCGATGAGTTTCAAGCATAAGTTCGGCAACTTCATTCTGTCGCTCGCCACTTCCCTGCTCTACTTCCGCTGGGTATCGGATTCGCAGAGCGGCATGTGGGTGTTCCGGCGGTCGATATTGAAGGACATGAAGCTGGATAGCGATGGCATGGCGTTCAGCGAGGAGATCAAAATCGAGGCGCTGCGCAGTTCGAAGATCCGCTTTGAAGAGATTCCCGTTCAGTATTCCAGCCGCCTCGGCGAGATCAAACTAAACCCGTGGCGGGACGGCTTTCACAACCTGTGGTTCCTGTTGCGGAAACGGTTCGTGCGATGAGGCCGGTGGTTCTCGTCATTCCTAATTGGAACGGCGAGGGTCACTTGCGCCGCCTCTTCCCTACGATTGCACCGCAGACACTGCAGCCGGCGAGAGTATTGGTGGTGGATAACGGTTCGACGGATGGCTCCGCGGACTATGCACGTTCGCAAGGCGCGGAAGTATTGCAATTGGACCGCAACCTGGGATTTGCAGCTGCCGTCAATCGGGGTATCGCTGCGACGGCCGAACCGCTCGTTGGCATTTTGAACAACGACGTGACGCTCGATCCGCGCTACTGGGAAGAACTTGCGAACGCCATGGGGAGTGGCGTGTCGTTTGCGACCGGTAAAATCTACCAGCCGGGTGGGAACAATGTGCTTGATGGGACGTGGGACCTGTTGACTCGTTCGGCGCTGGCCGTGCGTTGCGGTAACGGTTTGCCCGATGGCGAAATTTGGGATGAGCCGCGAGAGATCGCGATGGCCCCGCTGACAGCAGCGCTGTTTGACCGGCGCGTGTTTCAGACGGTGGGCGGGTTGGACGAGCGGTTTGAATCTTACCTAGAAGATGTCGATCTGGGCCTTAGATGCGCTCTTTTGGGGCTGAAGGGGCAATACGCTCCCAAGGCAAAAGCCGAACATTGGGGCAGTGGAACATTAGGCGTATGGCATGCGCGCACCGTGCGCCTAATATCACGCAACCAGGTATACGTGGTGGCCAAGTATTTTCCGCGAGGTTGGATGGGCCGGTTGGGACGGCCCGTTGTGGTGGGCCAAGTGCTCTGGGGTTTAGCGGCCCTCAAGCGAGGGCGGAGTGTCTCCTGGCTTATCGGCAAAGTGGAAGGGCTGTGGCGATATCGAAGCCTGCGCAAATCGGCGCGGGTATCCCGCTCTGGTGATGTGGCAGGGCTGCTGCTGAAATTTGAACGCGAACTGATTGATCTTCAAATGAAAACTGGCACGGACCGGTTCTGGTCGTGGTATTTTCGGTGGACAAAGGGATGAGCAGATCCACTGGCGTCGTAATCGTGAGTTACAACTCCGCCGATTGCCTCGTGCCTTGCCTGAAAGCCGTACTAACCCACTACGGGCACGTTGTTGTGGTCGATAACGCCTCTAATGATGGTTCCGTGGCGGTCGCACGGTCCGTCCCGACCAGTCCTGGCCAAGTGCTGGACGTTTGGGAAGCGGGCAAGAACCTGGGATTTGCGGGCGGTGTGAATGCAGGAGTCCGGCGTCTGGGGACCGACAACGTTTTGGTGTTGAATCCGGATGTCTGCCTGGCGCCTGGGGACGGGTTGCGGGAGTCGCTCGAAAGCGCATTGAATCAGGAAAATACAGGCGCTGTCGCAGGCGTGCTGCGCGCGGAAGGAACGGGGCCGCAAGCTGGTTTCACCGTGCGGCGACTGCCTCGACCGCGGGACCTGATTTTGGAAGCGCTGGGGGTAAACGCTGTTTGGCCGTCGAATCGAGCCAACGTGCGGTACCGATGCCTGGATCTGGATTTGCACGCGGCCCAGGAGGTCGAGCAGCCGGCGGGGGCGTTCCTGATGTTCCGGCGCGAGGCATGGTTGGCGCTGGGGGGTTGGGACGAGGAGTTCTATCCCGTATGGTTTGAAGATGTCGATTTCTGTCGAAGGCTGTCGAATGCCGGCTGGAAAATCCGGTTGGCGCCAGGAGCGCGGGCCTTACACGCAGGCGGGCATTCGGTGGGCAAGCTTACACCGTTAGCCCGTGCAAGTTATTGGTATGGTAGCCTATTAAAGTACTCAGCCAAACACTTTGGCCCGTGGCGCACGCGGTTTGTAGCGGCCGCTGTTGTGATTGGCATAGCCGGTCGAATGATCTTACATTTTCTTCACCTGCAGCGGGGATCGTTGAGCGCGCTCAACTCGGTTCTGGGCTTTGCTGCGCGGTGCGTGGTAACGGGCCGAGCGCCACAGGTGCCGGCCGGAAGCTCGATACGAGCAAATCAGGCACTCACTACTCGTCACCTACATGGCCTATAACGATCTGGTTTCGGTAACTGTCGTCACCTATAACAGCGGCCGCTTTATAAGGCGGTGTCTGGAGTCCGTGCTGGCGCAGGACTACCCGAACCTGGAGATAGTGGTCATCGACAATGCGTCGTCAGACGGGACGACGGATATCCTGGAGCAGTTCGAAGAGCGCTGCGAAATCGTTTACAACCAGGAAAATATCGGTTTTGCGGCGGCGCAAAATCAGGCCATCGCGCTTTCGAGCGGCGAGTGGGTGCTGACTTTAAATCCGGACGTGCTGCTGGAGACCGATTTCGTTTCGGCCCTGGTGCAGGCCGGTCAACTCGATAAGAAGGCCGGGACGATTTGCGGAAAGCTGCTATCGCTCACTTCGAATTTCGATTTGCCGGAGCAGGCGCTGGTGGATTCTACGGGCATCTTCTTTACTCCGATGTTGCGGCACTTAGATCGCGGCAGCCAGGAGATCGACAACGGGCACTACCTGAAGCACGAGTATGTGTTCGGGGCCACGGCCGCCGCGGCGCTGTACCGGCGGAAGATGATTTTGGACATCGCCGTGGAAGGCGAATTCTTTGATTCGGACTTCTTCGTTTATCGCGAAGACGCCGATGTCGCCTGGCGGGCGCAGCTATTGGGCTGGCGTTGTTTGTACACACCGCACGCGCGTGGGTATCATGTGCGCAGCGTGCTGCCGGGCAACCGCCGGGCGTTGCCGTCGGCGATCAACATGCATTCGGTGAAGAACCGGTTCCTGATGCGGATCAAAAACATAACGCCCGGTTTGTATGGCCGCAATTTGCTGTCGATCACATTCCGCGACGCCATCGTGCTAGGCTGTTGCGTGGT
>JBDTVQ010000361.1:0-7190 GCA_040007195.1 Acidobacteriota bacterium | reverse complement strand
ACGTCTGCATGCAGTGCCATTCGCAAGGGCAACCGCTGGCGAACCCCATCAACGGAAAATACTACGACTGGCCCGTGGGTTTTCATGTGGGCCTCGATTTGAAAGACTTCTGGAAGCTCGAAGAGCATACGCCGGGCAAGCAAACCTTTACTCACTTCGCCGACGGCAGCGCGCACAAGAACCGGATGCAAGGCAACGATTTCGTGCAGAGCGCCATGTATACGCATGGGGTAACGTGCGGTAGCTGTCATGACGCTCACGGCACGGCCAATAACGCCGATCTCCTCAAGCCGGCGAACGTAATGTGCCTGCAGTGCCACGGGCCAAGTTCACCGAACGGCCCACGCGGCGCAACCATCGAAGCGCACACGCACCATGCGGCCGGCAGCAGCGGTAACGAGTGCGTCGGCTGCCACATGCCCAAAATCGCCCAGCAGCTTGCCGACGTGAACGTGCGCAGCCACACGTTCCGGTTCATTCCCCCCAGCGATACGGAAACGCTCAAGGTGCCCAATGGCTGTACGAGTTGCCATACGGACCGGTCCAGCGACTGGGCGAAAGAAGAACTACGGAAGTGGGCGAACGTATCGCCATGGCGGGTTGCTCGTTAAGGCGTGCCCATTTGACCCGTAGGTCGGCGTGAAACCGCTACACTGAATTCTCCCTATGTCACGCCTGCTCTTGCTGGTTGCCCTCGGTTCCCTTTCCGCAGTCTCCGCCCAAACCACCGTCCTGCGCGCCGCGCGCATGGTGGACGTCCAGAGCGGGCGGCTTGTGTCGCCGGCGGCCATCGTCGTCTCGGGCGGTCTCATCACGGCGGTGAACCCTTCCGCGCTGCCCGGTGACGCCTCGACCATTGATCTCGGCGATGTCACGCTGCTGCCGGGCTTCATCGACATGCACGTCCACCTGCTGCTCTCCGATAGCGAGCACTACCGGGCCGAGTTGGTTTCCGAATCGCCCGCCGACGCTGTTCTGCGCTCGACGACCAATGTGAGCAAGCTGCTTATGGCAGGCTTCACGACCGTTCGCGACCTCGGTCAAACCCAACCGGTTCGTGAATTGCTCGCCGTATCCATGGCCCGCGCCAGCGATGCCGGGTGGATAGCCTCCCCGCGAATCGTTGCCGCCGGACACGCCATCACGATCACCGGCGGCCACATGGATCCCGAGATGCACGCCCGCGTCGCGGACGGCCTGTTTCACCTTGGGCCGGAAAATGGCGTGGCCGATGGCGTCGATGAGATGGTCAAGGCCACGCGCTACCAGATCAAGCACGGCGCGGGCGTAATCAAAATCTCCGCTACCGCGGGCGTGATGTCCGTCGAAGCAACGGCAGGCGCACCACAGATGACCGATGCCGAGATGCGCGCGGTGGTGGAGGAAGCCGCACGGCACGACATCAAGGTCGCCGCACATGCGCATGGAACCGAGGGCATTCTCGCCGCCGTGAAGGCCGGCGTCGCCTCCATTGAACACGGCTCGCTGCTCAACGACGAGATCATCGCGCTGATGAAGCAGCGCGGCACGTATCTGGTACCCACAACGCACCTTGCCGACACGCTCGACCTGACCGGCGCGCCACCGGTGGTTCGCAAAAAGGCCGACTACGTGCTTCCCCTCGCCCGTGCCAGTGTTCGCAAAGCCGCACTGGCCGGTGTGAAGATCGCCCTTGGCACCGACGCGCCTCTCGTGCCCTTTGGCGAGAACGCCAAGGAGTTTGGCGCTATGGCGGACCGTGGCATGTCGCCCATCGAATCTCTGCGCGCCGGCACGTCGAATGCGGCTGATCTGCTTGGCGTGACCGACCGCGGCGCGCTCGCAGCGGGGCTCCTCGCCGACATCGTCGCTGTCTCTGGCAATCCGCTGGCTGACATCCACGCGACCGAACGGGTGGTGTTCGTGATGAAGGGCGGCCGCGTCTACCGGCGGCCGTAGCGTGATACCAGTTCCCGCGCCGCCTGCGGCCAGTGTGGATAGTGAAACTCGAAGCCTGACTCCAACAATCGCCCCGGCACCACGCGCCGGCTTTTCAATACCAACTCCGTCTCTGTGCGCATCACCCAGGCGCCGATGGCCAGCATCCATTCCGTGGCGGGCAGGCCTATTCGTACACCCCACGCCTGACGCAGCCCGTGCATGAACTGTTCGTTGGTCAACGGATTCGGCGACGCGATGTTCACAACGCCCGACAGATCCTCACGCGCGAGCAACCACTCGATGGCGCGCACGAAATCCAACTCGTGGATCCAGGAGACGTACTGCTTCCCGCTGCCCTGCCGGCCCCCGAGGCCCATCCGCGTCAAGCCGGAGAGGATGTCGAAGGCGCCTCGGCGATCGGGGCTGAACGTGATGGCGCTACGCAGAGCCACCATACGCGTGTGTGGGGTGTTGCTTGCGAAAAAGGCTTCCTCCCAGGCCTTCGCCACGCCGATGGAAAAGTTCCATGTCTCCGGGGCGCCCGGCTCGCTGCCGCCGAGTTCGCCCGTCGCCTCGTCCATGGCGCGGTCCAACGCATGGCGGTAGATAGTCGCCGTGCTGGCGTTCAGCCATACTCGCGGACCTCGCTTCGACGCGTCAATCACCTCGCCCAATACGCGCGTGCTCTCGACGCGCGAATCGACGATTTCGCGCCGGTTGGCCTTCGTATACCGGCAGTTCACGCTTCGCCCCGCGAGGTTGATGAGGATGTCGCAGTGTTCCACACGGTGCGCCCATGCCCCAGCCGTCCGCCCATCCCAACCTGATCCATCGCCTCGGCTCAGCACCGTCACCTCGTGCCCTTGAGCGGTAAAGTGCCTCGCGAGCATTTGGCCGACCTGGCCGGTTCCACCCGGTATGACAATTTTGAACATGTTCAAATTAAGTATGCGCCGAGTGCGAACGGCCGTCAATACGCCATACACTGGGGTTCCTCGCGATGACCCGGCGCGCACTTCTGTCGACATTGCCCGCCCTGGCGCTTGCGGCCCGTAACGCCAGCGCCGCCAGCACTCCTGTGATCCTGCCCATTCATCACGTTCTCGACCGCAACGCGAAGTGTCAGGCCAATCACGTTCGCAACTTTTGGGACGCGATCTGGCCCCAAGCCGCCGGCGATCTTGGCCACTGCGGCATGTCCATTCAGCTCAACTCAATCGAAGGCGAGGTTGCGCGCCCGCCGAGCCGCCAGCCCGTCATCACCGGCCTCAAGTCCGGCGCGCTCAACCTGGTTGTCACCGATCGTATTCCCGTCCAATGGGATCAAGGCCGCGGCATCGCGGGCCTCACTACTCTCTATCGCGGATACCACCTTTGCATGGTGGCGCTCACCTATGCCCATGCTCACCGAATTCCGTTCGTCGCCACCAATACGGTGACGCACGAATTGCTGCACGCGCTGCTGCTGGACATTTTTGAAAACCGCCCTGATGGGTTTTGGGGCCAGGCGCGAGAGCTGCGGGTGGATACGTTGGCCACGCGGTTGTGGCTGTTGAATGACGGGTCGGCGGTGCGGGAATCTGCTATGTCGTACGTCAGGCGCCTTGAATCCAATGTGCTCGTGCCGTCTTAGACCACCAATACCGTGCCCTTGCCCGACTCCTTCGTGTTCCGCACCAACAACAGCACCAGCACCACGGCGATCAGCGGAATGATGCTCGCGCCGATCACAATGGCCTGGAAGCCGTAGTGGTCGGCCATGTAGCCGATGAGGTAGGTCGAGAGGATAGTCCCGATGCCCGACATGGTGCCGCCCATGCCGCTGACCGAGGCAACAGAATCCGACGCGAAGAGGTCCGTCGCGAGTGTGTTGGCGATCGTGGAACCGGCCGCATAGCTGAACGTCGCCACGCCGAAGCACACCGTGATCAGCATCAGGTTCGACGTGTACGCCGCGGGAATCAACAGCGCCATTCCCAGCCCGCCCGGCACGAACACCGCTTTGCGCGCCCAGCCCACGCTCCACCTGCGGTGCACCAGCCAGCTTGACCCCAAGCCGCCCGCATAATTCCCCAAATCCGCGCACAGGAACGGCACCCAGAAGGCGAGCAGGCTCTCCTCCAGCTTGAATCCCTTCGATGTCAGGTAGATCGCAAACCAGTCGGTGATGAAGAACCACACGGGATCGCATAGCGCACGCGAGGCAATTGCGCCCCAGGTTTGGCGGTAGCGCAGGAGGTCGCGCCAACGCTTGCGGCCTGGCGTCACTTCGGCCCCTTCGTCGATCTCCACGCGCACGGGGTGGGCCGACATCCGCCGCCACGCCCACAACCAGAGAAAGCCCAGCGAGCCTGTGACCACGAAGGCCATCCGCCAATTCCCGAACCAACTCGCGATGCCCAGTACCAGCGCGGGAGCCACGGCCGCGCCAATGGACGACCCGCTATCGAAGATCGCCACGGCCAGCGCCCGCTCGCGCTTGGGGAACCACTCGGCCACTGCCTTGGTCGCCGCCGGCCAGTTGGCCGACTCGCCCAGCCCCAATAGAAACCGCGCCACGCAGAAGCCGCGCAGCCCCGATGCCAGCGGCGTGGCCATCGCCACAATCGAATACCAGGTCACGGCGATCGACAGCCCGCGCCGGGTGCCCAGTTTGTCCACCATCCGGCCCGACAGGGCTTGCCCCACTGTGTATGCGACGCGGAACGAGATGACGATGAGGCCGAAGTCCTGGTTGTTCCACCCCTGCTCGACTTTGATCAGTGGGGCGAGTACCGACAGCGTCTGGCGGTCGATGTAGTTGATCACCGTGGACAGGAACAGCAGCCCGACGATCCACCACCGGAAGCTCGATTTTACGCCCGCGGCGCGCGCTGTCATGGAACGGCCATTATAGCCGCGCTACCCTAAAATCCAGCATGTCCGCCAAACACATCGTCGCCACTACCGCCGCGCCCGCCGCTATTGGACCCTATTCACAGGCCACCGTCCATAACGGCATCGCATACCTCTCGGGGCAGATTCCGCTCGATCCCGCTACCGGCCAAATCGTGGAAGGCGGCATCGAGGAACAAACCGCGCGGGTGCTCGAGAACCTGCGCGCCGTGTTGGAGGCTGCCGGCGCCTCGCTCGATAGTGTGCTGAAAACCACCGTGTTTCTTGCCGACATGGGTGAGTTCGCGGCGATGAACGAGGTGTACGCGCGCTACTTCGCCACCAATCCACCGGCCCGCGCCACGGTGCAGGCCGCGCGGCTCCCTCGGGATGTGCGGGTCGAAATCGAGTGCATTGCGGCAGTTCACTCGTGACGTGAAACCGTTTTTGAGTGATGGAATTACAACGAATCGAAGAGTGGATCATAGTGTCCGCTCTTACCAATTCACTCAGGCGGCATCCCATCGGAGGGCGACGCTTCGGCCGTAAACACTAATCTGCGCAAGGGGCGCGGCAGGTATGAATCGGCTGGCACAATCTCGACGGTGGCGGCGTCCAAAGTAGCGACTGAGGGAAGTTCGTGTTTAGCCGACCGTGACGATGAAAGACGCGCAGAGCGATTTTTGGTGGCTGGTCGCTTCGGAAGCGACGCTTTTCCTTTCACTGGCATTTTGGGAACCTACTGCCAGCTACGGCAAGCCTCTGACCCAGCCCATTGCATTTTCGGTGTCACTGATACTGGGAGCGACTATCGCAATGATGCTATGTCACGTTGGGCCCGCCTTGTTTGCTGCGCGATGCGGACCTTGGACAACGCGATGGAGATGGGTGCTATTCGTTTGGCTGGCCGCAGGCTTCATGGATTGGTGGTTCAGTTTGACGGCGGTTACCTTCTCCGCATTGATGAGCAAGCCGTTTGGGGTCGTCATGTTGGTGTTTTCGGGCTGCGCGGGAATTGTGACGCGCCTGGGCCGGGTATTGACGAGCTCCGTACTTCTCCTCTCATTAGGGCTGCTCGCTTGGGCCTTGGTGACAAACATCAAAGGTGTCGGTATCCAGAACGGATACCAGCCGCAGTTTCAGGAAAATCTCGAATGGTGGTTTGGGCGTGGGATTCTCATTGCCGCCGGTCCAGCGATTGTGATTGCTTACCGAGTAGGAGAATTCGAAGCGCGTCGCTCGCGAATCTTTCTGAGTGGCTTCGTGGGGGTTTGGATACCGATCGTGGTCGCAATGACTTCGGCTTCCGTTGCTTTGGAGGCGGGAGCGAATCTCCACTGGCGACCCTCGTTGCCGATTGATATTATGTGGGCGCTTGTTGGGATTGGTCAAGTTCTGGGCTCGGCGACTTTCGTGATCGTGTCGTTGACGCTGTTGGGGCCGGCAGTTGTCGCCGTCGGCGCTGTGCGTGATTTGGTGACCGCAAGCCCCTCGCGGATTCGGATGGCTGCCGCTTTTGGCCTCTCGATTGCCATCGCATGGGCACTCCAGTGGCTCTACAGGAGAGACGGAGCGGGTGGCCTACTTTCGACGTCGCAGCATCAGGTGTGGGCATCCACGTTGTGGATGCTCGGAGCACTGGCCGGTGTGGTTGCTGTGGTCAAACAGAAAAGCCGCCCCGGTTAGAGGGCGGCTCTCTTTGACTTCGACTCTGGTAAGGGCTTACGCCTTCTCCACCACGTACGGCTTGCGGTAGTCGCGGGTGAGCATCTTGTTGGCGTCGCTGTCGCCGATGAACTGCTCTTTGGCGACGTCCCATTTCAGCTGGCGGCCGGTGCGGTAGGCGATGTTGGCCATGTGACAGAGGGCGGCCGAGTTGGCGCCGATTTCGATCTCGGCGTGGAGGTCTTTGTAGTTGCGGCTCTTCACGGCGTCGAGGAAGTTCTGCATGTGGACGCCGGTGTCGTTGGCGTCGCCCCGCGGGCCGGTGGCCTTGCTCTGCATGACGACTTCGCGGCCTTCGCCTTTGTAGACCTTGTAGCCGGCGCCGTCGACTTCGAGGATGCCGTCGCTGCCCAGGAAGAGATTCCCGACGACGTTGCCCTTATTGTTCATGCCGCCTTCGCCGTTGGTGAGGATGCCGCGGACTTCGAAGATGAGCTGCTTGTCGCCGTAATCGAAAGTGGCGAGCTGCGTGTTGGGCGTCTCCTGATCGTCGACATAGGCGAACTTGCCTCCGGTGCAATAGATCGATTTAAGTCCTTCGTGGCGGGCGTCGGGAAGGCCGAGTCCCCAGCGGGCGACGTCCATTTCATGCACGCCCTGATTGCCGATGTCGCCGTTGCCGGTGTCCCAGAACCAGTGCCAGTTGTATTTGAAGCGGTTCTTCGTGAACG
>JBDTVQ010000360.1:0-7200 GCA_040007195.1 Acidobacteriota bacterium | reverse complement strand
GCCGATGTGCCATTCGCCGCCGAGCCAGGGTTCGAGATAGTTCCAACTGCGCTCGCGGGGCAGGTAGCCGGGCGAGGTCTCATTGATCTGGTCGGGGCGCACCGTCATCGGCGTGGCGAGGCGCACGGAGGCCGATTCGCTGAGGATGCGCATGCCGCCATGATAGGCCTGGTAGTGGCGGGCGGGAGTCCAGAAGTCGTAGCTGGCGCTGATGACGACGCCTTTGTGACCGGCGGCGGTGAGGTCGTAGGCCATGCCGGTGCCGATCATGTTGGCCGATTGGGCGAGGATGGGATCGACGTTGGGATCGATGGGATCGAGCCACGGCGGAATGAAGATGCGCGAGCCGTAGGGCCCCTGCTGGTGGACGTCGTAGACGATCTGCGGGTGCCAGATGTTGTGGAGTTGCGTGACGACGTTGCGCGTTTCGGGCTGCGAAAAGATGTACCAGTCGCGGTTGTTGTCGTGGCCGATGTACTTCTGGTAGAGCTGCGGCGGCGAAGTGCCTTCGTAGGGCGTGCCGAGCGTCTTGTCGTACCAGTTCTTCACGATGTCGACGCCGTCAGGATTGAGCGAGGGGACGAGGATGAGGATAACGTCTTTGAGAATGGCGTTGTACTTGGGGCGTGATTCGGTGAGGATCTGGTAGGCGAACTGGACGGCGGTGAGCGTGGAGGCGACCTCAGTGGAGTGAATCGAGCAGGTGATCATGACCACAGCTTTGTGTCCGGCGATGATGCGCGCCGCGTCTTCGGGCGAGGTAGTGCGCGGGTCGGCGAGGCGCTTCTGATTCTGTTGGAGGCGTGCGAGCTGCTTCAGGTTCTCGGGCGCGGAAATGAAGGCGGCGATCATCGGGCGGCCTTCGGTGGTTTTGCCGATTTCGCGCACGACAATGCGGTCGCTGGCGGCGGGGAGCTTATTGAAATACGCGACGGTTTGGGACCACGAGATGAGCTTGCGGTCGACGCCCATGGCGTGGCCGAAGTGCGAAGCGGGCGTGGGAACGGCGGCGATGGCGGCAGAGGTAGCGAGCGCCGCGGCGGCCGCGACGGAGAGGGCGAATTTGATCATGCACAAGTCCTGTTGAGTTCCGTCCAGAGGGCGCGATACCAGCGGAGGAAGCGTTCGGGTTCTTTCGATTCCTGGGCTTCGCAGAGGGTGTATCGCTCGTACTTGGAGGCGCGCAACAGGGCGAACAGTTCGCGGTAAGGGTAGTCGCTGGCGAGTTCGTTGATGTGACAGTTCCGGATCCACGGACGCAGCAGTTGGAAGTATTGCTTGACGCTGCCGTTGACGACGTCCTGCGGATTGCAGTTCCAGCAGAGGCCGACCTGGTCGTTACGGGTGAGCTTCATGAGCGCGGCCATGTGCGGCGGTTCGGCAGTCTCTTTGCCATGCACTTCGACCCAGATTTCGACGCCTTTGCCGCGGCCGTAGTCGCCCACTTCGTTCAGGCAGGCGGCGATGTTCTTCAACGTCTCCTCTTTGGGAACGCCGGCGGGGAAGCCATTCGGCCGAACCTTCACGCCCCATGCGCCGGTGTCGTGGGCGAGGTCGACGAACGACTTGGCGATGGTCACGTTGGTGGCGCGCTCGGCGGGGTCGGCGGAGTGGAATTCGCACGTCGAGCCGAAGCTGAGCAGGCGGACTTTGGAGCGGGCGAAGCGCTGGCTGACGATGCGGCGGCGGGCGGCGTCAATCTCGGGCTCGACGCCATGCGCGTGGCCTGTGCGCAGCTCAACTGCTTCGAAACGGGCGGCCTCGAGTTTGGTGATGAGCGTTTCGATATCCCAATCTTTTGCGATGTTGTAGGTGACGGCGCCGAGCAGCATGGTGGAACTATTATGGCGCTAACCGCGCGGCATCCGCGACCCATGCGCGTGACGAATTCGCTAGGCTGCGACTGCTTGTTTGTTCAGGCAGCAGTGCTTGAATTTGCGGCCGGAGTTGCAGGGGCACTGGGCGTTGCGTCCGGTCGGCGCTACCCGGGCGGCATTCGCGGCCACGGCGCGAGAGGGAGTTGCGGTGTTGGGGGCGCTCGGGGCGGCGGCAGTGCGGCGTATGGCGCGGTAGCCGTTGCGCGTGGTGTGGCGGGCGACGATGGTGAGGATTGGCAGGCCTGCCTCTTCGGGGTCTTCGCGCTGGAGTTGGCGCGCGAGTTGGAGGCGGCGGAACTCTTCGTAGGCGTAGCGGAGGCGGCCTTCGTTGGAGAGCAGCAGGCGCATGCGGCGGGTGGTTTCGGTGTTGGCGAACTCGGGGTCGGCCTGGATGTGGCGCATGAGGAATGCGGCGAGCAGGGTGAGGCGGACAATTTGGTCGAAGAACATAGCTTCGAGTTGGGTGGTGGGGTTGAGCTCGGGGCGGAGCTTGGCGGCCAGGGTCTCCAATGGCGTGGAGGCGGGCGAGGGTGTTTGTGCCGGGGCAGTCATCCTAATTCCATTATTGCAGACCCCTGTGCAAGGAATTCCTTGCATTGCATTGATTATAAAAGAGAAAAATCGTGTGATCCCTTATTCGTTGCTGCAGAGAGCCGTCAGTAAGCTCAGGTCGACGATGTGCCCAGACCAATCCTGGTCGACCACTGCCGACAGACGATACCTGCCCAAGAGAGGCGTCCAATGCGGGCAATCATCGTTTATCCGACTTGTGTTAGGCTCTCACCATGCCGAGGCTCTGGGATTGGGTGCAGCGGATTGATGCCACATGGTCGCTCATCCAAAAACTAGGAGTGGCCGCGCTTGGGGGTGCCGGGGTGTCTTCACTGCTTCAGTTGCTGGTGATAGCTCTCGCGAATCCTGCTCCTCCCTGGTGGGCATACCTTTTGATTTCCGGAGTGTGTGCGGCCGCGATCATTGTAATAATTTGTCGAGCTGGAGCACTGGTCCAAGTTCGTGATGGCGGAGCATCCAAACCTGACCTGCCGTGCGGGGAACCGATAGGTCCGGATTTGCTGCTCGAATATCGACCATGCGATGAAGGGGCGGAAATGACAATTCAAGACCTCTACTATGGCGAACGCTTGAACTTTGCAAACGAGGGCCCCGGGACAATTCGTCGTATCCGGCAGGTGGGGCCGTTGGTGTGCCTCATGAAACTTCAGGGTGAGATCGCCCTGCAAAACGCACTTGGTCCAATCAAGCAGGGAGGTAATTCGGAAAGTCGATTTTGCGTTAGGTATCGCCGACTGTCGGCGAACGAGACAGTCGAAACTTCGCTTCTCGGATTCTTGAAAGACCACTCTTGGGCCAATGACCAAGAGTCCGCGACTTTCGAATATTTGCTCGGAGTGGAGTACGAAGACCAGCGTGGGGTCCGACTACTGCGACGCTTCGACTTGGAATTCGATGACTACGGTAGGATAGCGCTGACGCCGGCAGACAAGAATGTCCTTCAATAGTGAGGTCCGCCCGGGGAGGGAATGAATGAAGAACGCATTGTATGTTCTTATTGCCGGAGCTTTCGTCGTTCTATACCTCTATCAAGAAGCCGAAGCTCGATATCGGCAGGTAGCCGAGTTCCTAAAGCCCTCAATCGCGAAGGCACAAAATATTCAACGGAGTACCGAAAAATACCCAGAGCTGTCGGCTGCCGAATATTCAGTAATCAGTGCTGTGTCCACTAAGGCGATGCAATTGCCGCTACTGGAGGCTGATCTTGCTAAGTTTCGGTTGGCAGTAAAGAGCTACACTGACCGAACTGGAGTATCAGTTACCGAGGCCCACATACGAACTTTCACTCAGGCTTCGGAGGACAGTGCGCGCTATAACTACGAACTGGGTCGCTGTATCATTTCCTCGATGGACATGAAGCAGCCGTTTGAGTCGAACGATTTGATAGAACTTCGAAAGAAGTTGCAGGAATCAGGACTCGTTAGAAGTACCAAGCTCGAGACCGACCGGCGTATGATTATTGCGGCAGGCCACAATGAGCCCTACGTAGATGAATTCGACCAAAAATGGCATCCTCCTCGGCGCGAGGAGGTCCTACGCAAGCTTGATCTGCTGGAAGTCACGCGCCAAAACTTCAAAAAGATGGCTGAGGCCTATCGATCAAAGTGAGTTGTGGTCGCTCCTTCATTAGGCCCGTGAATGTCTGCGATTGGGTGAAATCCGATTCAGGCCAGTCCTTCCACCACCCTCCCGATCTCCTCCGGCGAAATGTAGAAATGCGGCGACAGTCGCACATAGCCTTGGCGCGGGATGGCGATGACGCCTGAGTCTTTGAGGCGGGAGACGAGCATACGCGAGTCGGTGTCTTCGCGGCGGATGGTTACGATGCCGCTTCGCGTGTTGGGGTGATTTTCGCCGAGGATTTCGTAACCTTGCGCGCGGGCGCCTGCGAGGAGTTGGGAGGAAAGGGCGAGGACGGTTTCGCCGATAGTCCCGATGCCTATTGATAGGAGAAATCGGATCGAAGCTTCCAAGCCGAAGATACCGATGGTATTGAGTGTGCCGCACTCGTAGCGGGCGGCGTCGTGGCGGAGGGTCATGTCGCGCGAGGCGTAGTCGGTGAAACTGGCGGCGTTGGTCCAGCCGAATTCGACGGGTTCGATGCGGTCGAGCCATTCGCGGCGGACGTAGAGGATGCCGCAGCCTTCGGGTCCGAGCAGCCACTTGTGGCCGTCTGCGGCGAGGGCTCCGATGTGCGCGCGGTTGACGTCGAGCGGGAAGACGCCGAGGCCCTGGATGGCGTCGACGAAGAAGAATGTGCCGTGGCGATGGCAGATTTCGCCGATGGCGTTGAGGTCCACGCGGTGACCGGAAAGGTAGTTTACGTAGCTGATGGCGAGAAGCTTGGCGCCACGAGCGGCGCGGTCGATGGTGTCGAGCGAATCGTAAATGGAGAGCCAGTCGATGGTGACGCCGCGTGGGGCAAGGCGCTGCCAAGGGTACATATTGGCGGGGAACTCTTCACGGAAGGCGACGATGCGGTCGCCGGGACGCCAGTCGAGTCCATTGGCGACGGTGGCGATGCCCTCAGAGGTGTTCTTGACGATGGCGATTTCGTCGCGATGGGCGCCGATGAGTTCGGCGGCAGCCAGGCGGAGGCCCTCGTAGGCGGCGAGCCACTGGTCGAAGTGCAAGGAACCATGGAGGCAGGCGTCTTCGGCTAGCCAGCGCATGCGGTCGGCGGCGGGCCGGACGAGAGGTGCTACGGCGGCGTGATTCAGATAGATGAAGCGTTCGGTGACCGGGAAATCGGGGCGAACCTGTTGCCAAAGCGGCACGGCGGGCGGGCCTGTGTGGGCCAGATTAGCGAAACCGGAATCGGTGGGCACACGTTTATTATCATGAAGTCTTTACATATGGGCGGAGGAATCCGTCCGGGCGGCCGGGAAAAGCGGGCCTATAATGATACTGGGAGGCAGTGCCGTAATGAATCAGATGTGCAAGTTGGGCACGAGTCTTGTTCTGGCCTTGGCAGTCGCGGCCCCGGTGGGCCTCGCCAAGGATAAGAAGAAAGATCCCGAAGAGATTGGCAATCGCGACGTCGGCAAGGGCGTGAACTTCTACTCGCTGGAGAAGGAGATCGCGCTGGGCAAGGGACTGGCGCAGGAGATTGAGCGCCAGGCGAAGATTATCGACGATCCGGTGATCGCCGAGTACGTGAACCGGGTGGGGCAGAACCTGGTGCGGAACTCCGACGTGAAGGTCCCGGTGACGATCAAGGTTTTGGACGCAGAGGAAGTGAATGCATTCGCTCTGCCGGGCGGGTTTTTCTTTGTGAACAGCGGGCTGCTGTTGCGCGCCGAGACCGAAGCTGAGATGGCGGGCGTAATGGCGCACGAGATTGCGCACATCGCGGCGCGGCACGGCACGCGGCAGGCGACGCGCGGCACCATCGCCAACATGGCGAGCATTCCATTGATCTTCATGGGCGGCTGGGCCGGTTATGGCGTGCGGCAGGCGGCGAGCGTGCTGATCCCGATCGGGTTCCTCAGCTTTTCGCGTGGGTTCGAGAGTGAAGCCGACATGCTTGGATTGCAGTACCTGTATAAGGCCGGCTACGATCCGACGGCGTTCGTGGATTTCTTTGAAAAGCTGCAGTCGGACGAGAAGCGCAAGCCGGGCACGATGGCCAAGGTATTTAGTTCGCATCCGATGACCGACGACCGCATCAAAGACTCACAGAAGAACATTCAAGAGATTTTGGAATCGAAGCCGGAATATGTGGTGACGACTTCGGAATTCAACGATGTGAAGAACCGGCTGGCCGCGATGTTGAATCGCCGTAAGCCGGAAGCCGATGACCCGAACAAGCCGCGCCTGCGTAAGGCGGGGTCGGGCAAGATCGACTCCGAGGGCAATGAGAAGCCCAAGACCGAGGACGAAGACGAACGGCCGACGCTGAAACGGCGTCCGAGCAACTAAACTATACTTGAACTCCGCTAGCGAGCCCCTGCAAGCTCGGCGAGCGAAAACGGACCGGCGACTCTCCTCCAGCGCCGGTCCTTTTCGTTTTTGCGTGGGCATGAGGGACGGGGCGGCGGGCGCCGAGCGCGCGGGACGGTGCGGGCGGCGAGCGCGGGGGATGGAGCGCGCGCCGGGCGCGGCGGATGAAGCGGACATGTGGTGTGCGCGGCAGATGAAACCAGGGTGTAGTGGGGCAGGTCCGTACTTGGCATCCGGATGACTCTCAGATCGGCGGAGGGGGTGGCAAGCGATGCCGACGCGGGTAAAATCGAGGCATGCCGATCAGCCAAACGCTATTACCCGAGATGGAGATGGAGTTTGCCACGACGCGGAAGTGTCTGGAGCGAGTGCCCGACGCGCATTTAGGGTTTAAGCCGCATGAGCGGTCGAGCTCTGCCGGTGACCTGGTAGGGCACCTGGCACAGATGCCGCAGTGGGGTGTGTTGACGTTTGACCGCGATGAACTGGACATCGAGCCAGTGGGCGGGCCGGCTTATGTACGCGGGCCGGTGACATCGGTGGCGGAGGAGTTGAAGACGTTCGATGAGCGGGTGGCGGAGTTCAAAGAGAGAGTCTTGCAGGCCGACGATGCGACGTTCCTGAAGCCGTGGACATTGCTGAAGGGCGGCAAGGTGGTGTTGACGCTGCCGAAGATCGTGGTGCACCGGTCATTCGTGATGAACCACATGATTCACCATCGCGGGCAGTTGACCGTGTATCTGCGAATGATGGGCGAGAAGGTTCCGTCGCTGTATGGGCCGTCGGCGGACGAAGCGCCGTTCTAGGC
>JBDTVQ010000359.1:0-7215 GCA_040007195.1 Acidobacteriota bacterium | reverse complement strand
CGGTCCGAACGCAGTGAGGAGTCTCCACACACCTTGGGTGCCAACCAGGTAGGCGCCGAAGGCGATCGTGTAAAACCCCGCCTCAGCATAATCGCCTGAAACGAACCGCACCAGCGTGGTGCCTCCCTGGCTAAACAGCATGAGCATCACGTTGCTCACAAAAAACGCCGCGCTGAAGCGGAGGTACGGGCGAAGGAACTCACGGTCGATCTTCATCAGGCGCAGAGACAGAAACTCGCTGCCCCACCACAAGCCGAGGGCCAACACGGATAATTCGACCGCCAGCAAACCGGCGCCAGCGCCGCGCAATCCATCGGCAATATAGCCACAAAAGACGAATGGGAACGTCAGCACGCGCCGCAACAGGTCGGAAGCTCCCCAACGTGCGGCCCGATTCTGGCCCAGGAAGAGCGTGAACGGCAGATTGGCAACCGTGCGAGCCGCAATGCTGATGGCTACGAAAATGATCGCCATCTGGTCCAGGTCCTTCAACCAAATTGCGCCGATGATCAGATAGACGACCGCACCCATCAGCCCATTGGCAAGCCGCAGGGTCATGAGGTTCGACGCCAGCTTCTTCAGCCCTTCCCGGTCTTCTCGCGCAAGGAACTCCGGCACGAAGCGGGTCATCAACGAGACGGCTCCCAGCCCGCTCATCAGCGAGAACCAGAGAGACATGGTCACCATCGTGGAAAACTGGCCGTACACTTGGGGTCCCATGCGCCGGGGAATCAGCGCGGCAAAAAGGAAGCCCATCGCCAATTGCAGCGCCCGCTGCAGGCCAAGGCCAGCGGCTTGCCGCAGGGTTTGGCGTGACTCGTCGTTCAGCGTGAGACTTCGTGCATCCATCATCGGGGCCCGGGCTTCCGCGCGCTAACCGCGCCAAAGCATCCGGTTAGACCTCGCGTGGGCAGGCGGTTGAGCAACTCACATGATGCCAGCAAGAACCGTATGACCAAATCCGCCCTCTGTCCCAGTACTCTGCGCAGGCAGAGGTAGACCGCCGTGGAGATCAGGCGCGGATTGTGAATCAGATATTCCATTCCTTGAATCTCCATGCCGGCTGAACGTAGTTCAGAGGCCAGCCGGCGGCGCGAGATCGTGTGACCCAGGCGAAACGGCGAGAGACCGCGCCGTGTGATCCATTTGAGGGGATGGTAGAGGGGATGGTAGAGGGGATTGTAGGGATTGTCGAGGATTACCAGGAGCGTGCCGCCCGGCCGCACAACGCGCGTGAGTTCTTTCAATGATCGAGGAAGATCCTCAGGGACGTCGAAATGATCCAACGTGGATGTGGAGACCACGACATCGAACGAGTCCGAGGGAAAAGGGAGCGCGCGGCAGTCGGCGCAAAGGCAAAGGAAGCCGCCGCCGATCCGCTGGGCTTTGTGGACCGTCGCCTGCTCGATGTCGATTCCCACCTTGTGGCGCGCGGCGGGAAACATTGTGTCGAGGATGCGGTCCTGTCCGTTTGCTTCCTCGAACACGTCGGTTTTGAGCACATCCTCGGCAATGCGCGTGCCGATGGAGCGGAGAATCCAGTCCAGGAAGATGGCGCCCTTCTGCTGAGCGACAAGCGGGTCGAGGTACCAGGATTGAGACGGGGGCGTCAGGTCTTCTATCGTAATGCGAACGGCCGTCTGCCCCGGTGGAACGTCACTTTTTTTCCAGCGCTTCGGCAATCGCCTTTTCGGCGAGAGGCGCCATTCGGTCATAACCGGCGTCGTTGGGCAGGAAGCCGTCGACTGTCAGATCTTTCTTGAAGAAGCGGCCTTCGGCCAGCGTGGAGTAGTAGTCCAGATAGACCGATCCACTCTTGGCGGCGTAGTCTTTCAGCCAATTGTTGAGGCTGATGATTTTGCCGACCGGGCGCCGTGCGGTGATTTTTTTTCCCACGCAGTCACAAACCGGAGTGACGGATGCGAGGATCACACGGATGCCATGCAATTTCGCCAGCTCGACCATCGACATGAAGTGATCGGCCATCGTGCCTTCGGTCGAAGGTCCCATGACACTGGCGATGTCGTTCGAGCCTGCTTGAATGATCACCACTCTGGGCTTCAGGGCGATGACATCCTGGCGGAATCGGACCAGCATCTGCGCCGCTGTCTGGCGCGTGATGCCGCGATTCAGGTACGGCTTCCCAGGGAAGAACTTCGCTTTCCCCTCGCCCCAGTTTTCGGTGATCTCGTCGCCGAGGAACACGACGCGATTCTCCGCGGGATCGTAGCGCAACTCGGAATTCTCGCTGCCATAATGTGTCAGGCTGCCCCAATCGAGAAGCACGCGGCGGTAGGCGTCGAGCTCTTGTTCGAGTTGCGCGCGAGTGGGTTCGCCCGAAGCCGGCTGCGCTTGAGTAGAGACGGCGGCGCAAAGCAGCAGGACGGCAGTTCGCAGCCGTGGCATTACTGCTTCAAGCCGAAACAGTAGAGGTTTCCGTCGTAGCTGTTGACGTAAACCTTACCGTTGGCAAGCGCGATGCCGCTCCAGTGATTCCACGTTTTGATCGTATCGCCGCTGGACCACAACTCCTTGCCAGTTTGTGCATCGAGCACATACAGGATTACGTGAGTGGAGAGCGGGATCCGGCGTTCCATGCGGAAGTCGAGGCCGACGTCGGGAAAGGCCTGTGCCGTATTCTCACCGCTGCCGTAGGCGAAGATCATGCCGTTGGCAATGAGCGGCGGCTCGGCCTGGTTCATGTCGCGCGAGACCCACTGTGGGATCAGTTCGACCTTGCCATTCACTTCGCCCATTTTGAAGGCAACGATGGCTCCCTTTTTCACTTCGCCATGTTCGATGGGCGCTTTGAACTTAGGATGCTTGGGTCCCCAGAAAGGCGAGAGAACCCAGCGCGAGCCGCCGGCATCTTCCCACGACGCCAGCGAGCCCCATATGCCGGCTTCGGCGAAGTCGACGATCTCGTTGCAGATGAGCGGCGTACGGTAGACAGGCGTGCGATGGTCGTCACCGCCAATGGATTCGGTATCCATCAGGTAGACGCGGCACTCTTTGCTCGCATCGACCATATACTCCTTACCCTTCCAATCGTAAATGGAGGGCGTGACTTGCATGTCGAGGTCGCGCTTCCACAGCCATTCGGCGTTCGAGGGACCGTAGTAGTCCACCAGTTCCAATGCTTTGGTGACCGGGTTCTGCTTCACGCCGATGATCCCGTTGCCGTAGAGGCCGTTCTCCGGATCCCAGCGGCCGTCGCCCGTGCCGGTGTACATAACGAGGTCCTTGCTGATGGCGGGACCGGAGCGGCCCCACATGCCGCCGCCGGCGGGTCCCCAACTGCCGACCTTGTGCGTGGCCAGGTCATACGTATACGCCGTGTTCGGGTTGCCGCCGCAGCCCTGCGCGCTGTGCGTATAGATGACGTTCTTCACCAGGCTGAGCGCGTAGGGTTTGCCGTTGGGCGGCATGAATTTCAGGGGCTCGCTGAGCGGCTCTCCGTCGGCGGCATTCAGCAGGTGAAGCCGGCCATCCCAGGAAGCGGCGTAGATTGTGTATTTGCCAGGCGAAGCGCCGGGACCGACGGTGACGTTCGCGGTCATGCCACCAGGGCAGAGAACGCTCGGTCCGCGCCCGCCGGCTGCATCCTGAAACGTGCTCTCGAAATGGCGCTGCCAAAGAATCTCACCCGTCTTGGCATCGAGCGCGAACACATTATCGGAGACGCCGGATTGAATCACGATCTCTTTCGGGCCGGCGGCGGTGGTGACGCTACCGATCACGAGTGGTTCGAGCAGCGAGTGCATCTGGCGGGGCTGGTTGTCGAGCTTCTTTTGCCAGAGCAGGCCCAGGCCATTGACGTTCTCCTTGGTGAGAATCGTCTCGTCCTTCTGCCAGTTATTGCGCTTGGAATCTCCGCCGTCGGTCAACCAATCGGCGCCAGAGGAGACGGCGCAAATGGCGAGTAGCCCGGACAGCAAGGCAAGGATAGTTCGTCTCATAGGGAAGCTCACACAATATATCAAAGGACTTCGGTATATCATCAATGATCGATATTCTATCTTGAGAGGTTATTTGAGCGATGCGTCGATGCACCCTTGCCCTAGTTCTCGTTTTTTGTGCCCTCGTGGGCGTGAACACGCTCCATGCGCAGCGGGGAACAGGGGACTGGATGACGAGCGCCTTCGATGCGCAGCGGTCTAATTGGGTTCGGAACGATAACAAGATTGCGCCCGAAAGCATGGCCAAGCCGGGATTCGATTTTGTATGGAGCCTGAAGTTCAATAACACGGCACGGCAGTTGAACACGACCACGGCGCCGGCGCTGCTGGATTTCTTTATCTCGCATCGCGGCTTTCGCACTCTGGCCTTCTTCGGCGGAAGTTCGGACCGCGTGTTCGCGGTCGATACCGATCTTGCGCGGATGGAGTGGGAGTTTAATGCGCCCGCGGCCGGGGGATCGGCGGCAGGCACATTGGCGTGTCCGGGTGGAATGACATCGGCTGTGACGCGGCCGGTTACCTTGGCGTATCCGATGCTGCCATTGAGCCGCGGCATGGGCCGTGGAACGCCGGCGAAATCGGCCGTAGGCGAGCCCGATCAAGGTGCGGTCACGATCAGATCCGGTATTCCGAATCCCCGGCCCGCCCCTCCGCCCAAGCCCGTTGCAGCGCCCGGTGGCACGGCGGCCGCGGCGTTCAATCCGTTCGCGCCCCGCATCCAATGGCTGATGGCTTTGACCGGCGACGGTAAACTGCACTCCTTTTATGTTTCCAACGGCGAGGAGCCGACCGCCCCGTTATCGTTTCTGCCGCCGAATGCGAACGCGATGGGATTGATCGCCTTCGACAACTTTGCTTACGCCGCGACGGTGAATGGTTGCGGCGGAGTAGACAACGGCGTTTGGGCGCTCGACCTGACGACAAAAAAAGTCACGCAGTGGAAGTCAGGAAAGAATTTGGCGGGCGCCGCGGGTCCGGCCGTGGGTCCGGATGGAACGCTCTATGCGGCAAGCGGCAGCGTCTTGACGGCGCTCGCGCCGAAGACGTTGAAACCGGTGGGCAGCTATAAATCCGGCGGCGCCGATTTCACATCGACCCCGGTGGTGTTTGAGTACAAGGGATCGAGCCTCATCGCCGTGACCAGCACGGATGGCCGCCTGCACCTGTTGGACGCAGCGAATCTGGGCAACGCCGCCCTGGACAAGAGCGCGCCGTTTTCCACGCCGGCCTATGCCGTGGGATCGCTGACGAGCTGGCAGGACCTGGACGGAACACGCTGGGTGCTGGCACCAACGGGCTCCGCGGTGACCGCGTGGAAAGTTGTCGACAAGGATGGCAAACCGGCATTGGAGCAGGGTTGGGTTTCGCGAGAATTGGTTTCTCCGCTGCCGCCGATCGTAGTGGCCGGCGTCGTTTTCGCACTATCGAGCGGTGAGTTCCGAACGAACGACACTAAAATGACGGCGGCGCAGATTGCGCAGAAATCGGGCAAAGCGGTTCTGTATGCGATTGATGGCGCCACCGGCAAGGAACTCTGGAACAGCGGTGAGCGCATGACATCGTTCGTGCACAGCGGGGGCCTGGCGGCGGGCGGTAGCCGCGTCTACGTTGCCACCAACGACGGCACGCAGTATGCGTTTGGATTTCCGATTGAACACTAGGGACAATGAAAGTGATGCGACGAATTATTCAGACGGCTCTGTTCGCGGTGTCCGCGTTGACCCTTGTGGCGCAGGAACTGCCCGAGGGACCGGGACGCGCCGAGATGGAAAAGCTGTGCAAGCAGTGCCACGAGATCGCGCGCTCCATCTCGCCGCGGCAGGACCGCGACGGCTGGGCGACCACGATGCGGAAGATGTCCGCGTTTGGGATGAAGGGCAGCGATGCCGACTTCGTGACGGTGCTCGACTATCTGGCCAAGCACTATCCCGCCGAAGCAGTGCCGCGTGTGAACGTCAACCAGGCTTCGGCGATCGAGTTGGAAAGCGGCTTGAGCCTGAAGCGTTCGCAGGCGAAAGCAGTGCTCGCCTACCGCACCGAGAACGGACCGTTCAAGACGATTGACGACTTGAAAAAAGTGCCTTCTCTCGACGCGGCCATGATCGACGAGAAAAAGGACAAGATCCGGTTCGAATAGCCTGACTACGGCGTCCGCCGCCGCTTCAACCGGCGCTCGAAGAAATCCGAAGCCGCGCGAAACGTGCGCATCCAGTTTTCGTGGCGCAGAAAACCGTGGATCTCGTCGGGATAGACGATCTGTTCAAACTCGACTCCCTGTTTGCGGAGCGCTTCCGTGATCATCACGCTTTCGATGAACGGCACGTTGCGGTCGTCGTCGCCGTGGATGAGCAGTACGGGCGACTTCCACGACTTCATAGACGCCATCGGCGACGACTCATAGGCAACCTTTGCTTCGCCCTGCTGCTGTTCCGGTTCGTAGTCGGGATTCCAGTGCTTCAACTCGATGTTCCAGTCGTGAACGCCGTGGATGTCCACTCCGGCGGCGAACAGATTGGAGGCGCGGGCCAAGCCGAGCGCGGTGAGATAGCCTCCATAGCTGCCGCCCCATAAGCCAATGCGCGCGGAGTCGACCTCGGGCCGCGACTGCAGGAACAGTCCCGCGCCGATCACATCGTGATATTCGCTCGCGCCGGTGGCGCCGTAGTTCAGCGCCTCGCGGAAGTCCAAGCCGTAGCCGGTGCCACTGCGATAGTTCACGCTCAGCACGACATAGCCTTGCGAAACCAACCACTGGTTGAACGAATAAGCGTTGTGATAGTAGCTCATGTAGTGGAAGCCGAGTACCATCTGCCGCCGCGAACCTCCGTGAAAGAAGACGACGGCCGGGTGTTTTTCGCCGGCAGCTCCGGCAGGCAGAAACAACTGCGCCGGAATCCTCATGCCATCGGCCGCGGTGATCGTGACCGCTTGCGGTTCCACGAGTGTGGCCGAGGGAAAGTTGAGGGGCACGAGATCGCGCGGCTGGCCAAAACTGATTTGCAGAGCCGCGCGCGCCGGCGTCTTTGCGTCGGAGCGGAAGAACAGCAGCGCCTTGTTGTCGCTGGAAACGACAGGCGACCACTCGATGCCCGTGCCCGTGGTGACGGGCGTGAGCGGTCCGCCCGCGGCGGGCACGCGGTAAATGTGCCGGCGGTCGATATCGTCACAGTTGGAGTTGAACAGCAGCTCTTTCGGATCGGCGCCCAGCGCGACGTATTCCACCTCGCACGCGCCATAGGTCAGGCGTTTCGGCGAA
>JBDTVQ010000358.1:0-7254 GCA_040007195.1 Acidobacteriota bacterium | reverse complement strand
GAGGCTGGTTACGGGCACTGAACTCCAGGATACAAGGCGCGCTCGATGGCCGCCAGATGTACGGCCGCGCAGTCTAAATTCGGGAAGTCCGTGTTGGCTGCGTTGAAGATCAGCGAGAGGTCGGTTCCGGCGAGGAGAATGGCATCGAGCGACTCGCGACGGCAGAGTTCCGCGGCGATGGCGCCAAGCAGGCCGCGGTGTTGGTTCGCGTCGCCTTGGCCGTTGGCGATTTGCAGGTAGGTTGTGTGAATCCTATCGATCTCATCGGGCTTGGGAAGGATGGTTTCGACATCGGACAGCTGACCGAATAGCGCCGACTCGATAGTGTAGCGCGTGCCCAAGAGAGCCACGCGCGCAAGGCCCCGGCGGCGGACCTCAGCTGCGATGACATCGAGAATGTTGACGAACGGAATCGGCGACACGTCGGCCAGTTGCGCGGCACAGATGTGCGGTGTAACGGCTGGAATCGCCGCGACAGTCGCTCCGGCGGCTGCCATGGCCCGAATGAACGATACCAGATAGGCCGCCAGGGCGTCGAGATCGCCCGTGAGCAGGTAGTCGAGGCCGCGCTGCATCTTGGCGTGTGAAATTACGATATGGGCTTCGCGCCCGCCCTGTTCCAGCGCCCTCACCAGGTGGCGGTAGTAGTGCATAGTGGCGGGGACGCCCAGCCCACCGACCAGTCCGAGGGTGGCCGGGGCCGCCGCTGTAGTCATTCCTCCATCACAGCGCAGGTGCGGCGGGGTTGTCGAGTTAGCGTCCGCGCCGGCGTGCAATTGCCAACAGCGCCAGACCTCCTCCCATCATCGCCAGCGAACTGGGCTCGGGAACCGCGCCGCCCGTTCCGGGAGGCAGAAAACGGTTGTCGAAGACGTAGAGATCTGGAATGTCGACCGTGTAGCCGCTGGGAAGATTGAACACCGGTCCGGTGGTCGGCAGCGACATTGTATCCACGAAATCGAGATTGGCATTGCCGGAACCATTCGCCCCTGTCCCGCCCGAGAGGGTCAACCGGAATGGCTGCGTGGTATTCGGGGCAAGCAAAATCGAGGGTGTCGTGAAGGCTCCGCCGATCGCGATTCCCCCGTCCACGGCGACGAAGCCCGTGAGGAGTCCTTCGTTTCTTCCGGACGAGTCGATATATCCGGTCCCGAATATACCTGTGTCGATAGTGAGCCCCCAGGAAGCGTCGACGGTCGCAATTGCCGCACCTTCCAGCAGGAAGTTCATGCTGATGGCGATAGCCGGTCCGGCTGGCCCCTTTACTGTGAACTCCGTGGCAAACTGCGCCAGTGCGTTCGACTCGCTGGCCGAGCCACAGCAGTAGTGATAGGTCGACGATCCGATGCCGATTCCTTCCGGAGCGGCGACTGCCTCTGAGCTCGACGCGCCCGATACGCACCCCCAGGTGTCGGCCACCTGCAGCGGAGCCGAACTTGTCGACTGCCCGCTCCCGCCGGCACAAAGGCTTCCCCCGTTCGCGGACACGGTGAACAAAGTCGCGGCGGCGCTTGGTACGGCCATCAGCGCCACGGCCATCATCAACCCAGGCACGATGCTTGCTTTCATCCGATTCCTCCTCTGTCTCCGGCAGCCGCCGGCACGCCGGCCCAAAACTGCCTCTCGATAACCCTCGCGCAAGCCAGGCGAAAACCTTGGCACGAAGCAGTACTACGGCACCGATTCCATCGCCGGTAGTACCGTAGGAGGCTTGGGCGACGTCACGGCATTTCTCAATCGCTGGGTGGAAGGCGACGCCTCCGCGCGCGATGAGATGATGCCGCTGGTATACGACGAGCTCAAGCTGATGGCCCGCAACTTCCTGAGCCGGGAGCGCGACAGCCACTCTTTGCCCTCTGCGGCGCTGGTGAACGAAGTCTATTTACGCTTGGTCGATCAACGCCGCGTGCGGTTCAACGGCAGAACGCACTTTTACGGCGCGGCGGCCAACCTGATGCGCCGGATATTGGTCGATCATGCGCGCCAACGGTTGGCGGCCAAACGCGGTTCGGGCCTGGCGCATGAGCCAATCGAGGAGGGCTTCACCCTGGCGGTCGAGCCCGACCTCGATGTCGTTGGTGTCGACGATGCGCTCACCGAGTTCGAGGCTTTCGATCCGGAGCGCGCCCGCGTCGTGGAGTTGCGCTATTTCGGCGGGCTGACCATTGAGGAGGCGGCCGAACTGCTCGGTGTCTCGCCGTCCAAGGTCAGCCGGGATTGGACCGTCGCGCGGGCATGGTTGTATCGCCGGCTGAATCCCTAGCCGCAAATTGGATGCTGCCGCGCAGGGCATTTTCCGCTAGAGTTATCCGCGTGTTTCCGCGACGTTCTGTAGGAGCCGCATGGAATCGAAGACCTGGACGGCGGTAAGCGATTTGTTCTTGAGCCTGCTAGAAGTGCCGGAGCAGGATCGGCACGCGCGTCTGGCCGCCGCACCCGGGCCCCTTCGCGCGGAGGTTCTGTCGTTGCTCGCCGCGCATGCCGGCGCAGGACGCTTTATCGAACCCGCGCCGCAGCAGGTTAGTCCGCTTGACACGGGTGCGCGGCTTGGCCCTTATCGCCTGATTGAAAAGATCGGCGAAGGTGGCATGGGCGCGGTTTACCGGGCCGAACGCGACGATGGTGAGTTTCGCCGAATGGTGGCCGTGAAGGTCCCGGCGGGCCGCCTGTTCGGGCCTGAAGCCGAACGGCGATTTCTCTATGAGCGTCAGATTCTGGCCCGTCTTGACCATCCGAACGTCGTGCGCTTGCTGGACGGCGGTATTCAGGATGGGCGCCGCTATCTGGTAATGGAGTTTGTCGCTGGTCAGGCCATCACACACTATTGCGACGGCCGTCCTCTGGTCGAGCGGCTTCGCCTATTCCAGCGCGTGTGCGAAGGTCTCCAGTTCGCCCACCGGAATCTTGTGATCCATCGCGACGTGAAGCCCAGCAACATCCTGGTTACCGAGGCGGGCGAAGTGAAAATTCTCGATTTCGGGATTGCGCAGATGATCGCGGCCGGCGGTGAGAATTCCACGGCCTCGGTCACCGCACTGCATCCGATGACACTGGAATACGCGAGTCCCGAGCAGGTCCGCGGGCAGCCGCTCACGATTGCCGCGGACATCTACTCACTGGGTGTACTGCTCTATGAAATTCTCGCTGGGCGCAATCCGCAGGCCGCGCCTGGACAATCGATTCAAGAAGCCGTCCGCCGCATCACGGTCGCCAGCCCCACGCCGCCCGGCCTTGCCTCCGATCTTGATGCCATCACGCTTAAGTGCCTGGCGAAGGAGCCGGAGGCTCGCTATTCATCCGTCGAAGAATTACGGATCGATGTCGAGCGGTTCCTAGGCGGGCTGCCCGTGCTCGCCCATCCGCCATCGGCGTTCTATCTTGCGCGCAAGTTTATCCGGCGGAACCGCGCGCTGAGCCTGATCTCAACGGCTCTCATGATCTCGCTCGTCGCGGGTGCGGCCGCGTTTGCTTGGCAGGCCCGCATTTCCGAGCGCAGGTTTGCCGATGCCCGCCGCCTCATACGCACCGTAATTTTCGATATCCAGCCCAGGTTGGAGAGTATTCCCGCCACACTGCCGCTGCGCAAAACCCTGATTGACAGCACCTCGCAGTATCTGGAGGCGCTGTCGCGCGATGCCGGCGGCGATGCAGGGTTGCTCGCCGAACTCGCCGGCGCCTACCGCGAGTTGGCCCGGCTTCAGGGCGATGGATCGGTGTCGAATATGGGTAGCGTGACCTCGGCGGCTACGAGCGCCAAGCGGGCCGAAAGGTTCATCGAGGCCGCTCTCAAGCTCGAACCCGCCAATCCGGCCATCCTCGCCGAAGCGGGCCGCGTCTTCAGCCAGATGTGCATGATGGCGCTCCAAAAGATGGATCTCGACAAAGCCCGAGCCTATTCGCAGCGCCAGAGCCATTGGACCGGCGAATGGCTTCGCCTTGAGCCCTCCTCAATTCCCGCCCGCAAAGCAAGAGGCGGCGCTCTCTTTTATGGCGCCCTGATCGCCAAAGAAGCCGGATCCGATTCGACGGTCGCGCTTTTCGACGCGGCAGCCCAGGTGTACCGCGAACTCGCGCGGCGGGAACCCCAGAACCGGGAACATTTGCGTGCCATTGCCCTGACCGGTAAATACTCAAGCGACTTCCTCCGCTCGAAGCTGCGCTTTCAAGAGGCCAAGCCGTATATTCTCGAAGCCGTCGCAATCGACGAAGCGACCTTGGCGGCAAAACCATCCGATCGTCTCGCCCAAATGGACCTTTCCATGAGTTTGAAGAACGCCAGCGGAGTATTTTCCAGCCTCGGCCAGCCCGGTGCGGCATTAGGCTACGAACGGCGGGCATTAGCAATCCGCGAGCAGTTACTTGCAGCCGATCCGGGCAACCTGTTTCAGCGCGAACGCATGGCCTCGGCCTCGGCCTCTACAGCCGAGGTGGAGTGGCTTTCCGGCCATCGCCTGGCCGCGTTGGCACATGCCGAAAAGGCCGCTTCCATCTACGAATCCATGCGTGCACACGGGCAGCTTTTGCAGAGTCATCATTTGGTTGCGGGCTATTCCTTAATCGTGCTTGCCACCATTGAGCGAGGTATGGGCCGGGAGGCGAGCGGTTGCCGGCACCTACAGAGCGCCAGGCCCATTTTTGCCGAACTCCAACGCATGTCGCCGCTCACCGGCGGAGCCCTGACGAACTACCAGCGCCTCCAGGATGGGCTGACGACCTGCCCAAAGCTTCGCCCCTAGACTGAGGCTGAGGCGGCCATTTTCCTCACCTCCTACCCCTGCAACGGGAAAGTACTTAAGGGCTTTACCGTAGAGCGAACCCCTTATTCTCCTCAGGGTAAGAACTGCTAGCACTGAAGTTCTGGTCTATCGCCGTCGATTAGAACAAGATAGGAGGCAGAGTATTCTCAGAGGGAATGGAAAATGGCGCTAAAGTGCTGCCGGTATTGCGACGCACCCTTGGCGGACGGTGAAAATGCCGGACGTCTAGGGGAGTTCTGTAGCGACGAACACCGGTACGAATATCAGGCGGAAATCCAGCGGGATACAGTGGAGCGGCTGAAGCGTTCGGAAGCGGCGCAACAGGCTTACTACCAAACTGTTCTGCAGGCTGGGCCCCCGCCTGGGCTGATGAATACTCCGGCCCTACGTGGCAATTTCCGCGAAGCGCAAGGCCACTACGGGTCTCAAACCCACCACGAGTCGCAAACCCACCGCGATCCGAACGGAGAGCGAGGCACCCAAACCTCCATCGTCCTGGAAACGGCTACGGCGCCTTTGGTGAATCGCACTGCAGAAGCTTCCCTGGCTGTGGTTTCAAATGCGGCTGCTCCCCCGGCCGAGGCACCCCCGCCGATTGGCCATATTGAGAAAACCGATAACGCCAGCCTCAGCAACCTTCTGCGCGAAGCGCGTGACCGTATCGCTAAGGATCCCGCTCCGACTACAACCGCGCTGGCGGTGCGGCGAAAGTCGCGGCCCGGGTCGAAGAGGCCGGTCCCGCCGAATGGCGCCACTCCGCAAGCTACGGCGAACGGGAACGGCACCCAGGCTCACGAAACACCGGAACTAGCAAAGGCGGTTCCCGTGCGGCCAGTGGTGGATATAGCCATCGAGCCGCCGCCCCTCACCGTGCCGCTGCGTCCTCAGGTGCAGCCTTCGATAGGAGTCGCCTCGTCGCCCGCCGCACAACCCGACTATCCGTCGCAGGAAAATCCCCCAGCCAAGCCAAGTTCCGACAGAGTCATCGAGATCACGCCGCCCACGCTTGCCATTCCCTCGGCAACGCTCATGGAGCGAATTCCGTGGTACGTGATTCTCGTCTTTCTGATCGCCTTTGGCGGCGGCGGCTACTACTACTGGACGACGACGCAGTCGCCGCCGCCGCCGCGTATGGCCCGGCCCGTAATGGACGAGGTAAAGCCGCTCAACATGGCTCCCACGGAGTGGGTAACCGTAAATGCAAAGGGCGAGGACGCCTTCATGGCGGGGCGTACGCTCACCTTACACAAATCCTCGATGGAATTGACCGATTACCGCGTCGAATTTGTCGGCTCGGTCGACCATCGGGCGCTCGGCTGGGCCTTGCGGATGCAAGACCCCGGCAACTACTACGCCGCCAAATTGCGCACCAATCCCACCGGCAAGGCGCGCCTCTCCTTCGTCCGATGGAAAGTCGTGAATGGAGTTCCCGGCCCGGAAGCGATTCTTCCCCTCGAGATGCGGCTGCCGAGCAACGACCAGTACACCATCAAGATCGATGTCCGGGGCGACCAGATCGTCACCACCCTGCAGGGCAAAGTCATCGATCGCTGGAACGAAGACACCTTCTCCAAGGGCGGCTTCGCCTACACCAACCAGAACACCGAACGCGGCCGCATTGTCGTCACGACCATTGGAATGATCAAAAAGTCTCCTGCTCCGTAAGCTTGGTACCATTGGCTTACTTACGCTAAGGAGACTTTCTATGACCTCTCGGCTTCTTTTCGCCGCTGCTCTCTGCCTTCCCGCCTTGTTTGCTCAGGAGGCCAATCCGCTCACCGCCGACGCCAAGTCGTTTTGGGCTGGAATGAAGGCCAACAACCTCAAGGCCGCCGAAAAGATGCCCGAGGCGGAGTATAGTTTCAAGCCCACACCCGAGGTTCGCAGCTACGGCCAACTGGTGGGCCACATCGCCGACGGCAACCGGCTGTTCTGCAGCATCGCCAAGGGCGAGGCCTACACGCCATCGATTGAGAAGTCGAAAACCTCCAAAGCCGACCTCGTTGCCGCGCTTAAGGACGCCATCGCATTCTGCGACGCCGTCTACGACAGTATGACCGACGCCCATGCCACGCAGATGGTGAAGATGTTCGGCCGTGACCGAACAAAACTAGGCGCCCTGTACCTGAACATCTCGCATGACAATGAGCACTACGGCAACCAGGTTACCTACCTGCGGCTGAAAGGCATCATCCCGCCATCGAGCGAACCGCAGCGGTAGAAGAGGCGGGATCGGGCAGCGTTGCGCTTAGCCAAATTCCCATC
Source organism: Acidobacteriota bacterium (assembly GCA_040007195.1). Classification (GTDB taxonomy): domain Bacteria; phylum Acidobacteriota; class Terriglobia; order Bryobacterales; family Bryobacteraceae; genus JAFLBB01. Next base: position 232 of record JBDTVQ010000358.1, on the reverse strand, counting down.
GATCTTGCGGTAAGCTTTTCCCGCGCCGTGCTTGGTAGCAGGTGCAAGAAGCAGTAACAGCGCCGGGCCTATCCTCGTGAAGAGGCGTGATCGGCGCCACGCCTCTGGTGCACTTTACAATGCCTCCTGCGTTGCCAGCCACCGACCAATTGCGTCTGGCGCTTGGTGCTTCATCCGCGCGCCCATGCTGGAGCGGCTGGCAGGCAAATGCCAGGCGGCTGCCAGACATCCC
>JBDTVQ010000357.1:0-7270 GCA_040007195.1 Acidobacteriota bacterium | reverse complement strand
GCGGAAACCGCCGGCGGCCTCAAATGGACCGCCCCCGCCTCCTGGAAAGCCCAGCCCGAGCGCCCCATGCGCGCCGCCACTTACTCCGTCCCCAAAGCAGCCGGCGACGCCGAAGATGGCGAATGCGCCGTTTTCTATTTCGGCACAGGCCAGGGCGGCAGCGTGCAGGCCAACATCGAACGCTGGTACGGCCAATTCGAAACTATGGCCAAGCCTCCCGCGCCCCGCGAAGCCAAGGCCGGTAAGTATAAAGTCACCTACGTCGAACACTCCGGCTCCTACAAATCCGGCGGCCCCATGATGGCCACAGCGGCCACGAAAAAGGCTGGTTTCCAACTCCTCGGCGCCATCGTCGAAGGGCCGCAAGGCAGTGTATTTTTCAAATTAACCGGTCCGGCCAAAACCGTTTCCGCCGCGAAAACGTCTTTTGAGAAGATGCTCCAGGGCATCCAGTAAGGAAGTCTTCCCTATGCGCCTTGCCACTGCCATTTTGCTCGCGTTCCCGCTTTTCGCCGCCGACTGGCCTCAATGGCGCGGCCCCAACCGCGATGGCATCTCGCCCGAAACCGGCCTGCTCAAATCCTGGCCTGCGGCTGGACCCAAGCTCGTCTGGAAGGCAACCGGCCTCGGCGAAGGCTACTCGTCATTCTCCGTCGCCGGCGGCCATCTCTACACGCAAGGCCAGCGCTCGGGCACGCAATACGTCATGGCGTTCGATGTCGCCACCGGCAAGAAACTGTGGGAAGTGGAAAATGGCCACGCCTATGAAGAACGGCGCGGCAATGGACCACGCGGAACCCCCTCCATCGATGGCGACCGCCTCTACGCCCTCGCCGCCGACGGTTCTCTCGCCTGCCTCGACAACAAGACCGGCAAGAAAATCTGGGGCTTCAACATCGTCACCAAATACAACGGCGACGTTCCCCATTGGGGCATCAGCGAATCTCCGCTCATTGATGGCGCGCGCGTCATCGTCCAACCCGGCGGCTCCGGCGCATCCATCGTCGCCCTCGACAAAATGACCGGCGAGGAAATCTGGAAATCCGCGGGCGACCCGGCAGCATACTCCAGCGCCATCCTCGCCCAGGTCGGCGGCCTCAAACAGCTACTCCATTTCACCAGCCAGGGCGCCGTCGGCCTGCGCGCCGACAACGGAGAACAGCTCTGGCACTACAACCAGGTCTCCAACCGCACGGCCAACATCGCCACCCCCATTTACCGCAATGGCCGGGCGTTCTTCTCGTCCGATTACGGCACCGGCGCGGCGCTGCTGAAACTCGATTCCGACTCTTCCGGCAAGCGCGCCGAAGAGATCTACTTCACGCGCGACATGAAGAACCACTACTCCAGTTCCGTGCTGGTCGGTCAGCATCTCTACGGGTTTTCGAGCTCTATCCTTACCGCCATGAAGTTCGACGATGGCAGCGTCGCCTGGCGCGACCGTAGCGTTGGCAAAGGAAGCGTGATCTTCGCCGACGGCATGCTCTACACCCAGGGCGAGAACGGCACCATCGCCCTTGTGGAAGCCACTCCCGATGCCTACAAAGAAGTGTCCCGCTTCTCACTTACCATCGGCGGCTACCCTCTCTGGACCCTTCCCGTCATCGCCGACGGCCACCTCTACATCCGCGATCAGGACAACCTCTACCGCTACGCCGTCAAGTAGTTTCAGCCCCTTAGGGTGCCGAACCGTGTAATGAACCTTGAATTTTTTGCTTTGTGGGCACTCACATTTACCTGTTAGAAGGCCTAGCGCACCCTCCACGAAGGACGCACTTTTTGTTTTGGAGTGTGCAGAGGTTTCCAATCCTCAAAATATTTCCTTTAGTTTGTTTCTATTAGCGGCCATAGGACTTTGAAGCCCAAAGTTTGGCATGGGCCGTGCCTGTGTAACTGCCGTCAGCAAGACCACGCTGGCGACAGCGAACAGGGGCTAGGACCCAAAGGGAGAACCAGACAATGGACACGATTAACTACACCCAGACAGACGTGAACGAGACTCCGAAGCGCGGCGGTTGGGCGCTTTGGTTCGTCGGCGGACTCGCGCTCGCCCTCGCCGGTGTCAGCGGCTACGAGTTCCACCGCATTGAACAGCTCGAGAACAAAATGTCAAGCCTGAACGCGGTAACCCAGAACGACTTGGCCGCCATTCGCGAATCCACATCCAGCACCGCGATGGCCATGCGCAGCACAGTCGACGCGCTCGGCCAACAGCTCGAAGCGAAGACCTCTCAGACGACAGCAGCCTACCAGAAGACGCTGGCCAACGCGAAGATGCACGCAGAGAAGCTGGTGAAGCAGGTCAACGCACAGAATCAGGCCAACCAGGAACGGATAACTGCGGAATTGGGCGAGGTCAGATCGGCGGCGAGTGCGAATGCTGAGAAGGTGACCGGGTTGGAATCGAACCTGGGCACGGTGAAGACCGAAGTCACCGAAACACGCTCGGCATTGGAAGGCGCCGTTGGCGATCTGAAAAGCGTGCGTGGCGATATGGGCGTCCAGAGCGGCCTGATCGCCACCAACGCAAAGGAACTTTCCGCCCTGCGCGAACTGGGCGAGCGGAACTACTACGAGTTCACCATCGCCAGCAAGAACACGCCGACCAAGGTGGGCAACATCACCCTCGCACTGAAGAAGTCCGACGTGAAGCGGAATAAGTTCAACCTCGAAGTCATCGCCGACGACAAGCGCGTGGAAAAACGGGACAAGACGATCAACGAACCTGTCCAGTTCTACGTAAGCGGCGCGCGCATGCCTTACGAGTTGGTTGTCAACGAAGTAGGCAAGGACAAGATTGTGGGCTACCTGGCGACGCCGAAGGTTATCTCGGCCCGCCGCTAGCAGATAATCGCGGGGCCTCCACTCCCCAGACGTGAGAGGCCACGCGATTTCCAAGCACTCTATAAGAAGCAGCCCACGTCCTGCCAGCGAACAGGGCCGGACACGGGTGAAACGATAGATACCCTCTCTCTCCCTCGGAAATCCTCCAAATGTCCGAGAAAATTGACGGGCTCGGGACTCCACCCCGAGCCCGTAACTTTTTTGAAGAGACGGCTAGTCGATCGCTCAAGAGACGGGCGTCGCGGGAAAACGGACTCGCAATAGGCAGTCAGCTCGGCGATGCCGATAGGCTGAGCCGCAATTTATTTGATTTCTTGTGTTACCTCAATTTGCGTCTTTGCTCGGGAGCCGGGTCCCACCCCCACTCAATGTCCGGCAATTCGTCCGTCACAGTTGGGCCGCCCCCGCCACGCGGCCGCAAAGATCGCTTCATGACAATTCCTACGATGCCGAGTCCCGCCAACCCCACGGCGACCGGCATGTAGGACAGCCACTTCCCGCGCGCACCGTCCGGGAATGACAGAATCCGGATCGTGTGTTGCTCAATCAGTGCAGCCTTGATTTCGTTATCGGTCCTGCCCTCACGGGCAAGCCGCCGGATTTCTGCCCGAAGTTCATCTGCACTTGGCGAATGGTGAACCAGCAGATTCTCGCGCCAGCAGCAGGGCGAAATAAACATCTGAAATAGCTTTTCGAGACGCGGATCGCCGTTGGCCGGGTTCCCCGGCATGGAGGTGGTGAACACCAACACGACGAGCGGCACAAGGATAAGATTTCTGCGCACGGGGACCTCCCAAGTTTGTAGTGAATAGAGGCTGGCCTGGGTAGCACCGCGATCATACGGTGTACCGGTGTGTTCCTAGAGCAGAGCGAACGACGGTCCGGGAGGAGGGCGCTGATGAAGTTCGAAGCTGAGGAAACTAAGTTCTTTCATCGCCCGGTGCGGCCTGCAGAGAAAGATGAGCGTGGCGAGCCCCAATAGGCACCCAGCTTGCCGTGGAATCCACACGCGCGAACTCGAACCGGCGGGCGTGGCCTGGCTGCATCCGGATTGGCACGTCTTTGCGGATAAAATCGGGCCCGGCGGACCGCTCGACTGGGCCTTCCGGCAGCAGCACTTCTTGCTCGTGCGGCAACATTTCTTTCCGCATGCATCGAACGGCGAGAGAGAACTCCAACCGGTCTCCATTGCCGGCAGTAGCAGCGCGAATACCACCAGCAACGCGCTGAACGTCTTGCGTATCACTGCCGTGGAAATGCTGGGAATCATTTTTGGACGGCTGCGATTTCGAGCCGGATGGCTTTGGACAACTCCTGCGCGGTGGCCAGTTGTTCGACGGTCATCACCTTCGCCATACGGTCGCGAATGGCCGCAGAGGATTCCAGTTCCTCTGAAGCCAGATCCATCCAGGCATGCGCCCAAGCTAGGTCTTGGGCAACGCCTTGTCCATTCGCGTACATCAGCGCGAGGTTGTGCTGCGCAATTGCATAACCGCGATGTGCTGCTTTCGAGCAGAGCTGAATCGCCTTTTCGAGGTCTCGAGGCACGCCGCGTCCGTTCAGGTAAAAATTCGCGAGGTTGCTCTGGGCAGCGAGGTTGCCTTGTTCGGCAGCCAGCAAGTACCACTTGGCCGCTTCCCCGTCGTCATTCGGTACGCCGCGGCCGGTGGCGTACAGGTTTCCTAGACTGTTCTGCGAATACGGGTCGCCCTGTTCGGCCGCCTTCCTGTACCAACGGCCCGCCTGTTCCAGATCTTCGTTCACCCCCAAACCATGCTCGTAGAGATGCGCCAAACTGTACTGCGCGCGAGCGTAGTCCTTTTCCGCGGCGTTGCGGTAATGAAATGCTGCCTGCGTGTAGTCCTGAATGCCGCGCTTCCCATCAGCAAACTCCATGCCGCGTTCATATTCGTACACTGCTTCGCGAAGTGGGCCGTGCTGGGCGTGGTCCTCGCCGGGGGAAGGCGGCACCGGCTTCTTTCCCGGCGCACTCGCCTGGGCAAGTAACGGAATCAACAGCAGAGCGGTTGGGAAGCGCATCGTAGAAGTTCCTTTTTTAAAGGGAGGAACCGCCACGCAGCGGCTCCTCCAGCGGGGCAAATTACTTCACTTTCCAACTTCCATCGGCAGCCTTCTCCCGATGCGCACCGTGGCAGCCGGCACACGTTGCCGTCGCTTTCTTGAAAGACACCCCGGCATCGTCCCATTTGCCGGCCGCTGTCTGTTCACTGACCGCCATAAACTCCGCCTGGGCTGTCTCGGCGAAGGCAACCGCGTCGGCTGCTTGTTTCTCCTTCCAGAACTCGTGCACGCCACCAAATAGAGCGTGAAGCTTCTTCGCGTCTGCCGAGGCGCCTTCGTCCTTGGCTGCGATCTTCTTGTTCAGACCGCCAACCGTTGGCCCAATCTGCTTCATTGCATCGTGCAGCTTCGATTCGTCGGGCTGAGCCCAAAGCATAGATCCAGCCGCAATCATGCAGCCAATGGGTAAGAGCATTCTCATGGCAAGTCTCCTATTCAAGTAGGTAGGGATTGACGGAATCCTCATTGGCTGGAACCGGAAGTGCAGTGCCAGTTGAAGAGACCGCAGGTCGCATAGAGCCTTTACATGACGGAACGCCGTCGCTGGACTGCCCGGCCATCCACCGAGCCGAAGACTCCGTTCTTGGTCAACTTGTTTCCATATTTGAGGAAATCGAATTCTGTCGACATCGTCTCGATTCGCGAAATTTCGGTAAAGGTAAATGAGCCGTTTGGGCGGGGGCTGACACCGAAAACATCCAAACCGCCGCCGCACCGGCATACAGAACGCAGCCTCCTTCTTACTGAATCGCCTGCACCACAATCCTGCCGTCGGCCTCCCACGCCGCCAGCACTCCTCCGCCCGGAAGCGCCACCAGATTGGGAAACGTGCCCTTCTCGGCCAGTTGCCGCGTCGCCTTCGTAGCAGGCGAGTAGGCAACCACGCCATCGGCGCCCGCCCATATTGCATGCACACCGTCGGTACCGGCGGCGATGGAAACGTCGATCCCCTTCCCCAACCTCACTTCGTTTTCCCCAGGGCTCGCCATGTACACTTCACCCTCACGCCGCCAAGCGGTCACGATGCGGCCTTTGGCAACCACCAATCCCCCGCCATCCATCGGACACGCGTTCAACGGCCATGTGCCATTCCCCAGCTTCTCGGGCTTCGAAAAGCTCACCCCATCGCGCGACCGCGCCAGGTACATATCGCGCGAACCGCCAATCCAGTTCCGCCACATCACCAGAATTTCGCCTCCCGGCCCGAACGCCGCCGATGGATGACAGCACTGGCAGATGGTTCCTTCCGGCGACTCGTAAATTCGAACGTTCTTCGTCCACGTAACGCCGCCATCGGTCGAACGCGCACCGTACAGGCCAGTGCCCTTCTCGCTTCTCTTATCCAGCCACGCTGCAAAAAGTACGCCGTCATCGCTTGCGGAAAGCGCGTGCAAGCCTTCGGTCGGCGCACCGGCAACGTCATTGATGCGGACGCCTTTCGACCACGTCGTGCCGCCATCCGCCGATTGCCACGCCCACAGATCGCCATCGGCCGGCAGCCCATGCGCATGCGGACCCTCCGCCAGCTTGCGCCCGGTCACCGCTGTAATCACCACCGTGTTCCCTTGCATCACAAGCCGGGGACCGCGATGCCGGCTAAGCGGTAGCAGTTCCGCCCCGGCCACCTTAACAGGCACGGAAAACGTTTTTCCCGCATCATGAGACGCACTGAAGTAGATGGCCTTACCCGCGCCGAACGTCAAGCCAACCATCGACTTCGTCGCCGCCATCTGCGGCTCGCGCGCCGCCTCTGTGTCCATCGGGCCTATCTGTATGGTGAGCAGCGCGGACAAAAGAAGGGTATGCATAGGACCTCGTTAAAACCTCAGGCGCATTGCCAGTTGGATCACCCTCGGATCCTGCACGGATGTGATTTGTCCGAACGTCGCCGAGGGATTTGTGGGATAAGCGCCCGCACCGAAATTCCCGTTCCTGGTCAGGTTATTGCGATGGTTCAGCGCATTGAACGCCTCGGCCATCGCCTCCAGGCGCAAGCGCTCGGAAAGCGAAAACGTCCGGCTGGCTCTGAGATTGATACTGAAATAGTCGTTGCCGATACCGGCATTGCGGTCAATAAACGCCCCGTTCTGAAGCGGACGTCCGGCGGTGCCCTGAATCGTCGTCACACCCGAGGTGATGTTGAAGGGCAGCGCCGAATAATACTGCAGCATGCCGCTCAGTTGAAATCCATGCGTCAGGTGCTGCCAGGCATTTTGCGCCGGGCCGCTTGGCGAACGCAGCGCTCCGTCGAAAGTCACCCGGTGCCGCTGATCGTCGTCCGACCGGCCATAGTCGAGCCAGATGTTCCGAGGATCGATCGGTGAGCTGAAAAAGAACTCGCCTA
>JBDTVQ010000356.1:0-7280 GCA_040007195.1 Acidobacteriota bacterium | reverse complement strand
CCGTCATGTGTCCAGATGAAGGGAGTGGACCAGTTGCTCTTCTCGTCGTCGCGCGCCACGCGCCAGATTTCGCGGCCGGTTACCTTGTCGAGCGCCATGAGATAGGAAGCCGAATCGTTGTCATGCACGATGTAAATCCGGCCGCCGTGTAAAACAGGCGACGCAGCCGTGCCCCAGCCGTAGCGCATTTCCAGCCCTGGAGAGTCTTTGGACCAGAGAAGCTTTCCTTGCAGATCGAAACAAAACAGGCCGGCGCTCCCGAACCAGGCGTAGACGCGCTCGCCGTCGGTGACGGGCGTTTCGCTGGCGAAGCTGTTCTTCAAGTGCCGCGCGATGGGCGGAGCTCCGCGGCGGACCTCACGCTCCCAGGCGAGCTTGCCACTTTCGAAGTCGAACGCATAGACCATCCAGCGATGCACGTCGCTGGTCTTGCCGCGATTGCCTCCGAAGTACAAACCCTTCTTGGGCGGTTCGATATCGCCGTTGCTGATGGCGGCCGTCAGGAACACGCGCCCTCCGGCGACAACGGGCGACGACCATCCCACGCCCGGCACCGGCACGCGCCAGCGGATGTTCTCCGTCGCGCTCCATTTCGCGGGCAATCCGGCGCCTTCGCCGATGCCATTCGAGCCCGGCCCGCGGAACTGCGGCCAAGGCGCATCGGCCGCGAACAGGCCAATCGATGCGGCCAGCGCCAAGGCAGCGATTCTCATGCAAAGGATTATACTCATCGCATGGAACGACGGTCTTTCCTTGCCTCGCTGGCTGCCACGGCTGCGCCGGCGCTTGCGCAAGGCCAAACGCAACGCCCGAACGTAGTCATCTTCCTTGCCGACGACCTTGGCTGGAACGATGTTGGCTATCACGGCTCCGAGATTGAAACGCCGAATATCGACCGGCTTGCCGCCGAAGGTACGCAGCTGGATCGCTTCTACTCATTCCCGCTGTGCTCGCCCACGCGTTCGGCCCTGATGACGGGCCGCTACCCGTTGCGTCTGGGACTTGGCTACACCGTCGTCCGTCCGTGGGTGCCATTCGGGCTGCCGCTCACCGAGCGCACCATCGCCGATTACTTCCAGGAGGCGGGCTACGAAACGGCGATGACCGGCAAGTGGCACCTGGGCCACTATAACCGCAAGTACCTTCCGGGCTCACGCGGCTTTGCGCACACCTACGGACAGTTGAACGGAGCCATCGATTACTACACGCACGAGCGCGACGGCGGGCTCGACTGGCATCGCGACGGAAAGGCGCTCAAAGAAGAGGGCTACACAACCGATCTGATCGCCGCCGAAGCCGGACGCCTGATTCGCGGTCGTAACAAAGCGAAGCCGATGTTCCTCTACATACCGTTCAACGCGCCGCACGCTCCGCTGCAGGCGCCGAAGGAACTCATCGAGAAATACGCGAAGATCGAGGACGAGAAGCGCCGCACGTTCGCCGCCATGGTGGACCGCATGGACACTGCGATCGGAAGCGTGCTGGCCGCAATCGACAGCGAGGGTATGCGCGATAACACGATCGTGTTGTTCCTCTCCGACAATGGCGGGCCAATCGGTTCCGGGGCGCGCAACAAGCCGCTGCGTGGCGCCAAGGGGAGCGCCTGGGAAGGCGGCACAAGAGTTCCCGCCGTCATCCGGTTTCCGGGCACGGTACCCGCGAAGAAGACGCTCACGCAAGTGATGACCGTTATGGATGTGTTGCCCACGCTGGCCGTCGCAGCAAAGCTGAAGCCGCGATTCCTCAACCCACTTGACGGCATTAGCATGTGGTATGGCATTCGAACGGGAACTGTCGCTTCGCGCGAAGATCTCTTCTTCTCCATCGAAAGCGAGCGCGGATTTCATTTCGCCGTGCATCGCGACAAGGGCGGCGAGCAATGGAAGCTGGTAAGGGAAATTGGGACTAAATCGTCCGCAACGAAAACCTACCTGTTCCGCATCGACAAGGACGCAACGGAATCGCACGATCTGGCGTCGCAATATCCAGGACTGGTTGACGAGCTGGTGACGAAGCTGGAGGTGTGGCGCAAGCTGGCACCGGCGGACTCACTCCGGCACACAACCGAATCTCCGGCAGGATTCAAGTCCCCGGCAGCATGGGTGGATGGCGCCGAACAGTAAAGCGCCGCGGCAGGAGGCACTATTGAACCGTAAATGGATATTGGGCGCACTTTGTTTCGCCCTGCAAGCGCCCGTTTGGGCACAGAACTTCGCGATCACCACGCCGTGCCCGCTTCCGCAGGGAACGGTGGGCGTGAACTATGAGACGCAACTGGAGACGGCCAACGGCAAGTCTCCGGTGCAGTTCGCGTATCTCGAAGGTCTGCTGCCTCCGGGGCTCACATTCACGGCTGCCGGAGGGCTGTTTGGCGTTCCTCAGGCGCAAGGCACGCTGACATTCACGATTCGCGCCACCGACGGCAATAACACGGTGCTCACCAAGGCCTGCTCCATCACGATGCTGCCTGCTTCGGCGAATCCACTTGCGATTCAGACCAGTTGTCCGCTTCCTCAAGCGCCGACGAACCAACCGTACTCGACCACGTTGTTAGCCTCGGGCGGCGTCCAGCCTTACGTGTGGACCCTGGCCTCGGGGCAGCTTCCGGGGGGATTCTTTCTCTCCGCGAATGGCGCTCTCTCTGGTACGGCTTCCGTGAACAGCACCTACAATTTTGTTCTGAGCGTGGTCGACAACTCCGGGCAGCAGGCGTTGCGCCAATGTTCGCTCATCACCGCTCCCGGTGGGGGAAGCACGTTCGCGCTGTCGTCGATCAATCCGAATCAGGCGGTGCAAGGGGCCCCGGCTTTAACCATCACTTTGCTCGGTAGTGGATTCAATTCGAACTCGGTCGTTGTGTGGAATTTCGGAACCGTGAACCAACTCGCGCTGACCACCACGTTCATCGATCCGGGCACGGTGCGCGCCGCCGTTCCGGCAAGCCTGCTGACCAGTTCGGGCAGTTTTCCCGTCGCCGTCCGGCGTACGATTCTCACGTCGCCCGACTTCACGAACAGCCTTCCGTTTTCCGTCACCGGCGGACTTTCCATCAAGTCGCCATGCCCGCTCCCCAGCGCCGCCCAGCAGGTTGCCTATCGCTATGTGTTGACGGCGGAAGGCGGAGTGGTTCCGTATAGCTGGTCAATCGCCGCGGGCTCGCTGCCGCAGGGAATCACATTGAATGGCAACGGCGAGATCGCCGGCTCGGCCACGGCCGCCGGACAATCGACCTTCACGCTGCGCGTGACCGACGCGCAACAGAACACGACGACCACGCCCTGCTCGCTGCGAGTGAACGGACCGTTCGAAGTGAAGCCCGGATTCCTAAGCTTCACGACGACGCAAGGCATCTCGCCCGTGGCGCAGGAGCTCAGCGTCACCAGCGGCGCGGGAACGGTTCCGGTGAACGCGCTGGTGCCCAGCACCAGTTGGCTGCGCGTGACGCTCAGCAACGCCAGTACGCCATTGCGCGTGCGTGTGGACGTTGACAGCGCGGCCATGGCGCCGGGGACCTACAACGGGCTCATCACCGTCAGTGCGGTGGGGGCGAGCAACGGGCCCATCGGAATTCCCGTGGTGCTGCAGATCAACGCGCCGTTGCTGACCCAGATGCAGGTACGGCCGCGCGGCCTCAGCTTCCGCGTCCCCAGTGGAGCGGCGCAGCCTCTCTACCGGCATCTGACGGTTTCGAATGCAGGGGCGGGCACGTTCAACTATCAGATCTCCGTCACGCCGGTCAGCGGCGGCTCATGGCTGACTGTCCTGGAATCGACAGGAACCGTGACCCCCACGCAGCCGGCCTACTCATTACTGCAGGCGAGCCCCTCGGGACTGCCCTCGGGAACCTATGTTTCGCGCGTGACCGTCAGCGGCCCTCCAGGGTCGGCACCTACATCGTTGCTGGCCTCGTTGAGCATCAGCAACGGACCGGACCGGTTAGGAACTTCGACATCGGCGATGTCGTTTAGAGGCGTGGCCGGGGCATCCATTCCGCCGGCGCAAGATTTGGATGTTCTGTCGCTGGGCGCGAATCCTCTTATCTGGCAGAGCGCCAGCGGCGGCGGGGCGGGCATCGGCAACTTTCTTCGCGTGACACCGGCGAGCGAAACCGCGCGGACCACGCTGCCTTCGCGCGTGCAGATTTCAGCTGACACGTCGGGACTCGCGGCAGGGCTGTACAGCGGCGTATTGCGAATCAGCACGGGCGCCGACAATTCACCGCGCCTGGTGGCCGCTCACCTTCGCCTGCTTGCCCAGGGACAACAACCGGGCCTTCACGCCGCACCGGGCGGACTGCTTTTCGTTTCGCAACAAGGCGCAGGAGACCCCCCGCCGCAATCGATCACGCTCACCAACCCGGGTGATGCAGCTGCTACGCTCGATCTGGCAATCAGCGGCGACACTCGGCCCTTCCGTCTGCCCGCGCAGCCTCCGCTCTCGCTCGCTGCTGGCGAGCAGCAACCGATCGCCATCAGCATCGCGACCGCAGGACTGGCGGCCGGTGTCTATGAAGGTGGTGTTGTCGCCTCGCTCGGCGGCGATGCGCAGGTGGTCATCGTACCGTTGCGCCTGGTGTTGACGCCGGGCGGCGGTTGCGTGCGCACCTCTCTCTCGCTTGCGCCCTTGCAACCGGTGACCGGGTTCCTGGCAATGACCGGTTCGGGGTTATCTGTTCGTACCCGCGTGGTGGACAACTGCGGCGCGGCAATGACGGTCGGCGCCGTGACGGCCCGGCTCGCTTCCCCCGACGGCGCGCAGAATTCGCTCACGCACATCGGTGAGGGCATCTGGGTAGGCGATGTTTCCGTGCCCAGCGGCCTGGCCAACAATCAACTTCGGCTCGACCTGCAGGCAACTTCCACGGGCGCCGTGCTGAAAGCGAATGCGGTCATTTATGGCGCCGCCGACGACACGATTACGCTTCCGGAACTGGCCGACGACGCCGTGCTCAGCACCTCTACGTTCCAACCGGGCCAGCCCATTGCTCCCGGCGGTCTCGTTGCCGCGTTTGGCGTTGGTCTTGCCGATCGAACTGCCAGCGCGTTTCCGCCGGCCCAGGCACTCGGGGGCGCATTCGCCTTTTTCGCAAGCCCGAGCACAGGCCTCGCCCCACTGCCCCTCTTTTTTGCCAGCCCCGGCCAATTGAACGGCGAAGTACCGCGCGACCTGCTGCCTGGCGTCGCGCGCCAGATGATTGTGCAGCGCGGCGGGCAAATCTCGCGTCCCGTCGATGTCGTGCTTGCCGCCACGCAGCCGGGCATCTTCACCGTGAACCAGCAGGGAACCGGACAAGGTGCCATCCTCGACGGCTCGACGACGGCGGAGTTGGGCCGTGCCGTCCTCGCCGCGCCCGGAACGCCCGTGGGTCGCGGCCGCGTGATCAGCATCTATTGCGAGGGCCTTGGCCGCGTGAATCCCGAAGTCGCCAACGGCACGCTCGCTCCCTCGGCGGAACCGCTGTCGCGCGTTGTGAATGCCGTGACCGCGAACATCGGCGGCCAGACGGCGCAAATTCTTTACGCTGGATTGGCGCCGGGCTTCGTCGGCCTCTACCAGGTGAATGTCTTGGTGCCGGACAATGCGCAACTGGGCGACGCGGTTCCCGTCACCGTGACCGTGAATGGAGCAACCAGCAACACGGCGACGATCGCCATACGGTAAGCCCGCTGACAAAGCACACTTACAACACAAGTCCCCTATTTTGTTTGAAGGCAAACTGAAGCATAATGGGGCATCATGCGAGGACTGTCTTCATTTGCCCGTACCTGGAGTGTGCCCGCGTTCTGCCTGTTATTGGGGGCTCCCCAGGCACTGGCGCAGTCCTATAGTTGCGCAACGCAAGTAACCGACCAGGTGGGGATTCGCGCGCGCGCCGTGGCCGAGTTAGTGGCGCCCGTGGTCATTCGCTGCAGCGGCACTAAGCCCGCGGGCGGCATTGTGGGCGCGATTCACGTTGCTCTGAATGTCCCTTTCGCAAGCCGCACGCTCGATCCCGCAATCAACGCCACCGAAGCGCTGCTGTTGATCGACAATCCGCCGCCGGGCGCTCAGGTGGGCCGTGCCGTGGATCTGGTGGTGCCGAACGCCAATGTGGTCCAAGGCTTCTACACCTCAGGCGTCATCGTATGGCAGACGCTGGAGATCGCTCCAGCCGGGCCTGCCGGTCCCTTCGTGCGAGAGTTCCGGCTAGTGAATGTGCGCGCCAATGTGTCGCAACTGGCCGCGCCCGCTAACGTCACGATGACCGTTACGCTGCTGACCAATCCATTCGTGCCGTTCACCGGCAGCCAGGTGAATGTCGGCGTCGTTACCGGCTCGGGCGGAGTCGGCGCGCGCGCGCCCGACGATTCGTCCGACTACACGCGCGTCATCGACGGCTGCGTGGGGAACAACCCCATCGTGTTTGCCGATTCCTTTCGCGACCTCAATGTCCGCTTCGGCGAGGGCAACGCCAACGAGTTTCGCAAGCGCAACGTTGCGACCTCGGCCAACGCTTCTTCGGCGATTGCCAACCAGAACGATCCGCTGGTGAGCTATGGCACCGAGACGGGCTTCTTCAACAATTCATTTACTCCCGTGAACAGCATGAACCAGGCCGGCCTGGCGACGAACGGAACGCGCTTGATGGCCCGGTTCACCGGCATTCCGTCTGGCGTGTCGGTCTACGTCACGACGAACCCCGTTCCCGAAGGTACAATTTCGTCGAACATCGTGGCGCGCCTCACCAACACCGATGCGAATGGGGCGGGACAGTATTCTCCCGTGACGGCATCGATCGGAGCGTTTGCGCAGGTTCCCGTGGTGAACGGCGTGGCGACCGCGGTGTGGGAGGTGCTTGAATCGAATCCCGACTCGCTGGAGCTTGTCAGCTTCGGCGTCATTCTTTCCGTGCCTGTCAACACACCGACGTTCGGCAAGATCAGCCTCACGGGCGGACTCGCTCCCTTGGTAGCGCAAGGCGGAGCCTTTGCGGCGCCGGTGTTTTCCGGTCTTCCGCTCGCGCGCGAGATCGCCGAGATTCGCACCTGCGCGACCCTGCTGACCGTGGCCAGTTCGTGTCCGTTGAATGCGGCCAGCATCGGACAGCCCTACAATTTGCTGGTTGCGGCAAGCGGCGGCACACCTCCGTACGGTTGGACGCTCGCCGGCGGCTCGTTGCCGCAAGGCATTCAACTCAACACCAATGGCCTGATTTCGGGCTCGCCGCAAGTAACTGGCGACTTCGTATTCGTTTTCAAAGTCACCGATTTCCTGGGAGCTACGACAACGAAGGAGTGCAG
>JBDTVQ010000355.1:0-7313 GCA_040007195.1 Acidobacteriota bacterium | reverse complement strand
CTTCGCGCGTCTTTTTCCGGCAATGCCCGCAGCGCCCAAACGACGCTCCAGGGAATGCTCGGGAATCTCGCGCAACAGTACTTCGACGGACGGCCGCAGGTGGTCGCGGCGGTAGCGAGCCAGGACGACCAACGGGCACAGGCATTCTTCCATGCAGGCGTGGGAGGGATTTCTTCCACCGGGCTGATGATGGTGGAACTGCAACAAGGCGGCGGACGGGTGAGCGTCCTGCTCGATGAGGCGTCGCGCTTTCGTGCCTCGCTGCCACAGATGGCGCAGGTTGCCGGCGGTGGACAGAGCGGTGGACAAAGTGCACAGGGTCAACCGCCCCGGCAGATCCAGTGGGTCCGTCATCAGTTCCCCGACGGCAGTGGGAACATCAACCTGCCATCGGATTGGAGGATGGTTTCGGCGGCGAAGGGAGCCATTGACGGAATGGGGCCCAACGGCGAGGTGGTTGGGCTTGGAGGGCCGTACATCGTAAACACCAATCAGTGGTATGCGCAAAGCGGCTATCTGACGGGTCCCTACATGCGGCCCGTGCAGGCGATGCAGTATTTGTTTCCGCAGATGGCGCGCACAGCCGCGCGGAACGGTTACCAGAAGCAACTCAGCCGCATTATCGAAGTACAGGAGTTTCAGGACCAGGGCGTCCCGGGCGCGTACATCCTATATGACTGCATGGTGAACGGGCGGCCATACCGCTTTTACGAGATGGACACGACCCGGATGATCGATCAGTCGATGTGGATGTTCTACTCATCCGTGGTCGGAGCGCCACAGGACGTGTTCGCGCGCGAGTTCGGGACCCTGGTTCAAATCTGGCAGTCCTGGCAAATCAGCAACCAACTGATCGCCAGCCGCCTACGCAGTGCGGTAGAAAGCATGCGGCAGGCGGGTGAGATACTTCGCTCGTCGAATCAGAGCACGAGCGCGGCTTACGATCGGGTGAACCGCGGCTGGAGCCTTTACTTTCGTGGAAATGAACTGGTAGAGCACATGCCGTCGGGCGGTCGCGGCGAGGTGGACCAGAATTATGCGCAGCGTTTGGTCGAGGGATTGAATCAGGCCGAAGGCGCGCAAACCTGGCGCGTTGTTCCGATGCGCGATTACTGAAGCTCGACATCGAATTCGAAGATGCCATCGAACTCGGCGGCGAAGATGGGTGATGCACTGCGAAAGCGGCAGCTCTCGCGGAGTGCCTGATACCTGCGGCAATAGAGCTGAATGCGGCAGTCGCTGAATGGAAGGCTAGACCTCGGTGGCTGCCGTTAGGGGCCGCTGGCGAATCTCCATGCAGCCGCGGCCGGTCGGCAGCACCTTGCCGGGATTCAAATTGCATAAGGGATCGAACAATCGCTTGATAGCTGCGATGAGATCGAGCGAATCCGGCGGAAACTGATGCGCCATCAATTCCATCTTTTCCATGCCGACCCCGTGTTCGCCCGTGATGGAACCGCCGGCTGAAATGCAGAAGTCGAGAATGTCTTCGCCCGCATGCTGCGCCTTTTCCAGATCGCCGGGCTTGCGCATGTCGAAGAGGATGATCGGGTGCAAATTGCCGTCGCCGGCGTGAAAGATGTTGGAGATGGTGAGTCCGTACTTCTCCGACGTCTTGCGCACGAAATCGAGCGCGGCGGGAATTTTGGTGCGGGGCACGACGCCATCCTGCACGTAGTAAAACGGGCTGACGCGGCCGACAGCGCCGAATGCGTTCTTGCGGCCTTTCCACAACAAGTCGCGCTCTTCGGCCGAGCGTGCAATGCGGAATTCCCGCGATCCACAGGCTGCGCAGACTTCGCGAATCTGCTCAGCCTGCTCGTCCACCTGTTCGCGCAGACCTTCCAATTCGATGAGCAGCACGGCTTCGGCGTCCATGGGGAAACCGGCGTGCGTGGCTTCCTCCACCATGCGCAGCATGACGCCATCGAGCATCTCGACAGCAACAGGCGTGATTGCCCGGGCGGTGATGCCGGCTACGGTACGGCCGCAATCGAGCGCCGAATCGAAGATCACCAGAATTGTTTTAACGGCTTCCGGCGCGCGCATGAGCCGCACGGTCACTTCTGTGACAAGCGCCATGGTGCCCTCCGAGCCCGTGAACAGGCCGGTGAGGTCGTAGCCCGCGGAATCGGTTGCCTTAGCGCCCGTGCGCACGATCGAACCGTCGGCGAGCACCATTTCCAGACTGACGACGTGGTTTGTCGTGACCCCGTAGGCTAGCGTGTGCGGTCCGCCGGCGTTCTCGGCAACATTGCCACCGATGGTGCAGGCGCGCTGCGACGAAGGGTCGGGCGCATAGAAGAACTTGTCGCGCGCCACAGCCATCGATATGTCCAGATTCACGACGCCGGGCTGCACGCGCATACGCTCGTTCGGCAGGTCGATTTCCAGAATCTTGTTCATGCGCGCAAAGGAAATGGCCAGGCCCCCGCGGCGTGGAATGGCGCCGCCCGAAAGGCCGGTTCCGGCGCCGCGGCCCGTGATCGGCAGGCCGTTACGGATGGCCGCGATCACAAGCGCCGATACCTGTTCCGTCTGGGTGGGAAACACGACCATTTCAGGGCGTGCCTTATCCACGCCACCGTCGTATTCATAAAGCGCGAGGTCTTCGGGACGTGTCAGTGCGTGCCGCGGCCCGACGATTGCCGCTAGTTCATTACGCGCCGCATCTGAAAGGGATGGCGCGGAGAGGGTGGAAGAAGCCACGAGGGGATTGTAACAGGGACGCCGGTTAAGTTCGGCTGTCGGCGGACATCGTCTTCGTGACGGCGATTTCACGAATGCTGTCGATCCTGCCATCGGCCAAGTGAAACCACTGGACGACGTGCGCGTCGTAAATTTCGCCGGATGACCGTTGGCGTCCAGTCTCCTGAAACAGGATGATCAATTGATCGCCTTGCGCGCACACGCGCTCGATGGACACCTGCTGCCCTTCGACCAAGGCGAAATTACGGCCGCATGCGGCAAGGATGTTGGCCGCGCCTTCCCAGCGCCCATCCATGTCGAGGAAGCCCTCGATGGTGAGCGAGGCATCCGGAGTAAGCAACTGGAGCAATGTCTCACTGTCGCCGCTGCCTATCGCCGCGTAGACACGGTCGATTAACTGGACATGACCGCGTTCGCGGTGCTTCGATCCGCATTCCGGATCGCCTTCTTCAAAGTGATCCATCAGGGGACGCGAGCTGAACGTGATGCCAACAGCATCCATGCCCGGCGATTCTAGCAATTCTCGCGGCCGAATTGAAGGGAAATCCGTCGGGAATCCTTGGGGAGAACAAAAGGTGAGCCCTGCCGGGCTGGAATGTCGCGTTCCCAGGTGAGGACGTTTTCAGAATGGGATCGATTAAACATTCCGTCGGTAAGTATTCGACGAACAATTCCGCCGATGTAGTCGAGGTACAGACGCTGCTCAACAAATTCATCGACGCCGGCGTACTGGAGGTAACTCGACTTGTTGTGGACGGCGATTGCGGTTCACTCACCAAGGGGGCAATCGATTTCTTTCAACGCCTTAAATTTGGCTGGACCAAGCCCGACGGCAAGGTAGACGCGGTGGGCCAAACGATCGACGCCTTAAACGGCCCCACATGGCAAACCATGAAAGGCGACCCGCTCGACTCTCTCAGATTTACGACGATGGATGTTTTGAAGAGTCCATACCTCAATGCGGTCGAGTTCACCCTCGAAGGCAGGCGGTATCAACCGGGGGACTATAAACCGATCAGCGACTTTGTCCGCGACCGCAAGATCCACATGGATTGGGTGATGGGAATGGACAACAGCGCCGCCTATTTCCACATTCCCAACCGGTTCGAGCTGGGATTCACCGAGGCGTCCACAACACTGCAAAAATCGGTGATCGTTCACGAGGCTACCCACGCGATTTGCGATAAGCGCGCACGGGCGATGCCGGTGGAGGAGGGCGAGGCCGCCGGCCATATCGCGCAGTGCCTGTTCTACCGGAAGGCCACCGGCCGGCACATTCACGAGATCACCTATCCACCGACGGCCGCCGTGCTGATGGTCGCGGGAAACATTGCCATCGACATCATGAACGGCGATGGCGTAAAAGAGGCCCCGCTGAAACAGCTTTACGAAAAGATCGACAAGCTGCCGACGACGACGAAGGGCGCGTTCTTCTTCTACGACGGAATCGCCTGACCTTCGCAGCCGTGCTACTCTGCGCGCATGCGAATGCTTGCCGCAATCCTCTGCGCCGCTTCCCTGCACGCTCAAGGGCGCGCGCCCGAGATCGAATCGATCAAGCGGGACGAGATGAAGGCGGACCTGTTTTTCCTCGCCTCGGACGAGATGCGCGGCCGCTTGACGAACACACCCGAATATAAGTTGGCTGCCGAGTGGATCATCTCCCGATTCCAGCGTCTCGGGCTTGCGCCGGCGGGTGAGAACGGCGAGTACTTTCAGGAGTTCGAATTGATCTACGGGCGGCTGGGTGAGGGCAATCGTCTGTCGATTGGCGAAGGAGGCGCGCGGCGCACGGGGCGTCTGCGCGAAGATTTTTATCCGCTGCTGCAATCGGCGAACGCGGAGGCAAAGGGTCAGGCTGTCCTGGTGGGTTTCGGAATCCGTGCTCCGGAATACAATTGGGACGATTACCGTGGTGCCGAAGTGCGCGGCAAGATTGTTGTCGTTTTCGAAGGCGATCCGCAGCCGGAGAATCCCAAAAGCGATTTCGACGGCCTGGTCACTTCGGACTATGCCAACAGTTGGAGCAAAGCGCTGACGGCGCAGGATCAAGGCGCGTCAGGCGTGCTGATTGTCGCCGATGAGATTTCGGCGGGGCGGCGGCGCACGTTCGCCGGTACGGCGAATGCCGATTGGCCGCTCAAGCCGCCGCGCATAGAACGTTACGAACTGGCCAGCCGGGTCAACCGGCTGCGCATTCCGGTGACGCGGATCTCGGAGCCGATTGCGGAGCATATTCTCGGCACGCCCCTGGCCGCGCTGCGCCAGAAGGCAGGCGCGGAAGGCGGCAGTGTCCACTTCCCCGCCCCGCTCCCAGTCGAATTTGCGGCGTCGGTAGCGCGCACGAGCATTGTCGAGCGCAACCTGCTGGCAAAGATCGAGGGCGGCGATCCACGGCGAAAAAGCGAGGCTGTCATCATCTCAGCGCATCATGATCACGACGGCGCAGATGGCACGCAGATTTTCAACGGCGCCGATGACAATGGATCGGGTACGGTGGCCGTTCTCGAGATTGCGGAAGCATATGCAACGGCGGCTGTGAATGGCAGGCGGCCCGCGCGGACGGTTATTTTTGCGCTGTGGGGATCGGAAGAGCGGGGGTTACTGGGCTCCTACGCATGGCTGAATCATCCTTTGTGGCCGTTGGACAAAACAGTAGCCGCGCTCAACATGGACATGATTGGCCGCAATGAAGAGGTGCCCGAAAACGGCGGCAGGCGCTTTTACGGAATGAAGCCGCAGCAGGCCGCTTCGAACGCCAACAGCGTCCATGTCATGGGCTACAGTTTCAGCCCTGATCTTGCGGCCGTAGTGAAAAAGGCCAACGCGGAGATCGATCTCACGCTGCGGATGGACTACGACAACAACCGCGGCAACCTCGTAAGGCGAAGCGACCAGTGGCCGTTTCTTCAGAGCAAGGTGCCCGCCGTGTTCTTCCACACGGGCCTGCACCCCGACTATCACCGCATGGGCGACCGGCCGGAAAAGATCGAGTACGGAAAGATGGAGCGGATCGCGCGGCTTGTCTACCAAACCAGCTGGGACGTAGCAAACGCTCAAGGACGGCCACAGCCGGTGGTAAAACGGACGATTCCCACGGAGCCGTAGCGCTTTAGAGCATTCCCTCGACGAAGCGCATCAGGTTCGGATCGGTCCAGTTCGTTCCCCCGATGATCTTTTGCACAACCTTGCCCTCGCGATTGATCACGTAGGTTTCCGGATAGACATAGGTTCCGAAGAGATCACTGGTCTTGGCCTCCGGGTCGCGCGACGTCAGGAACGTAATTCCGAAGCGGCGGATGAAGTTGTCGTAGTTCTTTTGCGATTTGTCGACGGAGATGCCGAAGACAACCACGCCTTTGTCGCGGTACCGGTTGGCGAACGCCACCATTGACGGCGTCTCTTCCACGCAGGGCGGACACCACGTGGCCCAAAAGTTCACGATCAGGACCTTTCCCCCGAACTCTGTTGGCGTGACGGTGAGTCCGTTATCGGCCCGCAAGGAGAAGTACGGGGCCTGGTCGCCCGCACGGATGACGCGGTCGCGCATGGAATCGGCGACAGCCACCGTAAGAGCTACGAGCGCGACGGCCAAGAGGCCTTGAAGCAAACGATCATTCTTAGCATTGAGCATGGACGCTATCATTTTAACTGGAATCGATTTTCGAGTTCGGTCATCTACATAAATCTGGTCCTATGCTGATCACCAGGAAAGCTGAGTTTTCCGCCTCCCACTTCACCGCCCGCCCCGAATGGGACGCCGCGCGCAACCTGGAGGTATACGGCGAGTCGGCCAACCAGCATGGCCACGGACACAATTACCAGCTGGAAGTCACCCTGAGCGGGGAGCCCGATCCGGTGACGGGCATGGTGCTGGACCTCAAAGAGCTAAAGCAGATTCTCGAGCGCGAGGTGATCCAACCGTTCGACCACCACCACTTGAACCACGAGGTGCCGCCTTTTGATCGCGTCGTACCGACGACGGAGAACGTGGCTCGCGAGATCTGGCGGCGGCTGCAACCGAATTTTGACGGCGCGGTGCGGTTGCACAATGTGCGTTTGTGGGAGACCGAAGACCTCTATGTGGACTTCAGTGGAGAGGAAGGATGATCCGGCTTACCAAGCGGTACCGGTTCGCCGCGTCTCACCGCTTACATGCGCCGTCGTTGAGCGACGAGGAGAACCGCGAACTGTACGGCAAGTGCAACTACCCCCACGGGCACGGGCACGACTTTATCCTGGAAGTGCGTGTGAAGGGCGACGTGGACGCCGCCACTGGCTTTGTCGTCGACCAGCGCAAGCTCGACACTCTGGTACATTCGGCGGTACTGAACGACTTCCATATGAAGTACCTGAACACGCAGGTTCCGGCGTTCGCGCACATCGTACCGACGTCGGAGAACGTGGCTGTGGAAGCGCGCCGCCGCCTGTGTGGGGCGTGGCAGGGAACCTTCGGCAACCGCGGTCCGGCGCTGGATGCCGTGCGTGTTCTTGAAACCAGGAAGAACGTATTTGAATCATAAGGGCATATATGAAGAAGAGTGCCGTCGTGAAAGTCATGACTCCCCAACGCGAACGTGGCTCGATTGCCGAAGCCATGGAGA
>JBDTVQ010000354.1:0-7374 GCA_040007195.1 Acidobacteriota bacterium | reverse complement strand
GCGGCAAGACGTTCAAGCTGAAGTTCGGACATCGCGGAGCGAATCATCCGGTTCTCAACAAGCGAACGACCAAGGTGGAAATCACCTCTCAGAACCATGGATTTTGTGTGGATCCCGATTCTCTTCCGGACTCGACTGTCGAACAGACGCACGTGAACTTAAACGACCATACCCTTGAGGGCTTCCGCCACAAGAGCGAGCCCGTGTTCTGCGTGCAATATCATCCGGAAGCATCGCCCGGCCCGCACGATTCCCACTACCTGTTCGATGAGTTCGCGGCAATGATGGACGAGTTCGCAAAGAAACCTAAATAACGATGCCCAAGCGCACCGACCTGAAGAAAATTTTGATCATCGGCAGCGGCCCGATCGTGATCGGCCAAGCCTGCGAGTTTGATTATTCCGGCACACAAGCCTGCAAAGCGCTCCGCGCCGAAGGCTATGAGGTTGTCCTGATCAATTCCAATCCGGCGACGATCATGACCGATCCGGAATTGGCCAATGGCACCTATGTCGAACCCATCAACATCACCTATGCCGAAGAGGTGATTCGCCGCGAGCGTCCCGATGCGCTGCTCTCTACCGTGGGCGGGCAAACGGGCTTGAACCTTTCGGTGGCATTGGCCGAAGCGGGCATTCTCGACAAATACGGCGTGGAACTGCTGGGCGCGAAGATCGATTCGATCAAGAAGGCGGAAGACCGGCTGTTGTTCAAAGACGCGATGCGGAAGATCGGCCTCGATATGCCGCAGTCGCAGTTGGTGAACAACGTCGAGGACGGGTTGAAGTTCGCCCTCAAGGTCGGTTATCCGGTGGTGCTCCGGCCGAGCTTCACGATGGGCGGTTCGGGCGGCGGCATCGCCTACAACCGCGAAGAGTGCGAAGAGATCTTGCAGCGCGGCATCGACTTATCGCCTGTGGGCGAGACGCTGATCGAGGAGAGCGTTCTGGGTTGGAAAGAATATGAGCTTGAGGTGATGCGCGACCTCGCCGATAACTGCATCATCATCTGCTCGATCGAGAACTTCGATCCGATGGGCGTGCACACCGGCGACTCGATTACCGTCGCCCCGGCGCAAACGCTGACCGATCGCGAGTATCAGATGATGCGCGATGCGGCGCTTGCCTGCCTGCGTGAAATCGGTGTCGATACCGGCGGCTCGAACGTGCAGTTCGCGATCAACCCGGAAAACGGCCGCATGATCATCATTGAGATGAACCCGCGCGTATCGCGCAGTTCGGCCCTTGCCTCGAAAGCCACCGGCTTTCCGATCGCCAAGATCGCCGCGCGCCTCGCGGTGGGCTACCGCCTGGATGAAATCGCCAACGACATTACGCTCAAAACGCCGGCGTGCTTTGAGCCGACGCTCGATTACGTAGTCGTCAAGATCCCACGCTGGCAGTTCGAGAAGTTCCCGGGCGCCGAACCTGTGCTCGGGACGCAAATGAAGTCGGTTGGCGAAGTGATGGCCATCGGGCGCACGTTCCAGCAAGCGATACTCAAAGGGATTCGCAGCCTGGAAACCGGCAAACGGGACTCCTCCGAAAAATTTGAAGAGCACCTCATTCCCCAGCGGCTGATTACGCCGACTCCGGAGCGGCTTGGCTATATTCGCTATGCCTTCGGGCTGGGCTGGACCGTGGAACAGGTGCGTGAGCTGACCAAGATGGACCCGTGGTTTCTTACCCAGCTCCACGACATCACCGTGTATGAAAACGAGCTAAAGGCGAAATCGTTTTCGGACATGCACGCCGCTGATTTCAGGCGT
This sequence comes from Acidobacteriota bacterium, assembly GCA_040007195.1. GTDB lineage: Bacteria > Acidobacteriota > Terriglobia > Bryobacterales > Bryobacteraceae > JAFLBB01. The sequence continues at coordinate 5,606 of JBDTVQ010000354.1, read as the reverse complement.
GCGAAACGTATGGGTTTGTCCGACTCGTGGCTGGCAGATCAGTGGAGCGTTCCGGCTTTGGACGTCCGCGCGCGTCGCAAAGAGCTCGGCGTGAAAGCGATCTTCAATCGCGTGGACACTTGCGCTGCCGAGTTCGAGAGTTTCACTCCGTACTTGTATTCGAGCTACGAGAGCGAATGCGAAGCAAATCCGAGCGATCGCAAAAAGGTCATGATTCTCGGCAGCGGGCCGAATCGCATCGGGCAGGGAATTGAGTTCGACTACTGCTGCTGCCATGCTTCGTTCGCGCTGCAGGAGTTTGGCGTCGAATCGATCATGGTGAACTGCAACCCGGAAACGGTTTCGACAGACTACGACACCTCCGACCGTTTGTACTTTGAACCTCTGACGCTTGAAGAGGTGCTTAACATCGCCGACACCGAGAAGCCGGATGGCCTGATCGTGCAGTTCGGCGGACAGACGCCCTTGAACCTTGCATTGCCGCTGAAGCGTCTCGGCGTGCCGATCATCGGAACCGATCCCGAGTCAATCGATCTGGCCGAGGACCGGAAGCTGTTCGGCAAGCTGCTCGACGATTTGGAAATTCCCTCGCCGCCCAATGGTACGGCGACGAGCGTCGATGAAGCTCTTGCTGTGGCCCGCAGACTTGGCTTCCCGGTGCTTGTGCGGCCGAGCTACGTGCTCGGCGGGCGCGCCATGGTGATCGCCTACGACGAAGACGCCATCCGCCGCTACATGCAGGAAGCAGTCGTCTTTTCGCAGGACCGGCCCGTGCTGATCGATCGATTCCTCGAAGATGCAGTGGAGGTTGACGTCGATTGCCTTTCCGATGGCGACGATGTCCTGATCGCCGGCATCATGGAGCATATCGAAGAGGCGGGCGTTCACTCAGGCGACAGCTCTTGCGTCCTCCCCGCGTATGGCATTGCCCAGCGCGAGCTGGAGACCATTCAGAAGTACACCGTCGAACTGGCTCGGGCGCTGAAAGTCATCGGGCTGATGAACGTGCAATATGCAATCAAGGACAACAAGGTGTTCGTCCTCGAAGTGAACCCACGTGCCTCACGAACGGTGCCGTATGTGAGCAAAGCCACCGGTGTGCCGCTTCCCAAAGTTGCCGTAGGTCTGATGCTCGGCAAGAAGTTGAAAGAGCTTTCGCACCTCACGTTGGGCCAGACCTCGGGCGTGCTCTCCGTGGACAAGTTCTTCGTCAAGTCGCCAGTGTTCCCGTTCAACAAATTCCCCGGTGTCGATCCGGCGTTGGGGCCGGAAATGCGCTCGACCGGTGAAGTGATGGGCGTGGGCGAGAACTTCGGCGAGGCGTTTGCGAAAGCGCAGCTGAGCGCCGGTACGCCGATGCCGCGGTCAGGCACGGTGTTCTTCAGCGTGAACGACAAACACAAGAGCATCGCCGTCGATCTTGCGCGGCAGTTCTCCGAGCTTGGATACGAACTGGCAGCCACGCGCGGCACCGCATCCGCATTTCAAGCTGTGGGACTAAAGTGTAAGGTCGTCTTCAAGGTGAACGAAGGGCGTCCGAATGCCGTGGATCTGATCAAGGGCGGTGGCACTCAGTTGGTGATCTATACTTCCACCGGAGCCCACTCGTTCAGCGATGAGAAGACCATTCGCCGCACTGCCGTGTTCTATCGCGTGCCGTGCATTACGACACTGAGCGGCGCGCGCGCGGCGGCGCAGGCCGCGGCTTCGCTGCAGCAGGATCCCATCCGCGTGTGGAGCCTGCAAGAGATCCACGCCGGTAAGAAAGCGCCGGCCTAGCCTACTGGCCGTGATTGGCGAGCAGTTCCCAACGTTCGCCAAAAAACCCGCCCAGCACAATCTTTCCCGGATAACGATCGTCGGGTGGCGTCGTTGTGTCGACTACCGCATAGTCCCCAATCTTGGAAATCTGGCGCGCGTTGTTCAAGTAGTCGTACTCGCGGAACGTGAAGCCGGAATTGAGCACGACGTATTTCTTCGGGTTGAGCGGGTTCGGGTAAATCATGATCGCGGCGTGGGTGGCCGCGGGGAAGGTTTGCGCTCCCACCGTGACGGCCTGGCGGCTCCACTTTACGGGCAGCTTGTCCGCAATGCGTGCCAGGACCCTGTTGCTCTGCGGATCGCCCCACAGTATGAGATTGGATGAGGCGATTTCGGCATCGGTGATTTCGGCGTCGGTTTTTACGATGGCTTCCCCGCGGAACTGCCGCCGCCACTCTTTGATCGCATGATTCATCTCTCCATCGGCCCACGCAGACACGGCCGCGTTCATGCCCGTGCCGGTCGGCTTCACCATTACGAAGCGATTCCAGAAAGCGTCGTCGACCGGGCCTTGCAGGCCGTGCCGCTTGCGCAGGGCATCTGTTGGCGCGCCCGCGCTCCATTTGCCCGAGGCCTTGATCAGTGTGGGATGCCAGGAGCGATCCGACTCAGGACCGGCCACAACGACGGTTTGTCCATCGATTGAGATGCGCGCTTCCCCTGGGGACAGCGGGCTTGCTCCCGAGGCGAAATCGAGCGAGAGGGCGGCAACGTTGGCCGTTTTGAGCTCTACGCCGTGCGCGCCGGTAACCGACGCATCCACGCGTGCCTTCTCCCAATGCTTCTCCAGTGCATCGACGACCACCCACTTCATGCGGTTGTAGCGCAGCGTGTAAGTCGTAAAGCGAAGCTGCTTCGGATACTCATCGCGCCCACGCGCCATGATGGCGTCCATGCGCCGATTGATCTCGACGATCGAATCGGGATGATAGGCATGGCCCATGCCGGGGCCGATGATGTGGGTCATCGTCAGCCCTTCTTTGGCCATGTACTCGGACATGATATCGGCGGCCTGTTTCTGGTTGTCCTTCTCACCGGAATATGCGACGACCGGCAAGTTGTAGAGGTTCGCCGCGTACTCCGTGGCGTCGTACATCTTCCACAGCTTCTTCTCCCACCACGGTGGGTTTACCTTTTCATGCTGGAACACATCGAGGAAGACCGGTGTCTCCGCAAACCCAGCGCCTGGCGCCGCAGCGGCCCAACGTCCGGCGTAGTGCGCGGCAAAGTGCCACGCAGCCGCGCCGCCCATGGAGAAACCGCGCACGGCGATGCGGTTGGAATCGATGCGATACTTCTTTTGCATGTCGGCAATGGCTTCGAACAGGTCGACTTCGCCTGCCATTTTGTTCGCGTTGCAGTAGCGGCCGTAGAGATGCAGAACGATTGTGTCGGCGGGCGTGAAGCGCTCGGGTTGCCGCTGGCGGTCCCATAGGAAGTTCACTTCGGTGAGGACTTCCGACCGGCCATGAAACCAGGCGTCGAGGCGCCACTTGTGGGGCACTTTCGGCGACCAGTTTTCCGGAATCACCAGCCCATACGGCTGAACGCTGCCATCGATCTTCGACTCATAGCCGCGCACGATCAGTCCGGTTTGGCGGGTCCAGGGAGCGTTGCCACCGGCGAGAGCGTCGGCGCGTTGCTCGCCTTGTACCAGAAGCTCGCGCGCCTTCAAAATTTCGTCGGGCTTGAGGAACTCACCGTAGGTGAGGGCGTATCGAACGGCGTCGTGAAAGATCCGGACATCGGGCACCAGCGGCGATGGAGGCAGCTTGGCAATCTTTGCCGCCAGGCGCGCCAGTCCTGTCTCCAACTGCTTCTGATCGGCGGCCGGAACCTCGATGCCAGGCGGCGGCACGGGGCGCGACGTTTGCGCGATAACAGCGGTGGCGGCGAGGAAAACAAGTTGTCTCATTCTATTGACCATGATTGGATTGCAGCTCCCAGCGTTCGCCAAAGAAACCGGCAAGCGCGATCTTACCGGGCGTGCGGGTATCGGGCGGAGTTGTGAGGTCGACGATGGCATAATCCGGCAGCTTGGGTGTCTGCTGCGAGTTCGTAGCATAGTGGGCCTCGCGAAACGTGAGTCCGGAGTTCAACACAACATACTTGGAGGGGTTCAGGGGGTTCGGGTAAATCATGATTGCGGCGTGAGAAGAGGTGGGAAAGCTTTGTGACCCAACGGCGATTGAGCCGTCTGTCCATTTCACCGGCAGCTTGCCGGCGATGCGCGCCAGTACCTTGTTGCTCTGGGGGTCGCCCCACAAGATGAGATTCGACGAAGCTATGTCGGCGTCGGTGATTTCGTTATCGGTCTTGGTGATTGCCTCACCGCGGAACTGGCCCCGCCACTCTTTGATCGCCCGTTTCCTCTCGGCTTCGGCCCAGGTGTTGAGAGCGTTGTTCGTGCTGGTGCCCGTCGGCTTCACCATGATGAATCGGTTCCAGAACGCATCGTCGATGGGACCTTGGAGAGCGTGCCGTTTGCGCAGTTCCGTGGAGGCTACAGAGCCCGCGGCCCACTTCCCGGCAGTCTTGATCAGCGCGGGACGCCAGGAGCGGTCCGATGCCGGGCCCGGCGCCGTGATCGTCTGACCGTCGATCGTAATGCGCGCCTCGCCCTCATCGAGCAGGCTGGCCCCGGCGGCGAAGTCCAGCGTCAATGCCGCCACGTTAGCCGTTTTCAACTCGACGGTATGCGCGCCGGTGACGGTGGCGTCGACTCGCGCGGCCTCCCAATGTTTGTCCAGTGCGTCCACGATCACCCACCTCATGCGGTTGTAGCGGAGCGTGAACGTGGCGAAGCGAATGGACTTCGGATACTCGTCGCGGCCGCGCTCCATGATCGAATCGATGCGCCGGTTGATTTCGGGGATGGAATCCGGATGATAGCGGTGCGGCGTGTTGGGGCCGATGATGTGCGTCAGCGTCATTCCTTCTTTAGCCATGTAGGTCGCCATGAGGTCGGCCGCCTGTTTTTGTTTGTCGATTTCGCCGGAATAAGCAACGATGGGCAAGTTGTACAGGTTGGGTGCATAGCCAGTTGCATCATAAAGGCGCCACAAACGCTGTTCATACCATGGAGGCTTCGGACCGTCTCCACGCATCACGCCGGTGTATTCGGCGGTTTCGGCGAAGCCCGCACCGGGAGCGGCGGCGGCCCAACGGCTGGCGTAGTGCGTAGCGATGTGCCAGGTGGCTGCGCCGCCCATGGAGAAGCCGCGCACCGCAATGCGGTTGGAGTCGATGCGATAGTTTTTCTGCACGTCGGCGATTCCCTCTAACAAATCCACCTCACCGGCAAACTTATTGGCGTTGCAATAGCGTCCATAGGGATGAATGACGATGGTGTCGGGAGGTGTAAATTGGCCGGGGTTGCGCAGCCGTTCCCAGAGGAAATTGATCTCGGTTCGCAGCTCTGAGCGGCCGGCAAACCAGGCATCGAGCCGCCATTTGTGCGGCACGGCGGGCGACCAGTTTTCAGGAATCACAAGTCCGTACGGCTGCACGCTGGCGTCAATCTTCGATTCGTAGCCGCGTACGACGAGCCCAGTTTGCCGCGTCCACGGAGCATCGCCCTTTGCGAGCGCATCGGCGCGCTGCTCGCCGAGAAACAATAACTCGCGGGCCTTGAAAACCTCATCGTCTTTGAGGAATCCGTCGTATGCGAGTGCGTAGTAGACGGCATCGGAAAAGATGCGCACATCGGCGAGGAGCGGAGATGGTGGGAGTTTTGCAATTTTGGCTTTTAGTCGGGCGAGTCCGGCCTCAAGCGATTTGCGGTC
>JBDTVQ010000353.1:0-7406 GCA_040007195.1 Acidobacteriota bacterium | reverse complement strand
TGAGCTGCTCCTGATCCGGCGCGCCCATGTGCTTCACAATCCCCGCGAACATGCCATTACCCTGCAGGAATTGCTCTTCGGCCCCTTGAAGCCGAGCCGCATCCCAGGAGAAATCGGGCCAATCGGGTTTTTGCCAGTTCCACTTCATGAGCGATAGACACTCTTTCTATCGATCATAATACCGCAATTTTATGAGCGATAGAAACCCCTTCTATCGCTCACGCGGATCGACGCGGCCGCGACAGCAACTCCTTGGCAAATTCGCCGATCGTCGTTTTGCCCTCAACTTCGATCTCGCGCAAATCGCCTTCGCACGCTGTAAACGCCTGTCTGATTCCCGGCTCATCGAGATCCCGAGCAAGACCGTCCAGGCACCACTGCGTAACGACGGCGGCCGGATCTTCAAGGCCTTTCAACAGCAAAGAGCGTACCCGCCGGTCACGTCGCATGTAACTGAGCGCATCGAACGCATACGCCCGAACATACTCATCGTTCGCGCGATCCAGCGCCGTGCGGCCCAATGCATGGATAGCACGTCTGTCCCTGGTGCGGGCAAGGATATGGCTGGCAACGTGCTTCGAGTGCTCAGGGCCGCTGCCGAGAAGGATCGAAATGAGCTTGCGGGTGACTACCCTGCTTCTCAGCTCCGTACCCAAGATCGACCCGAGCCAGCTTTCATGCACGTCCGGACTGTCGATGATCTCCGCGATCCGGAGCAGATCATTTCGATGTACGGGCCAAGCTATCGCAAGACCAGCCTGGTGCCTCGACTCGATGGACGCACCGCGATCCAGCAGTGTCTCGAGTGCGTTCTTCATCTGGACCGTCACCTGTGGACACCCCGCCGGCCCCTGTACACCGCCGCCTGGCGGTATCCGAATTGGGAAGCGTCAGCCCAGCCCTACAACTTGCCCAGCACAATCGGGTGGCTGATATCCCCGGCCTCAAAGGCGACCACCACCTGGCTGCCCACCCCGAATGTTCCAACGCCGCTTCCCCCGCCGCAAACCGGCGCCCACGTCCCGCTCACACCCGCCATGGGCACCGAAACCAACACGCGCCCACCGCCCGCCGGGTCCGAACTCCCCGACACTACTCCTCGATACACTCCGTACATTGCCATGGCTTCGGCTTTCTCCTTTCTAAGGAGCTTAGCATCTTAACCCTGAAAACCACGCCCCCCTACATCAACTTCTTCAGCCGGAACGTCACCCGCGGCGCTTCCCGCGTCCGCACGCCAGCCCCCGAACCCGCCCGCGTCGACGACTCCCGGTCTATCGACAGCTCCAGTTCCCCATTCACCAGCTTCCCCGTATACCGCACCACACTGTCGTTGATTTCGTTCCCCGACTGCTCTTCCGTCGCCACGGTGAATGTCACCAGATCACCGGCCACCGTGCCCTTCGTAATCGGGCTACTCCGGTAGTCGCCGTACAGCTTCCCCGCCAGCTTCGACCCCGCCTGCTCCAGTTGAAATGCGATGTCTGTCTTCGTGTTGTTGCGGCCCGGAACCTGCCCAATCCACGTGCCGCTCAAATCGGCCGCGCCTAAGCAACCGGCCAGCGCAAACGCGAGCGCGAGCTTCATCGCCTACCCCTTCAACAAGCCCGCCAGCGGACCCGTGCTATCGGCAAACCGCTCCACCGGCGTTCCAAACGCATCCAGCATCGAGACATACAAATTCGCCATCGGGCTATCTACGCCGTACGTCAAATGCTGCCCCGCGTCAATCCGCCCGCCGCCTTTGCCGCCCAGCAGAATCGGCAGCTTGTGCGGATCATGCTTGTTCCCATCGTTCAACGCCGAGGCAAACATCACCATCGAATTCTCCAGCACGTTCGACTCGCCTTCCTTCATGTCCTTCAACTTCTGCAAAAGGTAGGCGTACTGCTGCACATGCCAGCGGCTGATGATCTCGTACTGCCGCAGCTTATCGGCGTCGTTCTGGTGGTGCGAAGCATCGTGATGCCCAATGCCCACGCCCTCCAGAAACCGGAAGCTCACATTCGAAACCGCGTTCCCAAACATGAACGTCGCCACGCGCGTGATATCGGTTTGGAACGCCAGCGCAATCATGTCCATCATCAGGCGCACATGCTCGGCATGATCCACCGGCCGGTCCGTCGGCACCGCATTCGGATCCATCGCCGCCCGCGCATGCCACGGCTGCTGCGTTGCGTTCGATGCCCGCGCCACGCGCTCTTCGAGCGACCGCATCACCGACATATATTCATCCAGGCGAATCTGATCGGAATGGCCCACCTGCGCCCGCAGCCGCTTTGCATCACCCTGCACACGGTCCAGCAACAGCGCGTCCATCTTCGCCGCATTACCCTTCGGACCCGATGCCGCCCGAAACAGCCGCTCATACACCGACTTCGGATTCAGCTCCCGCGCCAGCGGCGTCGTCGGATTCGCCCACGCGATGTGCGAGCCATACACGCGCGTGTAACCCACCACCGCGTCCACGCCAATCGCCACCGGTGTCACGCCCAGCTCCAGCGACGGCAGCGGCGTCTGATTCGCAATCCGTTGCGCCGCCAGCTGGTCCACCGAGATGCCATTCGCAATATCGGCGCCCGGCGTCTTCTTAATCGTTTCGCACGTCAGAATCGCCGCTTCTTTTACGTAGTGCCCATCGCCGCCCTTGGAGTTCGCATTCCAAAGATTGCTGAACATCGTCAGGTTGTCGCGCAACCCGGCCAGCGGTTGCAGCGTCGGCGATAGTTCGAAATCGCGCCCCGTCTTCTCCGGCCACCATCCCTGAATGTTCACGCCATTCGGCATATAGAGGAACGCCATGCGCACCGGAGGTTTGCCCTGCGCGGGCGCGGCCATCGCCTCCAGCCACGGAAGCCCAAGCGCGACGCCGGCGCCTCTCAGAATCGTTCTGCGCGACAGCGGCTTCATGATTTCGGTCTCCCTCTTGGCTCAGGCCCGGGCGTCGCCCGCGTCGATGTCGACGCAGCTTGATACCGGAACGGTACGCTCAACACAATAGCTTCGACCAGCGCCTGCGCGGCGTAGTCTTTCTCTTTCACTTTAGCGACAATCTCCTCCACCGTGCACGAGTCCCGCAGCGTCAGCCCACGGCCCAACGCATAGCCCAGCATCTTCCGCGTCAGGTTGCGTACGAACACATCCTTACGCGCCATCAAAGTCGCCTTCAACCCCGCCGGGCCTTCAAACTTTGCACCATCGGCCAGTTCGCCGTGCGTGTCCACCGGTTTGCCCGCGTCCTCGGTCCGCCAGCGTCCGATCACATCGTAGTTCTCCATCGCGAATCCCAGCCCGTCGATGCGGCTATGGCAGCTCGCGCAAACCGGATTCGCCCGATGCTGCTCCAGCCGTTCGCGCATCGACTTCGGAGCCGCCGCGTTGTGTGCGTCTTCAAGCGCCGGAACGTCCGGCGGGGGCGGCGGAGGCGGCGTGCCCAGCATGGATTCCAGTATCCAAGCCCCACGCAGCACCGGGCTCGTCCGGTACGGATACGACGAAACAGTCTGCACCGCCGGCATGCCCAGTAGCCCCCCGCGGTTCGAATCCGGCGGCAACTCCACCCATTGCGGCTGCGTGCGATTATTCGCGTTCAGCGGCAGCTTCAGGTCGAAAAGCTTCTCCAGATGCCGCGTCCCGATCGTGTGCGTCGAATCGATAAAATTTAGCAGCGACAGATTCCGCGCCAGCAACTCCCGCAAAAAGTACACCGGCTGCAGCCGGATGTCCCCGCGCAAATCTTCGTCTTTGGCGTACTCGGGAAACAGCGTCGTATCGGGCGCCTTGTCGCCCTGCAGGTCGCGCGTGTGCAGCCACTGCTCAATGAACCGTCGGGCAAACGTCTCGGCCCGGTCGTGCCGCAACATTCTCGGCAGAATTTGTTTGATCACTTCCGGATCGTCCAGCTTCCCCTTTGCCGCAATGTCGAACAAAAACTCGTCCGGCATCGAACCCCACAGGAAATACGAGATGCGCGCAGCATACGAATACTGGTCGAGCAATCGCGCCGCCGCGCCCGTGTTCGGCGGCTCATAGCGGTACAGGAACAGCGGCGAAACCAGCACCCCGCGAATCGCATAGAACACCGCCGGTTCGTGCTCCTGCCCCTCCGCACGCGCCGCCCGGTACAGCGCCACATACGGCCCAATCTCCGCCTCGGTCACCGGACGTCGAAAAGCATTCGGCAGAAATGCCGTCAAAATCTTCCGCGCCGCCTGCTCGCCCGTCACTCCCGGCCCCGGCTTCGCGATCAAAACCGTCTGCCGCGACTTGAACTCTTTCGCCGCAAAGTCCACCGTCCGCTGCGCCACTTCCATGTACTTCTCCGAATGCAGCGGCGACAGAAACAACGTCTCGGCGGCGTTATCAAATCCCTCGCCGCCCGCCCCGTCAATGGGCAGCACGCTGCCGATATCGAGATGCAGATCGAACAGGTCCTGAATCGTCGCCGTATACTCGTCGCGGTTCAGCCGCCGCAGCGGAGAAGGCCCCGGCACCAGCCCCGCACCCGAATCACCGCAAGCCTGCGCTCGCAGCGTCGCCGTCACCCACTCGGTAAACCGCTCGCGCTCATCCAACGCCGGCGCCGGCGAATTCTTCGGCGGCATCTCGCCGTTGTGCACCCGCCTGCTCAACGCCGTCCACTTCTGCGCCTCGGTCCCCAGCGACTCCTGCGTCGCCACGCGATCAATCGAAAATCCCCCCACGCCCGCCTTGCCGCTATGGCACGACTTGCAATAGGTGGTGAGGTAGCCCTGGGCGCGTTCAAACGTGTACGGCACAGGCTGTGCCTGCAACAAAATCGGAACCAACGCTAGAAACACGCTGCGCATGCGGCTGCTCCTATCTTAATCGCCGCCTCGGCCCCTGCACTTTATCTTTTACTGCGCCGCCTTCGCCCGCAGCGCCTTCGTATCCACCTTGTCCCACCACTCCCGCAACTCCGCCGCCGCGATATTGTTCCCCCGCACCGACACCAGAAACCGCTTGCCCACCAGCACGCTCAACTCGCCATTCTTGCTGTCCGTCTTATACTCCTCGCGCCCCGGATCGTCGTTGATCTTGATCCCCTTGTTGTACCCCTCGGTCGACTCCTGCGAAAAACTCGCCATCATGAAAAATGGTGCGTAAAGCTCCCGCCGGAACGCCCAGTCGAGAATCTTCACCTCCATGCGTTTCTCGCCCATCGTGTAGTTCCGCTCCACTTCGCTGAATTTCCATTCGCCCATCGTGTTGCTCTGCCCGCGCGGCTTCTGCCCTTCCCATCCCGCCGGCGGCTCTGGCAGGAACGGCATCAGTTCCGTGAAGCTCACCGCTTCCACCGGCTTCATGTTCTCCATCTCTTTTTGGACCTTCTCCAGGTCCGAGCCCGCCTTAGCCATTTGGGCCATGAACCCCACGGGATTCTTCGAAATGGACTCCCCCTCAACGACCTTTTCCGGCTCCTTCTTGGACCCGCACCCAATCAGGACAGCCAGCAGTGAAAACGCAGTAATGATTCGCATGGTGCCAATGAGTATAGGACACCGCGAGCACGAGTGCGCGCTATAGTAACCCCATGCCGCGCCTTCTCCTTTACCCGATCCTCGTCTCGTTCTCCCTCCTGGCCGAGGTCCCTTCCGGACTCACCTTCCACGCCTCGTTTGAAAGCGAAACCGCCAAGGTCGCCAAGGGAGATGCCCGCCTCTATTCCGCGCCGAATTATAAGGAGCAATCCGCTGCCCAGCCAGGACTCGCCGCCGCCCCCAACGCCAAACTCGCCCCCGGCGAAGGCCGTAACGGCTCGGGCGCCCTCCGCGTAAGCGCCAAAAACGAAAACGCCGTCTTCTACCGCGCCGAAAAGAACGTCGCTTTCAAGCCCAAAAACTGGACCGGCACCATCTCCTTCTTCCTCAAACTCGACCCCGAAACCGACCTCGCCCCCGGCTTCTGCGACCCCATTCAAGTCACCGACAAGGCCTACAACGACTCCGCCATCTGGGTCGACTTCACCAAGGACGACAAGCCCCGCCACTTCCGCCTCGGCGTCTTCGGTGAACTCAAGGTGTGGAATCCGACCAACCAAACCTCCGGTCCCAACCCCGCCTTCGACAACCGCCTCGTCATCGTCAAAAAGACCCCCTTCGCCCGCGACCACTGGACCCACGTCGCCATCACCCACCAGTCCCTCGGCAGCGGGAAAGGAACGGCAACCCTCTACCTCGACGGCACCGCCATCGGAACCACCCCCAACATCGCCGAATCCTTCGCCTGGAACCCCGCCCTCTCCGCCCTCCGCCTCGGCGTCAACTACGTCGGCCTGATGGATGATGTGATGGTGTTCAATCGCGTGCTGAAGCCTGAGGAGATTCAGAAACTCGCCAAGTGAATTGCGCACGGTGGTAATTTGAACTCATGGGTTCCCTGCGCCTTCTCACAGGCCCCGCGCTCTCTCGTGCCATAGCGCGCCTTCGCAATCCCGCACCCGGAAGCAAAATCGAAGCTGCACAAAAGTTCGGTGTTGACCTCTCGCTCCTAATCGAGCAAATCCAACTCAGCCCCGCCGAACGCGCGAGCCGCATGCACGTTCTTGCTCAACAAGCCGAAACGGTGCGCGGCGCCGCCAGAAAATCTCGTATATGAATTTCGCGGTCGTCGTTCAGCGTCTCTGCGACGTCGATGTCGACTTCGTCGTCATCGGAGGCTGGGCAGCAATATTTCACGGTAGCGCGCACGTCACGAACGATCTCGACATCTGCTATGCCAGGGACAGCGCCAACCTTAAGAAACTGGCTGTGTGCTTGGCTCCCTACCATCCGCGGCCCCGCGGCTTGGCGGAAGGATTGCCGTTCGTTTGGGACGAGACGACGCTTGCCAACGGCACGATCTTCACGCTGGCCACTGACGTTGGAATTATCGACTTGCTGGCGGAGGTAGCAGGCATTGGTGGCTACAACGACGTTCTTGCCTCGTCTATCGAAGTCGAGGCCTTCGGTAGACGCATTCGAGCACTCACCCTGAAGTCGCTCATTCGGGCGAAGAAGGCTGCTGGGCGTCCGAAAGATCTTCTCCAGTTGCCTGAGTTGGAAGGATTAATGGAAGTACGCGAGGATGAGCAGGCGAACTGACCACCGGCCTTTAGCCACACTTAAAGGTTCTCGATCTTGCTTCGAAGGCGGTCGATTTTGTCGCGACAATCGATGATCTCGCTTCTGAGGAAGGTGGACTTCTCCGGAGACTTCTCATGGTCCAAGATAGCTTCGTCGGCAGCAATAATCCGTTCGAGATCCCGAACGTCGCGCTCCAAGACACGATGCAAGTCAACGATGACGCTATTCTCGCACCTCGCGGACGCGTAGCGCTGTTGCTCCCAGCCAACCTGAACTCTCCACCCCGTTTGACACCCCCCACCCCATTTGGCTACGATAAGT
>JBDTVQ010000352.1:0-7445 GCA_040007195.1 Acidobacteriota bacterium | reverse complement strand
GAACGACGCAATCAGGCTGCGGATTGGCTGCTGAAGGAGAATGTGAAATGATTCGGAGCGGATCCGCCCGCCCTTGCGCTGGCGAGAAGTGACCCTTGTCGTAGGCGGACTTATGTCAATCATTCGTGCGGAGGTCTAATCCTTCTCGTCGGGGCCGGAGCGCGCTCCCCTTGCTTCAAATCGTCTAACAGAATCAACCAATTGCAGGATACTGTTCCGGTACCCTCTTTGGCAAGGTCCGCTTCCTTGATTTGACTCTATCTGCGTGACCGCCAGAGTCGGGGCTAAGGCTTTTACAATCAATCTGCTGCGCGGAATTCCGATATCCCAGCCCCTGATGGCACTTCCGCGCCGATAACCCCAGACCATTGATTTGATGCTAGATAACATAAAAATCGGGATCTTCGGGTACGCTACCTTCTCCGAATACCTCCGTGCTGTCGACGCATTGTTTGCACAGTCGAAATACGTGAACGCGGTCGGCATCGTCGTGGATCAGTTTCTGAATGCGCTGCCGCATCCTATCAGCCAGCTCGTCGTCCAGGTTGGCTACGAAAACGCTCTCCTGAACCCGCTGGCCAAAGTCGAGTAAGGCCCGTGCCAAGTGATTGCGCCTGAGGTCATCGGAGACGTCATAACAGACTACGTATTGCATTACGATTTGTTCCCTTCCGAATCGGCGACGTGCGGTTGTTCCGGCGCGTCGAACAAGTAAGGCTCAAACGCTTTGCCGGATCGGAGGTAGGCGGCAAACGACTCGACCTCGGCGCGGAGCCGGTCGCGAAAGTTCGGCCGCGGAGCCGCTCCGCCGGCAGCCGCCTGGCGTTGCATCATCCATCGCTCATACTCGGACAGGTAAGTCTTCATCTGCTTGGAGACAAGGTAGACGCCCTTGCCTTCGCCCGTGGACTGGAAGTCGGACGCATCGAGCATGTCCTTATTGACAAGGGTCAGGACGAGCCGGTCGGCGATGGGGTGGCGCAGCGGCTCGATCAAGTCCAAAGCCAGGGAAGGCCGTCCATAGTCGATCTGGTGCAGGAAGCCGAGGTAGGGGTCGAGGCCGACACCTTGGAGCAACCCGGTGAGTTCTTGCATCAGCAAAGTGTAGGTCAGCGAAAGCAACGCGTTTAGAGGATCGGTGGACGGATGCTTCACGCGTCCAGGCCAAGCCAGGCCGGACCGGTTGAAGTCCATTAGGGCATCGAAATACGCGCGAGCCGCCGCGCCTTCGATTCCGTCCAGTTGCGATATGCCGGATGCGCCGGAGACGGACTCGGCCATCCGGTCGATCTCGCCGCGTCGCGCCTCGTAGGATTCGGGAACCTCCCGGCTGTTCTCGCGGTAGCGCCGCAAGACGGCCCGCGCGTTATGCAGCTTGGCTTGAATAGCGGACTTCGCCAACTCAAGGGAGCGCGGGGCGTCCTTGTACAGTTCGAACTGGGCAACGCGCAGTTCGATGTTGCTCCCGCGGGGCGGTGAAAGCGATCCCCGGAAATTACCTTGGCGGGAGAACAGGCTTAGGTTGACGCCCTTTTCGAGAAGTTCCGCGAGCGCCTGGGTGGTCACTTGGATGTTGCCGAACAAAAGCACGGACTCCAGTTTGTGGTAGGGCAGGTCGAGGATCACCTCGTCATCCTTCTCGACCAGGAACCGGTCGCCGGCCTTGCGAAGAATCGAACCTTGCTCGGTGAGATATAGAAACGCCATCGGGGATACACCTCCTGTGGCCGGTGGGATGACCGGCCGTTCGCCGAGTCCCTGTATATGGAGCCGCTGCCGCAGGGAATCGACTGCCAACGATGCCATGGTCCCGGCCGCCGCCACGTCCAACTCGCCCAAACCGCAGGCTCCACGCCCGCCACACTCCGCGCCGCCATCGTCAACCCCGCCCGCCTCTCTCCCGAGCGTCGCGAAGAAGTCTGCATCCAATGCCATCTCGAATCGACGAGCTTCCCGCTCCCAAACTCTCTACAGCGATACGGCCAAGGCCCATTCGCCTACCGCCCAGGCCTCCCGTTAAGCGACTACTGGCTCTTCTTCGACCACGCACCCGCCGCAAACCGCACAGGCAAGTTCGAACTCGTCAACGCCGTCTACCGCATCCGCCAATCGAAGTGCTATCTCGCCAATCCCACCGCCCTCGGTTGCACCACCTGCCATAGCCCGCACGACGTCCCCCGCGCCGAAGCCGCCACCCGCCACTACGACGCCGCCTGCCGCACCTGCCACACCGCCGCTTTCAACCAACTCATCGCCTCCGGTCGCCACACCGCCACCCCTGGATGCGCCGAATGCCACATGCCGAAGCGGCGCACCGAAGACGTCGTCCACGCCGTGGTCACCGACCATCTCATCCAGCGCCTCCCGCCCCCCGGCGACCTCGCCGCCCCCCTCCCCGAACGCCACGAATCCGGTGACCAGGCCTACCGTGGCCAGGTGGCGCTCTACTATCCCGAGAAGCTGCGACAGTCGCTCGACAACGATCTCTACCTCGCCCTCGCCCAAGTCATCGACAAGAGCAATTTGAGCGCAGGCATCCCCCAACTCGCCGTCGCCCTCTCACGCCAACAGCGGACTCCCCCGGCCCAACCTCGAGTCGAATTCACCCTCGCCCTCGCTGAAGCCTGGCACAACGCCGGCTCCCCCGAAAAAGCCCTCCCCCTTTACCGCGACGCTGCCGCCCGCTCTCCGCGCAGCGTCTTCGCCCTCCAAAAACTCGCCACCGCCCTCCGCGACGCCGGCCAACCCGCCCAAGCCATCACCATCCTCCAACAAGCCGCCGCTCTCAACCCCAATGACCCCACCACTTGGCACGAACTCGGCCTCGCCCGCCGCGCCCAAGGCAACCCAGCCGCCGCCATTGCCGCCCTCCAGAAGGCCATCGCCCTCGACCCCAACCTACCCGAACCCCAC
This sequence comes from Acidobacteriota bacterium, assembly GCA_040007195.1. Taxonomy (GTDB): domain Bacteria; phylum Acidobacteriota; class Terriglobia; order Bryobacterales; family Bryobacteraceae; genus JAFLBB01. The sequence goes on along the minus strand of JBDTVQ010000352.1, from coordinate 4,532 downwards.
AGCAATCTCGGCATTGTCCACCTCTCCTCCGGCGACAACACCGCCGCCGAAGCCGCCTTCCGCGAAGCCATCCGCATCCAGCCCTCTTATGCCGACGCCCACAACAACCTCGCCAACCTCCTCTCCTCCAAAGGCGACTTCCCCCAAGCCCGCCTCCATTTTGAAACCGCCATCCGCCTCAACCCCGCCGACGCCCGTACCCGCTACAACTTCGCCATGGCCCTCGGCCGCGCCCGCGATTTCAACGAAGCCCAGCGCCAGCTCGAAGCCGCTCTCCAATCCGACCCCGCCCTCGCCGAAGCCCGCCTCATCCTCGCCCAGATCCTCCTGGCAAAAGGCGACACCCCCGCCGCCATCGCCCACCTTCAAAAAGCAGCCGCCGCCCAGGACCCTGGGGTCCGAAAGGCGGCGGCTGATCTGCTTCGTGAATTAGGCGTCGGTCGCTAGACTCCCCTCTTAGAAGGAAAGCCGGCCCGTGAACTGAATCTGCCGCGGCGTCCAGTAGGAGTTCTGAAAATTCAGAATGCCTGTCGTCGCGTCCGGATTCCGAAGCCCCTGGATGTTAAACGCGTTGAAGGCATCCACGTTGAACCTCAGCTTCACCCGCTCGGTCAGGTCGAATACCTTGTAGAGCGAGATGTCGGTCTGGAAGTTCTTCGGTCCCTGCAGCACCGTGTGTGAGTAGGGATTCGCGCCCAGCGGGCCAGGATTGTACGCTGTCACCGCGCTCTTCCCATTGCTGAGCGGCACGCTCACGTTGTTGTTGCCGAAATTCGGCTGGCCCGGCGTGTTGTTGATCGGAGCCAGGTACGGCGTGTAACCTGACGGAAGCCCCTGCACGCCGTTGTTCGCGTTGATCACCGACGGCGACAGATACCCGTTGAACCACAAGTACGCGTCGCGGCAAACACCGCTGCGGCAATCCGTGATCGGGGCCTTATCCTTATACAATTCGACAGGGCTCGTCGCGCCCCAGTTGGCCGCTGCCGCCTGGAAGCCTTGCGAAACCACCGTGCCGGTGAATGCCGCCTGGTAGCCGCCCAACAACGCGTTCACCAGCCGGTTCGAGTTCCCCAGGAACCGCTTGCCCTTGCCCACCGGCAGTTCCACGATTCCGTTGAAGGAAACGCGGTGTACCGGCATGCCGGGCTCGATTTGATAATTCTGATACCGGTCGAACTCGCGGCTCGGCGCGATCAGGCTGCCCGTATCCATGCCCGACGGCAGGACGCCCGGAGCATACGACGTCGCCGGATGGATGAGGTTGTCGCGGAACGTGTTGCCGCCCACGCGGAACGCCCGCTGATACACGTAGAACGCCTGGTAAGCGACGCCCTTGTGGAAGGGCCGCTGATAGTTGAACTGCAGCGAGGTGTCGTTGGAATAGCCATGCTTGGTCGAAACCACGTTGCTGCCCCAAACCTTCTGGTCGTACGGCCGCGTTGCCACGCCCGCCAGAGGACCGGTCGGCGGTGTCGTCCCGGTCGTCACCTGCCACACATACGTGGAAGGCGCGTTGTTGTACTGCAGGTTCTGGTCCAGGTTCTTGCCGTGCGTGAGCACCGCCGTCACCCGGAACACCGAGCCGTCGCTGAACGGCTGCTCGATCGTGAAGTTCGCCGTGTCCACGATCGCCGGCGGATACTTCGCGTCTAGCGTTGTGCTCATCGCAATCCCTGGCAGCAGTGCGTTAATAGTGTTCGTATCCACAACGTTCTGGCTGTTCTGGCCGGCGATGATCGACTGCGTGTTGCGCAGCAGGTAGTTCGGCAGCCCGTCCGGCGACTGGCTCGCCGAATTGTAATTCTGCGAATACGCCGCCGTAAACGGATACACCGACGTCAGGTAGCGCACCGAATTGCGAATCGGCACCGGGTACACGTACCGTCCATAGCCGCCGCGAATGACGGTTCCGTTGCGCCCGAACGACGGCGTGAAGGCAAACCCGAACCGCGGCATGAAGTTCTTCCAGCTTCCATAGAAGCCACCGTCGGGCAAACCCGCTTCGGCAGGCGTCTGGAACTTCGCGCCCAGGTTTTTCAGATTCGTGATGATCGCCTGCGACGTGTAGCCGTTCTCGATGTAATGGTCGATGGGGTGTTTCAGCACGATCGCGTTCGTCTTCAGGCTGAACGTCGCGTAGTTGTCGCCGTCGGAATGCGGCGCCGGGTGGCCTTCCCACCGCACGCCCACATTCAACGTCAGCCGCTGGCTCACGCGATAGTTGTCCTGGAAGTATAGGTCGAATTCCTGCAGCCGAGAACGCCCGAACGGCGCGTTCCTGCGCTGCGTGTAGCTGCTGGCCGCGCCCAGGAAGAAGTCGGCATCCTGATAGCCCGTGTTCGCCTTAGCCCCGTAGTTGGCGCCCGTTGTCGGGTCATAGATCCCCGTCGCAAGATTCGTGTATGCCAGGGTGTCAGGTGAACGATCGGACAGATATCCAAACCGTTCGTGGCGGTAGCGGGCGCCGAATGCAATTTGATGCTTCCCCGAGATCTTCGTCAGGTTCTCGTCGATTGTGTCGATCCGCTGATTCATGCCGTAATTCCATTGCGAACCACCGTAAGGCATCAGCAGGTTCGCTCCGATCGCCGGGAACCCGGTCTGTCCAAAGTTGTTCGGCAACCCGAGCTGTGCCTCATAGTTGCCCTGCGAAACCTCGTTACCTTCGACGTACATGCTCTGCCACTGCTGGCTCAAGATCGTTTCCGAATAGAACGTCGGCGAAAAGGTATGGGAAATGCCCATCGCATGGCTCACCGTGTTCACTGGGATGGCCTGGTAACCGGTCGCGCCCGCCGGCAGTCCACCACCGGCGATGTTCGCCGGCGAAGCCGACGGATAGTTGCGCAAGGCCTGCTGCCGCTGCCGGATGTCGGTATAGCGGTAGTAGACGCGATTGGCGTCGTTGAACACATGGTCCAACCGCAGCGTCCAGTTCGGAACCGTCTGCTGCGTCTTGTTCGTGTCGTTGATGTTCGAGTTCACCAGCGGATTGTCGTTGGTCTGCGGCAGCGGCGTGGCGGCATACAGCGTCTTCGCCAGGGGACTGATCCGGTTCAACGGAATCAGGTTGTTGGAAAACGGAAGCCGCGAAAAATTGTTGGCCGCCGACTGCGTCGTCATCGGGTCATACAACTGCTGCTGAATGCCCTGCCCGTTGATCAACCCGCCGAAGTCGCCGCCGCGCATAGCCAGCGTCGGCACCTTCACCAACTGGCTCGAATCCTGCCGCAGCGAGAACCGCTCATAAGCAAAAAAGAAAAATGTCTTGTTCTTGCCGTTGTACAACTTCGGAATCACGATCGGCCCGCCCACCGATCCGCCGAACTCGTTGCGAACCAAGTGCGGCGCCGCGAAGTTCGATGGATTCTGCCGCGCCTTAGCCACGCCGAAATAGTTATTGCGTGCGGTTTCGAAGACCGTGCCGTGAACGGCATTGGTGCCCGACTTCGTCGTCAGAATCACAGTCGCCGGCGTCGCGAACTGAGCGCTCGAATTCAAAGTCTCAAACTTCACTTCCTGCACTGAATCCGGATCCGGCAGCGTCGACTGAGCCGTATTGCCCTCGCCGCCGAAATTGCGGTTCGTCATCGGCGCGCCGTCTTGCGAATATTCCATCGCTTCCTGCATCAGGCCGTTCGCGCGTGTGCCGTTGCCTTCCAGGCCCGGAACCGTCTTCTGGGCCAAACCGAGCACGTTGCGCCCGTTCTGCGGAAGCTGATCAATGCGGCTTGCGTCAAGGAATGTGCTCACCGTGCCGCTATCGTAAGTCGCGAGTTGCACCGTGTCGCTCGTCACCGTCACCCGCTCGCTGACATCGCCTGCCGCCAGCGCCGGATTCAACACCGCCACCTGCGCGTTTTGCAACGTGACCGTGGTCTCGTACTTCTTCATGCCCGGCGAAGTAAAAGTAATCGAGTAAGTTCCAGCGAACAGCCCGCGCACGGAATAGAATCCGATCTCGTTAGACTTCGTATCCGTCGTGACGCCGGTGCCCGGGTTGACCACGTGGACATCGCACGCCGGAATCGCCGCTTGTGTGATGTCCCGAACCGTACCTTGAATCGACCCCGCGCCGCTTTGAGCGAGGAGTCCGATTGGTTGCAGCATAGAAACCGCGGCCACTGCCGTGAGCGCAAAGCGCATTCTACTTTGAAGCATTAAGCCCCCTTCAGAATGAAGTATGGTTGGGCGATCATACTACCGGTTCAACTACCTTGCAATCAGAAAAATGCCTATTCCTTAATTTATTGACCCACCTTCCTTCATCAACAGACGGATGTGTTCATCCCGCCGCACTAGTGTCCGGCTAAAAGTCGAGCAGAATCAACTGTTTGCCGGAGTCGGCTAAATCGATCCCGGAGTCGGACGCGTGGGGCGCCTGTAAAGTAGGCGTTTTCTCGAAAAGCGTCACGCTCAGAATCTGTAGAATTTGGTAGAGGCTTGCCTCCAATCTCAGCCGCTTGCGGACGATCGCCACCAGCACGTAGACCGAGACCGCGATCCAGATCTGGGTCTTCACCGCATTC
>JBDTVQ010000351.1:0-7494 GCA_040007195.1 Acidobacteriota bacterium | reverse complement strand
TGAATTCCATAAGCCGAGTGTACAGAGTAGGCTACGGCTTGATCATGAGAAACAGGTTCAGCCATTCCCACCCATCTCAATGCCAGCTTGGAATACTCCATGGCAGGTAAAATTTGCACGGCGCTCACCAGACCTGCAATCAGCCCCATCGCCGCCAGTCCCGATAGCAGTCGCCGCCGGTCAACGCCTACGCTACAGAGGATCTCCCAAATCCAAAGTCCCCCCACCGCCAACCCCACGAACATCGGTGCCACGTGGTGTCCGGTGAGCACAGAGAGCCCGAGAAAGAGTCCCGCCAAGCCAGTACTACGCCAGTAGTCGAGCCCCTGCAACGCACGGAACACATACAGAAAAACAAGCGGAGTCCACAGCCCGCCCATCTTCTGCTGGGGCCAATCGACATAGTTCATGAACCCGCCCAGCGTGTAGACCAATCCACCGATGACCGCCGCTGCCGTTTGGCACCCTAAACTCCTCATGAACCAATAGAAGAAAACTGCGGCAGCCCAATGAATTAGAACAAAATACCAATTCCAAACAACCTGTTTGATCCATCCGTGCCGGGTGGGCATGGCAAACAACAGCCAGTTCACGGGATTCACCGTTCCGGGTTGTGCCTGCGCCAACAGCGGCTGGCCCCCCCAGCTGTAGGGATCCCACAGCGGCAGCCGCCCCTCCTGCAGTTCGCCCACCTGATACTGCATCCACGGCACGACCTGCCGCGCAATATCGGGCGTATCCATCCAGGTATATTGATTAGAAAGCACCAACTTCCAATGAGCCAGAACGACCAGGACAAAAATGAGGCAGGGAACTCGCACAGCTCCCCATATTCGGCTCCGCATTGGCCGCTCTCGATCAGGGTGGTGGTTTTCGGCCATCGTCTGAAGTCGCCATGATATCCTAAACCCGTGCAAATTCAAAGAGTTGGCGTTTGGCCTTCGAAATGTAAAGGATAGTGGTGAAAGGCAGGTGCCACATGAACGCTCGTATGGCAGTTGCGACTGCGGCTTTGATTGCCGCCTCTCTTCCGTTTGCGGTTCGCGCCCAAGAACAGCCTGAACCCGAGGAGGATGGACCGGGCCGCGGCGTTGCGCGTATCAGTTTGATCAATGGTGACGTCAGCGTCCGGCGCGGCGACACCGGCGAAAACGTTGCCGCCGCCATGAACAGCCCCGTCGTTGTAGAGGACCGCGTCCTGACGGGCGTGAACTCGCGCGCTGAGGTGCAATTCGACGCCTCCAATTACCTGCGCCTATCGAACGAAGCTGAAATCCGGCTCTCCGAGCTCGAAAATGGCCGCTATCAAATTCAACTGGCTCGCGGCCTCATCAGCTTCAACGTCCTCCGGGATAACGAAGCCGACGTGGAAATCGCCACGCCTGTGGTTTCGATTCGTCCTTCCAAGAAGGGCAGTTTCAGTGTAGTCGTTCGCCCCGATGGCACCACCGAAATTACGGTTCGCCAGGGCGAGGTCGAAATATTCACGCCGCAAGGGTCGGAGCGTCTGAAGTCGGGACGCAGCATGGTCGCTCGTGGTACCCAAGGGAATCCCGAAGTCCAAGTGGTTGCCGCTTCCGGCAGGGACGAATGGGACGACTGGAACGATCGCCGCAACAAAGACCTGGACCGGGCGCAAGCCTCTACTTATCAGTATGTGGACCGCGACGTCTACGGCGCCGAGGATCTCGATGGCCAGGGTGACTGGGTCGACTCTGCTCCCTACGGCCGTGTCTGGGCCCCCCGCGTCGCCGACGACTGGGCGCCGTATCGCAACGGCCGCTGGTCGTGGGTGGATTGGTATGGCTGGACCTGGGTCAGCTACGACTCCTGGGGCTGGGCTCCGTACCACTACGGCCGCTGGTTTCAAAACAACAACCGCTGGTGCTGGTGGCCAGGCGGCATGGGTGGACACCACTACTGGCGGCCCGGCCTGGTTGCTTTCGTAGGCTGGGGCGGCGGTGGAATTGGCGTCGGTTTCGGCCACGTCGGCTGGATTCCGCTTGCCCCCTACGAGCGCTATCACCCCTGGTACGGCAACCGTTATTACAACGGCTACCGCAACGGCGGGCACAATAACGTCAATATCGTCAACAACTTCAATATCAACAATAGCTACCGCAACTCGCGTGTGCGCAATGGCATCACCGGCATGAACGGGTCCGACTTCGGCAGCGGCCGGGGACGCCATGAAGGTTTCAACTCGCGCGATATCGGACAGGCCTCTTTGGTTCGCGGCCAGGTGCCTTTCGCACCAACCCGCGACAGTGCCCGGTTCTCCAACCGAGAATCGCGTGTCACGCGCGCCAGCAACGAGAACGAACGGTTCTATTCACGCCGCACTCCGGCCGCCGTCAATCGTGTCTCGTTCGACGACCAGCGCCGCGGCATGGAACAGGTCAGCCGCCGCACCTTTGGCGAATCTGCCACTGGCGGTACCCGCGGTACGGAAGCAACTGGCGGCGGCCGTCAATCCGATGGCTTCGTCAGGGGCGGGGAATCCGGCAACCGCTCTTCCGGCGCGGATACCGGTGGCCGTGGGGCCTCCGCTGACAACACCAACTCCGGCTGGCGCCGCTTCGGCGACTCCTCCGGACGCTCCAGCCAAGCCCAACGCGGCGCCGGCGGCAACGAAGTTCGCGGCGCATCCGATAACGGCGGCCGCGGTGCAACCGCTCCGCAAGGCTCGGCCGACAACTTCTCCCAACGCAACGAATCCAACTCCTCCGGCCAATCCAATGGCTGGCGCCGGCTGGGCTCAAGCGAAGGCCGTTCGACGGATAGCCGCCAAACCGATGGCCGCTCCTACGGCGGACGATCCTCGGACGACCGCTCATCGCGCGGCTCCGATATCGGGTCCCGCAGTGCGGAACCGTCCGGCCGCTCCAGCACCAGCGATTCCAACGCAAATGGCTGGCGCCGCTTCGGCGACCCGGGTTCCAGCCCATCGCAACGTGGCTCCAGTGGCGATCGTGGTTCTCAGATCGACCGGTCCAGCCAAGGCAGCTCCAACCAGGGCAGCTACAGCCGCGGCAGTGACAGCCAGGGCAGTTCCGGCCGCAGCGCGGATACCTACGGCGGGCGCTCCGTAGACCGTGGGTCCAGCCGGAACGAATCCCGTTCCGCATCGCCTCGCATCAGCGCGCCGATCGTGCGGGAACGTTCGAACGAGAACTACACCTCACGGTCGGGCGGAGATTTCGGAGGGCGCTCCAGCGGCCGCTCCGAACAGCGCGCCGAACCTCGCTCCTCGCCGCGCAGCTCCGGCGGCGGTTTTGGTGGCCGCAGCAGTGGCGCCAGCCCGAGCTTTAGCGGCGGAGGCGGCCGTTCCTCCGGCGGAAACTCCTCGGGCAGCTTCAGCGGAGGCCGTTCCTCCGGTGGCAATAGTGGCCGTAGCTCCAGCGGCGGCGGCGGAGGCCGCTCGTCCGGCGGTGGCCACGGTGGCCGCGGAAAATAAGCCGCAACCTCCGGGTTCGGCCACGTAATCGCTTTGCCGTCTATTTGATTCCTGGTAACACTGATCCCTCGAGGGCTCGCTGAAATCCATCCGCGAGCCCTCTTTTTTCCGGCACACCATCAATGTTACATAATGCATGTTATCGGAAGTTGCATATCTGGAATACTAAACGGGCCAGATCAACTATCCGATGCTAGTATCGGATAGTTGAAATGAGGGACAACACAGGCGAAGCTCTTCTTAAGGCCTGGGCTTCTGCGAAACCTTCCACCGACGCCGCAAGCTCCGTGCTGGTGCACGAGCTCCAAGCCCTCTATGACGCTTATGCGGAACCCCTCCTGCGCTTCGGTGTCAATGCAACGGCCGATCTGGAATTCGCCCGAGAATCCGTACAGGAAGTTTTTCTTCGCTATGCCGAGCTCCGCCAGGCTGCCCCTACACCTCCGACACCGTTCCTCTGGCTACTTCGCGAACTGCGCTTCGCCATCGCCCGACGGGGGCGCGACCGGGATCGCCGCGCCGGCGGGAAACTTTCCCGTTACCTGCCGGCTGACCCTGCACCATCACCCGAAGCCCAGGCGCTGCTCAGCGAAGCCCGCCGCATCGTGAATCGCCTTGCCGCCCCGCGTGAGTTGGAATGTTTCCTCCTCCGGAGTGAAGGCCTCTCCTATTTGGAAATCGCCGATGTAATGGGGATCAGCATCGGTACTGTCGGCGCGACGCTCGCCCGCGCGGTTCGCAAGCTCGAACTGGCGGTCGATCTCACCGAGGTGCTGAAGCGGTGAGTGCCCTTAAGAATCATCCGCCCGAAGGCGAATGGATGGCCTGGATCGAAGGGCAGCTCCCACCAGACCAAACCGCGCGCCTCAGCAATCACTACCTGGATTGCCCGCTGTGCTCTGAAATGGTCGGCGAACTGCGCCGCGCCCTGGCCGTAGCCACCCGGTCAGCCGCCCGCCCCCTGCCGCCCGGGTTCTTGAATGAGGCCAAGGCCGAGTTCTTGCGTTCCCTTCCCGCAACCGTCAAAGGCGTCCACGCCCATAAGACTTCTCTCGCCGCTCCCGCATCACAGTGGGGCCTCTACCGCCAGTTGCCGAACGCTGTCTGGTTTGCCGCCGGCATCTACTTCTTGATTACCTTAACAGCCTGGGCCTTATGGATCTCGTCTGGCGAGTGGAGTTATATGACCTCCGCATTCGGCCTGCCGTACACGGTTTTCCTCGGCTTCTCCGCGGCCGCCGCGGGTGCCCTTTCCTATAGCGCAAGCCGCCAATTCGATCCGCGTCATTCTCTCCACTCGGCGTGGCTGGTGCTGTTCGTGGCTGCAGCTTGCCGCCTGCTGGGCACCGGCGTTTCCGTTCTCCCGTCCCTCTTCCCGGATGCCGGTTTAAGCGCCATGGAAGGCGGGGGGCAGTTCATCGCCGGCCCGATCTCGATTGTCGCCCTCGGTATCGGACTCTTGTTCGCGCGCCGGACCTACAAGGCTGCCGGATTCCGCGCCGAGCTCGAATGGGGCGACTGGCTCATCCTCGGTGTCGGTTTGCTGTTCACCGCCCGGCACGTCGCCGAGGTCACCGGCATACTGATCTCCGGTCCGTCGAAACCGGCCATCGTCATGCTAAATTGGCTGGCCGATCCGGCTCTGCTGTTTGTGCTCGCCGTAGCCGTCCCGCTGCGCCGCGTGGCCTTCGCCCACAACAATAACCTCATCGCCCGCTGCTGGGGCGCGATGGCAGGGGGCGCCCTGCTCATCTTCCTGGGAAACCTACTGCTGTTCCTGGGCAACTACGGCTACCTCGCCTGGCCCTACCGCTCCATCACATGGCTGGTATGGATTCCCGCTTACGCCGCGTTCACCCTCGGACCCGCCTATCAACTCGCCGCCAACGGTGAGCTCGCCGCCCAGCCTGCTCTGGCTCCGAATACGCGCTAATATTTCCTCCATGCCCTCTTCCATTCCGGCCGGACTCACCCCGCTCACCGGCAAAGTTGCTCTCGTCACTGGCGGCGGCCGAGGCATCGGCAAAGCCATAGCGGAGCGCCTCGCCCGAGCCGGCGCGAACGTGGTCATCGCCAGCCGCAAATTGGAGATCCTGCGGCAAACCGCCGCTGAGTTTTCTGGTCTGCCTGGCCGCACCGTTCCCATCGCCTGCCACGCCGGCCGCAAGGACGAGTTGGAGCGGCTGGTCGTCGAAACTACCTCCCAACTCGGCCCCATCGACATCCTGGTCAATAACTCAGCCACCAACATCGGCCAGGGCCCGGCGCTTGCAGTAACCGACGAAGCTCTTCTTAAAACGACGGAAGTGAATGTCCTTGCCGCCCTCCGCCTCGTGCGCCTCACCGTCCCATCCATGATCGAGCGCGGCCTGGGCGGCAGCATCATCAACATCGCCTCCATCGCCGGACTGCGCCCGCAGCGCGGTGGCTTGGTCTATAGCTTTACCAAGGCAGGCCTCATCATGATGACCCGTGTGTGGGCCATGGAGTTCGGCGTCCACAACGTCCGCGTGAATGCCATCTGCCCCGGCCTCATTCAGACCGACTTCTCCGAAATGCTATGGAAGGATCCCGCCTACGTCGAACAGCTCGAGCGTACGCAGCCCATTCCCCGCATCGGGCGCCCCGACGAGATCGGCGGTATCGCTCTCTTCCTCGCCTCGAGCGAATCGAGCTACGTCACCGGCCAATGCTTCACCATCGATGGCGGCAACACCGCAGTGTAGTATCCTTTCGTCAACGGACCGGACAAGAGGGAAATGAAGCGGAGGATAAGGGACAGTTATGTCTCAAATCAATTTCCATCTCTTGGACATCAAAGATCAGGTGAACGGCGACAAGCGGGCCATCGTCTCCGGGAAGTTGGGTTCCTGGATGATGAAGGTGGCCAAGCTTGTCTCGGGCGTAACAGCCGTCGAGATCACTTGGTCCACTGGTAGCGGCCGTCCCAGCCCAGGTCCCACCGACATCGTCGTTTATGTCACCACCGACGTCGACCGCAGTGTCATCGCCGTCAACGGCGGCGATATATCGGAGCCCGAATCGAACGGAAAGGTACTCGGATTCACCTCGGCCAACCCCACCCACAAGTCGGCGCTGTCGGAGGTGTATTCGGCCCGCTGCTTTTCGCCCCTTGAGATGGCCGGCGCGGCATTTCACGAAGCGGCGCACAACAAATCGCTGCAGGGCAATGAAATGCATAAAGGTCAGGATGGGCTGCTCAAATCCTCGCCCGACTATGGGTTTGATCCCTCAGACGCCAACCTGAAGTTCTTCGCTCAATTTGTTCAGAACGAAGTGAAGCAGACCATCGTGTCGCAAGGTACACTCAACAAACGCTGGTTCACCGGCGGGTGAGTCAGAGCATCGGAAAGCGCTCGACCGGGTTTCCACACGTATAATCGACGACGGCGATCTTCACCGCACCCATCGCCGCCGGGATCACCGCCGGGATTGCGGTCCGGCTCGAAATTGACGCATCCTGCCCGCGCTCACGCCGCCAGCGCATTGCGTTCGGCGCCGTCCTCCACCATCGCCCTCAGTTGCGCCACAATCGACCGCATCGCCGTGGCCTGCGCATTCAACTCTTCGGCAGCCGCCGCGCTTTCTTCAGCATCCGCCGCCGTTCGCTGCGTGATCTGTTCCATCTCGGTCAGAGCGTGCGCCACCTGCTCCACTCCCCTGCTCTGCTCCCCGCTGCCTTTGCCGACCTCGGCCACCAGCGTGTTCATTCGTTCCACATCGTCGGTAATCCGGCGGATGGCCGACGTCACCAGGTCTACCTTGACCTTGCCCTCATGCGACTTCAAGATCGATTCCTCGATCAATGCCGATGTGTCCTTTGCGGCCTGCGAACTCCTTTGCGCCAGGTTCCGCACCTCGTCGGCCACCACGGCAAATCCCATGCCCGCCTCGCCGGCGCGCGCAGCTTCCACCGCGGCGTTCAACGCGAGTATGTTCGTCTGAAAGGCGATTTCTTCGATGACCTTGATGATTTTCGAGATCTTGCCGCTCTGCGCGTTGATCTCGCTCATCGC
>JBDTVQ010000350.1:0-7502 GCA_040007195.1 Acidobacteriota bacterium | reverse complement strand
GAGATCTGGTAGTTGATGTAATAGCTCAGATTGAGAAGCGGGCGAACGTTGTTCAGCCAGTTCTCCAGCCGGAAGCTGGCCACATCGGGCCTGCCAAACAATTGGTAGGTGTCGTCGAGCACGAACGGGCCATTTAACGCCGGCGCGTACAGGAAACAGGCAAACGCAAGGCTGCCGAACGCCAGTAGCAAGACCTGCCACATCTGCCATCCGGCCTGTGCGCGCGGCACGGCGGCGGGCGGAGTTTCGGCCTTCCCGCGCTGCTTCTTAGGGCCGGCCATCTTCGACATTCTCCAATCGGAATTCGAGTATGGCGACGCGCTGCGCGAGAGCGATGTTAGCGTCCCGCAGATGAGAAATGATCACGGAGAAACGGTAGAACACGACGAGAAACACTCCGGTAATGAGAAAGAGTAGTGCCGTTGGCGGATCCTGAATGCCCGCCCACATCGCGATTTGCCTCAACAGGCCGGGCATCTGCGCGAAGACCAGCAAGATGACGGCGGCGGCGAGCCAACTGACCGAATACTCCACGCGAATGTGCGCACGGCGAAGGGAAACCAGCACGGTAACGATCAGAGCGACGGCGATCAGCGTAGTGATGAGCAACAAGCGTTCCACGAGCTTCACCTCCAGCGGCGGCGGTCAAAAATGAGGATATTGACCAATACGCCCAGCATGACATGGACGAGATAGTAAATCGATTTGACGGCCGTGATGGTGCTGCGGCCGGTCTTGCGCGGGCGAATGGAGACGGGCACTTCAACGAACTGGAAGGCGCGGCGGCGGAGCACGACCAGCGCTTCGATCTCCGGGTATTCGAGCGGGAAGCTTCGGCTGAACACTTCGAGGGCTTCGCGATTCACAGCGACGAACCCGGAGGTTGGATCGCGCACAGTCTTGCCGAGAATGGGCCGCAGGAAGGCGCGAAAAAGGCGAATGCCCAAGCCGCGAAGCAGACTGGTGTAGCCGCCGTTGGATTCGACGAAGCGCGATCCGATGGCCATCTGCACGCCAGGGCGCGAAACGGCCTCGATCATCGCGGGAATGAAGGTGGGGTCGTGCTGGCCGTCTCCATCGATGCGGACCACGTATTCGTAGCCGAGTTCGAAGGCCAGCCGGTAGCCCGCTTGCAAGGCGCCACCGAGTCCCAAATGATGCGGCAGCCGCAGCACGCGTGCGCGATGCAGTTTGGCGATATGGGCGGTGGAATCCTGAGAACCGTCGTCGACGACCAGGACGGGGGCGTTGGGAAAGAGTGAGCGCACCTCGTCGATGACGCCGCCGATGGCGCCTTCTTCGTTGCGCGCGGGAACCAGAACGAGCGCGCGGCCTTCACTGAGGATGGGGTTCACTGCGCGGCCACCTCTCGCGGAGAAATGGAGAAGCGCGCGGCAAGTGCCGCAAACTCATTTGGCGAAAGGCGAGCTTGCGCGCGGATGCGGCTTCGTTTCGCCATTACGGACGGGAGCGCCAGGATCAATGCCAGATGCGCTTTCAACACCAACCATGCGAGGGTGATGGGACCGTCGCCCGCACGGGTGAATTCAGCTGCCGCTCCGGAGCCGGACCGGATAGAGGCCAGGTGCGCCCAGTAACGCGCGAGAGTGACGAATGGAGCGCGCCACAACATTCGTGCGGGAAATGTTTTGACAACCAAACGAAGCCGATTGCGTTCGACGAGGTATGCCTTCAATCGCGACGCTCTTCCGGCCGAGTGCGAATACTGGTGATCGACGCGTGCGCCGGGAACGTACAGGCAACTCCAACCGGCCCAGCGGGCTCGCAAACCGAGATCGGAGTCTTCGCAGTAGAGGAAGAAGTCTTCGTCAAAACCGCCCAGGCTGTCGAACAGATCGCGGCGGTAAAGCGCGGCAGAGCCGCTGGGGCAGAGGACCTCTTCCTGTTGAACGAATGACGATTCCGGCGCACGGTGGCCGCGCTGTTTGGACGAACCGTCAGCGCACAGTAGCATGCCGGCGGAATCGAGTGTTGCCGTGCCCGCCAGTAAAACGCGGCTGGCGGCCATTCCCGCGGCGGGAGCGCCATCGAGAGCTTCCGCAAGACGCGCGATCCAGTGCTGATCGGCGACAGCGTCATCGTTCAGCGTGCCGATGTAGGGAGCGGCCGACTGCTTTGCGCCCAGGTTGATGGCGGCGCCGAAACCGATATTGCACGGCGGTTCGATGAAGGTCACGCGGGCATCCGGAGTAACGGCGCGCCGTGCCGCGCCTCGGCCACTGTTGTCCACGATGATGACGTTGAAGGCATGGAAGCTCTGGCGCAGAAGCGAGTCCAGGCACGTACGCAATTCTTCGCCGGCGGCGAGAGTCGGAATGATGATCGTTGCCCGGAGGTCCGCCAAAAACTTGATTTTACTGCTTTCCCAGGTTTTCGTACCACACAAGATTGGTCGTTGCCGAGCCGATGCAGGCAATATCCGGGCGCTTGTCGCCATTGAGGTCGGCGATGGCGCAGGCCGCTGCCGCCACGCCGCCCGGATCGATGACGGTTTTCGTCCACTTTGCGCCCGAGGGGTCTTCGGCCTGGTACAGGTTCACGCCGAAGGGAGCTTTGCGATACCCGGCGACCACCTCGTCGCGCCCGTCGCCGTCGAAATCGCCCGTGTATATGGTATGGCCGTCGTTCAGCGAGGTGTCGATCACCATGCGCGTCCAGGTGTCCTTCGCGCCACGATAGATGGCCACCTCATTGCCGTGCCACGGTTCGATTGCCGCGAGAAAACGAGTGTTCTTGGCGAGCCTGCCGACGCTGACATCGCTCGAGCCCCCGGCGGGCCACGGCGATGGATTGCCTTTGGAAAGCTCCACGCGGGTCCAGGTTCCGTTCTTCTCCAGGCGATGGCGGTGCAGGCCGAGGAAGCTGGCGGTGAGAATCTCTTCGCGCTTGTCGGTCCAGGGCGTGATGTAGATGCCGTGCACGACACCTTCGTTCGCTTCGTTGATGGTGATGCGTTTCCATTCGCCGGGGCGGTAGTAGGTGAGCGGAACGTGATCGCGATAGTCGGGCGCGTCGGCTTTGGCGCCGGCGAGCGGGGCGTTTACGACAACGACCTTCGACGTGCCCTCAAGATGCGCGCAACGCAGGCGGTGTGACGTGGTGAGGCGGTCGATCTCACGGACGGTCCAGGGCTGGGAACGGTCCGCGCCGGGGGTGAGCACGCTGACGATTCCGATAGAGCCTTTGGGCACGTTGGCGAACTCGTGGGCGACGACTATTTCGTCGATGTCGGGGCAGGCGGCGAGGTTGATCATGCGCTTGAGGTCGCGGGCCAGGACGTGGCGTGTCCAGTTCGGAGCCTCGAACCACACAAGTTCGGTCATGCCACTGGCGAGAGCGATGAGGTCCGTACGGCCATCGCGGTTCACGTCGAAGGCGACCACCTGGTAGCCGCCCTTCAGATCGTTCGCGATCGGATGCGAGCGGAAGGAAATGGGACCGGCGGCGGAAAGAAGGGCCGGAATCAGGGCTGCCAAGAGGAGTCGCATGCAGGCTCAATATTACAATGAGAAGTTATGCCCATTCTCACGACGGTTGTAGGCAGCTACCCTGTTCCTCACTGGCTGCTTGGCGATTCCAGCCGCCTGACCTTACGCGACGCCATCATGGTGGTGCTAAAGACGCAGGAACTGGCCGGTATCGATGTGATCGCCGACGGCGAACTGAACCGCTTCGATCCGTCGCATCCCGAGACGAACGGGATGATCGATTATTTCGTCTCGAAGATGGACGGCATCCGGACGCGATTTTCGATTACGGACATTCAGAAGTTTCGAGCCGATAGCGGTGTTGCGTACAGGACTGACCCGGCGGGCATTGTCACGGGCGATGTGAGCGAGGGCACGCTGAATCTGCTGCGAGATTACGAGTTCACTCGTACGCTGACCACGCGGCCGCTGAAGTTTACCTGCACCGGACCGCACATGCTGACCAAGGTGCTTACCGACCGGCACTATCAATCGCGGCCCAAGCTGGCCATGGCGATTGCGGACGTGCTGCGGAAGCAACTGGAGTTGATTGACGCCAAGGTGGTGCAGATTGACGAAGCCAACATCAGCGGCCACCCCGAGGATCGCGAGTGGGCGTTGGAGGCGATCAACCACGTGCTGGAAGGGATCAAGGGGACGCGCGGCATTCACATCTGTTTTGGAAACTACGGCGGGCAGAGCGTTCAGAAAGGATTCTGGCGCGACCTGCTGCCGTTCCTGAATGGTCTGAAGGCGGACCACCTGATTCTCGAATTTGCGCGGCGGGGCTATGACGAGATGGAGGTCTTTCGCGATCTCGATCCGAAGATCGGCATGGGCTTGAGCGTGATCGACATCAAAGACAACATGATCGAATCGCCCGACCTCATCGCCTCGCGCATCGAAAGTACGGCTAAGATCCTGGGCGCGAATCGCATCCCGTACGTGCATCCCGACTGTGGTTTCTGGATGCTGCAGCGCAGCGTGGCCGACGGCAAGATGAAGGCGCTGGTGGCCGGCCGTGACAAGTTCGAGGGACGGTAAATATGACGGCGAAGGCTCTGTTCACCACGGCATGTCTGGCGGCGGCAATGTCCGCACAGGATTCGGCGCATTTGACGAATTCGAAGCAACTGACCCATGGCGGGCAGAACGCAGAGGCTTATTGGGCGCCGGATGGGAAGCGGCTGGTGTTTCAATCGACGCGCGAGGGCGTGGAGTGTGACCAGATTTTCGTGATGAACGACGATGGCACCGGCGAGCGGATGGTCTCCACGGGGAAGGGCCGCACGACCTGCGGCTATTTCCTGAAGGACAACCAGCATATTGTCTACGCCTCCACGCATGAGCGCGACGCGAAGTGTCCGCCCGCGGCCGATCGCAGTAAGGGATATGTGTGGGCGGTGTATCCCGGCTACGACATTTTTCTGGCCGCGGCCGATGGAAAAATCGAGAAAAAGCTCACCGAAGCCGATGGATACGACGCCGAAGCAACCGTGAACTGGAAGACGAACAAGATCGTCTATACGTCGATGGCTTCCGGCGATTTGGATATGTGGACGATGAATCCGGACGGCAGCGGCAAAAAGCAGATCACCAAAACCGAGGGTTATGACGGCGGCGCTGTGTTCTCTCGCGATGGGAAGAAAGTAGTGTGGCGGGCGAATCATCCGGCGGCCGGGCCGCAGCTCGACCGTTATCGCGAGCTGATCAAGGAGAATCTCACCACGCCGATGAAGATGGAGATTTTCGTCGCCGACGCCGCGGGCGGGAATGCAAAGCAGTTGACCAATTTCGGCTGCGCGAGCTTTGCGCCGACGTTTTCACCGGATGGAAAAAAGATTCTATTCGCCTCTAACAAGCACGAATGCGACGGCCGGAAGTTCGAACTGTTCCTGATGAATGTAGACGGGACGGGCTTGGAACAGGTGACCAGCTTTGGCGGCTTCACCTCGTTTCCAGAGTTTTCACCCGACGGGAAGAGGCTGGTGTTTGCCTCGGACCGTGGATCGAAGTCGCGCTACGAGTTCAATATTTTCGTCGCCGACTGGAAAAACTAAACGACGCGTACTTTCACACCGGCTTCTTGGAAGAGCACTTCCGAGTTGCCGAAATGTTCGTCGTAGTAGGCGCTGGAATATTGGGCCATGCGCTTGGAACTGACCACCACTTCACGAATGCCGGCCTGCACGATGGCGCGGGCGCAATCCATGCAGGGCATGATCTCGACATAGATGGTGCATTGGTCGGTGGAGGTGCCTGAGCGGGCGGCATTGCAGATGGCATTGCGCTCGGCGTGCTCAATCCACAGGTACTTCGTGGGGCGAACGAAGCGCTCGGGAATGTCGTCGCGGATACCACGCGGGAACGAGTTGTAACCGGTGGAGCGGATTTCGCGCGCGGGCCCGGCGATGACGCAGCCGATCTGCGTGTTCGGATCCTTGCTGCGGCGCGACACTACTTCGCAAATGCTCAGGTAGTATTCGTCCCAATTGGGTATTTCGCGGTGATCCAAGGCATGACCATTATAGGGTGCGTGCGGATGCACGGCTTGCCAGTCACGGGGAGCGCGTGCGGTAGATGCGCTCTGTTTTCAACGTAATCGAAGGCCCTAGGGGTTGGCGGCGTGCGCGCCATTCCTAGAATTGCTTGCAGGAGGCGGACGCGAGCCCGGCCACACGATTCATGGAATACCCACAGATTGAAGTAACGCCTTACGAGTCAGAGACAGAAGCGCAGTCGCAGCTGGCGCGTAAGGTCCGCGAGATTATTGAGGACGCCGAGACTCACCCAGAGCCCGCGCAGGCGCTGGCGCTCCGCAATGAACGGCAAGCCGAGGTAGAGCATCTCCGCGAATCGCATTCCACCCTGGCGCTGCGGGCGCGGGAGCTCCAGGGCAAGTCTCGAGAAGCCACCCTGCGGTTGGATGAAATTTGGATCGCCAATCCGTCCAAACCGAAGCATGCGGATCAGGCGGCCAAGGCTTTGGACGATCTGGAGCGGGAGCACCGGTCCGTGACGCGGGCCACACTGCGGATCGCCGAGCGGCGCCTGCCGAAGGCGGAGATTGACCTTTTGTTTGCCGAAGCGCAAGCGAGCTTTGCGATGTGCGTGGAGTTGCGCGACATCGCAAACGAGCGATTCCGCAAGACCGCCGAACTGATGACTGCGGCGGCGCAGCACGAAGGCGAGATCTTGTTCGATTCCACCAATACGGTTTCCGGGCAACTGCAAGCGCAGGCATTGGAGTACGAACGCCGCGGCAACGACAACGAACGATGGGCGGAAGACCGCCAGGTTCAGTTCGACCGCCTGATGAAAGAACTGGACCCGACGGCGTAAGCACAGGCCAGAACCAACCACACGAAAATGGAAAAGGGAGAAGGAAGTATGGAACCGATCGATGACATGATTCGCGGGCTAGACGATCAGCAACTGCAACTGCTTGCTGCACAGGCCAACCGTGAATTGCGTGAACGCAGCCGTAGAATCGATATCAACGAAATCACGGCCGAGAAGATGCTGGACCCGAAGTTTGCCGCGGCCGTGCGTGCCGAAGTGGACCGCACGTTACGCGAAGTGAGCTGAGCACTTACTCGTAGCGCAGGGCTTTGACGGGGTCCAAACGCGCGGCTCGCCGTGCAGGGACCCCGGTGGCGATCAAGCCCACCAAGCAGAGGACGACGGACACGCTGATGAAGGTCAGCGGATCGTTGGGCGCAACGCCGAGCAGGATCACACCCATCAACCTGCATACGGCTAGTCCCGCAGCCAGCCCCAACGCGAGACCGACAGCGAGCTGCTTCATTCCGCGTCCCAGCACCAACCTCAAAATTGAACTCATTCCTGCCCCCAAAGCCATGCGCACTCCGATTTCGCGAGTGCGGCGGTTGGCCGCCTGAGCCATCACTGCATAGATTCCTACCGCAGCCATTCCCAATGCCACCAACGCGAAAATGAAAAACATAGTTCCGAACACGCGCAGATACCAGCGGCTGCGTTCGAACTGCTCCT
>JBDTVQ010000349.1:0-7514 GCA_040007195.1 Acidobacteriota bacterium | reverse complement strand
CTTGTGAGTAGCCGACGAGGCGAACACAAAGGTGTCTCACTCGTTGTGGGAAGTCGTCCAGTTCAAATCCATGATGGGGAGCCATCGTAAGTTCCTTTTCCCCAAACACTTCCAGCCCAAGATTCAGCCTGTACGAGAATTCGTATACGGCGTGAGACGCTTTTTCCCCGGAGAGCACTGGTCCCCGTGGAGCGCCTCGACCTCTATCGCCGCCACTCCGCCGCCTGCCCGCATCGCGAGAAGGGCCAGAACTGGACGGCCTGCGACTGCCCGATCTGGGCCTATGGCCACGTCGACGGGCAGCCGCCCGTTCGCTTGAGCCTGCGCACGCGAGACTGGGGCCGCGCCGGCCGCCGTCTCGAAGAACTCGCCAAAGATCCGGACACCATCCGCCCGGCCCGCTCCCCTCGCGGATCGCCGAACTGGAAGAACATCTGCTTATCTGCCCTCACTGTATCGGCCGCATCGTCGAATGGGAAGGCTTCATTGCCGCTCTGCGCAAAGCGCTGGAGCGGAAGACTATCTGAAACTTCGCTCCACAAACGCACCACCTGTTGGTTAGTAACAGCCAAGAAATGTTAGACGGAATACAGAAGAATAAAAAGCTAAATTCTGAATCATTTTTGGCTTGAATTTCGGATGCGAGAAGAGAATACTGGCGGCGAGGTTTTGGACCATGCGAACCGTTAAAAAACATCTCAACGTTTCCCTAGCCCTAGACGTCACCTCAGTTGTGGCGATCGTAGTAACTTTCACGTCCACACCCGCCGCGAGCGCGCAGCTTCCGCTGTTCGATGAGCGGGGGGCTGCAGTCAATGACCTCTTCGAAGGGGCCAAGCGCTACCCAGAGTTTGCTCGAAGCAGGTGGAAGCTGCCATCGTTTTCTGTTTCGGTGTGTAAGCTTCCCTACGGTAGGGCAACGGTGGACTTCCTGAAGAGAAATGCGCCGTTTGCTACGTTGAACGCGTTCTCCTGCGCGGGAACTCCCTGCTCGGGGCACTTTGCGGTAAACGCCGGCCCATGGTGCGGGGCGGGAGCGTGTGGAGATGACATCTACGACAAATACTTCGCCCGCGAAGATCTCGGTGGTTCGTTCGGCACCGGATGGTATGTGCAGCAAGATGGCTGCAACGGGTGCACCTGCGACGAGGACACCTGCCCGAATCCGTGATTCAAGCAGGTTAGCAATCTAAAATGAAGACGTCAGGAAGGAGTACGGATATGAAAAGTTTCCTGAACAAGTTGGTGCCCCACGCAATCATCGCGTCTTGCGCCATATGCTCCGCTTTCGCGCAGACCCAGTCTGTGCGACTCACCCAGGATTCGGTTGGTCATGCCAACCGCTACTGGGAAAATGGGTTCCTTGCCGTCCGCGAAGTGGAGACGCCCACACTCCACTTGTTTGACCGCTCCGGCCGAAAGTTGTGGAAGACCACGGTGTCTATCCCGGATGCGGCCACCTCCGGCTTACTGCCAGTAGCAATCTGGCCTGATGGGGTGACAGCGGTTGCCGGCGGGGCCAGGTCGAGCGATGGTGCTTTAGCAGGCTTCGTCGCATGGATCAACACCTCCGGAAAAATCACCAAGGTTGTGCGCACAACGCCATTCATTGCTTGGTACATGACCGTAACGCCGGACGGCAACCTTTGGGCCCTGGGGCGGGTTTTCAGCTCTCCGGGTGCCAAGGAGGATGCGCCTCATCAGATGGTTCGAACGTTTTCCAAGGATGGAATTCAATTGAGAGAAACTATCTCTCGAGGTTCGTTCGCGAAGTGGCCGCCCCCAACAACACACGCGAGCATCGCGCATTCCGGGGATCGCATCGCTTTGTATCTGGCCAGCAGCTCGGACTGGATCGAGCTTTCGGCGGAAACCGGCGAGGAGATCGGTCGCACAAAGGTTCAACAACCTGAATCGTTCAGGCTGAGGCGCGCTGTCTATGGCGCGCATGGAGAGTTGTATGTGAGCGGTTCCGTATCGAATCCAACGCTCAAGCGGAGTGTGCCAGTTTTTGCAAAGGTGGAACCGCGGTCCGGCAAGTGGACGGATTTGACGGCCACCCTGGCGGCAAGCAACGTACCGCTATCTGGCCTCGTAGGCGTCGATGGCGGCAATCTCGTCTTCTCTACGGGTGACGATCGCGTCCTTCGGCAGCCCATGCCCTAAGGGAAAACTGTCAGTGGGCGCGGCCACAACAACGCCTCGCCCACTTCACTCTACCGCTCCACCGCGCCCTGACCGTCTTCATCCCACAGCCCGTACCGACCATGTTCAGCTCATATCGACCTGCCTACGGAATTGCCGCCTAACGCTCACGCTCACGCTCACCTGCGGGGGCATCGTCCGGCTGACTTCAAACTACACGATTCTCTTGCGCCGGTAAGGTGCAGCGGATGGTTATCCGGCGTTCGCGCCAGACGATCGAACGAGCGACCGGAACCCACCATACACCATCCGTTTCGCATCAAAGCCGGAATTCGAGGAAGCGACCAAATCGGCCATCCTAGGGTCAGCCGCGACCTTCACGTTTGCCAGATCACGTGCCTCACGAGAATCAAATACCACCCACCCAAACACAATGGTTTCATCCTCCGTTGCGGCTACAAGATCAGCGAACGAGAGCGTTCCCTCCAGATTCATATCGTCACCGACATATTCGAATTAGTCGAGTGCGCCATGTTCCTTCCAAATCTCTGCAACCGCCTGGACAAGACACTTGTACTCGTTCAGACGATCGCGCGGAATGGGAAAGACGAATCCGTCGATGTATTGAGCCATATCTGTTCCTGTAGCGGTAACTGAATCTCGTGTTTTCAGACGGATAACTCATGTTTGGGCTGACCTGCTTAAGACCGATGCTGGTCGGCCTAAGACGAAATCAGCAGCGGCGGCCCCGGTTGGCAGTCATTGTATTTACAGCCGCTTTCGGCGTTCCCCAAACATGCTCGCCTGTCTTAGGCCGACCAGTCGGCCAGCCTAATCGCGCCGTCGCTGGCTTCATGATCCAAGTCTGTACCAGTCTACACCGCATCAGATGGACGAGAAGTCGCCTTATCATCCATCTGGCTTACTGGTGCTCTGAACGGAATACGCACCACTCGTACAAAGCTCGAATTCTGCCACGGGCCGTAGGCCCGTTCGAGGAAATATGGCGATTTCCCGCGAGTAACGGCGTAGCGTTTGCCGATGGCTGGATTCCGCTTCCGCATCGATCATCTTGCGGATAATATGATTGCGAACGAAGCCCGAGCCGCTCTCCTCGACAACCTCAAAAGTCTTGATGCCATCGTTGCCGCATGACATGCGCACCGTCATCTCGGCGCTTTTGCCGGATTTCTTGTTTTCGAACCGGTAGCGCCTTACTCCTGAGTACCCGACAAGAGCAGCGTGCCTGTCATTGTCGGCCTGAAGCATGCGATCGACGATTTCAGGGGTGGTCAGCGGCGGCGGCGAACCGCCTTGCATCATGGTCAAGAAGAAAACAGTAGGTAGCATAAGCATCACAACTCCAGAAATATCTTTCCCGTTCCGATACCTGCGATATGCACGCCGATAACCAACCGACCACCATATGAATGAGCCATGGAATCAAACGCTTCGTGCGGCAATCGCCGTCAGCCGCCGACGCAAGTGCCGAAATTCGGCACCGGCAACCGCCGCAGCAGATTCCATGTTGCGGCTTTGTGAACCATGGCTTTGTGACCTAGGATCTGTGGCCTCGATGCTGATTTTCCTTGCTAAACGCGAGAGCTGCGCTTGTTCAACCACTGGCGCGGCGCTCCGCCAGCGCCGCCGAAAACGGATAGTGGTCCGAAGCGCTGATGTCATGTTGCACCTGGCCTTGGAAATCGGGGTGTATGGGGAGAAAGAATCGAGTCCATTCCTTCTGCGTGCTGAGTGAGGCCGATTGCAATGGCACACTGCCGTCCGGCTAACGCTGTCGTCTAGATTAGCAAGCCCTTTCGCTAGAGAGCATTACGACCCTTTTTGCGTTGCCGCGATTTGAACGCCCGAGCAGCCGAGATGACCGATTTGCGGCAGACCACAATGGTCCATGAACGCTGGCCGCACCGTCTTCTCGCAACTGATCGGCTTCCTTCCCGACCGCGAGTTCCGTCGGTGCGTCGCACGTTATGACGGCGACCGTCGTCTCCGGGGGCTCTCATGCTGGGAGCAGTTTCTGGCAATGGCCTTCGCCCAGTTGACTTACCGTGAGAGTCTGCGCGACATCGAAGCGTGCCTCCGCTCGCTGGGCGGCAAACTCTATCACATGGGTTTCCGCGGCAAGGTGCCCAAGTCTACTTTGGCCGATGCCAACGAATCGCACGATTGGCGCATCTTCGCCGACTTCGCCCATTTTCTAATCCGCATCGCCCGTCCTCTCCACGCACACGATCCTATCGGCGTGGATCTCGATCACAGCCTCTACGCCCTGGATTCGACCACGATCGATCTGTGCCTGTCGCTCTTCCCGTGGGCGAAGTTCCGCCGCGCCAAGGCCGCCGTCAAAATGCATACGCTACTGGATCTCCATGGCAGCATCCCGACTTTCATTCGCATTTCCGAAGGAAAACTGCACGATGTGAACGTCCTGGACGACATCGATCCGGAAGTCGGCTCCTTCTATGTCATGGACCGCGGCTACCTCGACTTCGAACGTCTGTACCGGTTTACGCTCAGTCTCGCCTTCTTCGTGGTGCGCACCAAAGAGAACCTGCAACTGCAACGTCGCTATTCGCGACCGGCGGATCGGAAGACCGGAATCCTGTCCGACCAAACCGTCGTGTTGGTCACGCCGCAATCGGCGAAAGCGTATTCGGACCCCCTCCGTCGCATTCGTTATTACGACCGGGTCACAGAGAAACGACTCGGTTTCCTGACCAACAACTTCCACGTTCCAGCACTTACGATTGCCGACGTCTATCGCTGCCGGTGGCAAGTGGAACTGTTCTTCGAGAGCTCGACATGGTGCACTCCTTTAGATGCTATGCAATTTCAAGGGTCAATTGGTCTGAATTGGCCGTGGGCGGTGTCATTGGTTGATTCCGTTCGGCCAGGCATTGCTCAACATCCACTCTGCGCAAGATCCAGGGTGCGCCCACGCAGGGCTGCGTCGCCGGCAGTTGTTTCTGCTGAATCAGCCGCAGCACGGTTGTCAGCGTGACGCCGAGGACTACAGCTACCTCGCTGACGGACATCTCGTCGCGGGCCTGTCGTTCTCCCTCACGGTAGACGGGAATCGCATGGTTGTTGCGCAATGAGCAGATTCGCTTCGCCGTCCAACTTTGCCCGTGTGCTGTATGCCGTCGATTCCGGTTCAGGATCGAGGCGATGCGCGCGTCTGGTTCGATCCGCGCCAGCTTGCAAACGATCTCCACGAGGTCGTCCTCGGTCACATATCGATGCCGGCCGCTGCGAATCTTCGGGAACTCAACCTGGGTGTGATCTCCGCCCTCCCAATGCAACACGAGGCGTATGGTCTCTCCTTCCGACGTGGCCACGATCTCTTTCAGAGCGATCCGAAGGAGACGTTTCTTGTGCTCCGGCGAACTGCGAAGATCGTCCCATAGTCCCGGGAGGTCCCGCGCGAAGGCCAAAATTTCCCGCTTCTGTGCATCACTGAGAGGGCGCTCGCAGTTTTGCTGCAAGGCTGCAAGCTCTGCTTCAAACTGCACCTCCGTGGTCAGCGCCTGGTTCCATCGGCGTTCGAGTTCAGCCGCAACGAGGCGATTCGCCGGATCCACCGCGTCATACTGGCGCCGGGCGCGTATCACTTCGTAGCGCGCGTGTTCTAAAGCCAGAGCCTTCTGCTGAATCCGCTCCTCGCTCACGCCTTGCAAGGACTCGATCGCTTCGATGGCCGAGTCTGTGCCAAACGGCGTCAGGCACTGCAGCAGTTGCTCCGACACGAGGCAATCAGCACGAAGTCCGCCGAACATTACGCAACACGCGCGATCTCGATTGAGGAGATAGCCCGAGCATTGATAGCGAATCACGCGGGGAGAGGGGTACTGGGCCAACAGCTTGGCGCCACAATGGCCGCAGCGCAGCAGTCCCGCGAGCAAGGCCTCGCCGTGTTTGACTGATCCCCGCACCGCGGCGCCTCTCGCATTGTCATTGTTTGCAATCATCGTCTGATTGCTCTGATAGGTATCCCAGTCAATGTACCCCTCATGATGATCCCTGATCAACACCGCCCAGTCCTCGCGCCGGCGCTGCCTCTGGCGGCGGACCAGCTTCTGCCCGTCTTCCAGCCGCACCATCGTCTTGCTCCGCCCATACGCGTAGATTCCCGCGTAGACCGGATTCTGCAACACGCTGAGTACCGCGTGGTATCGAGCAGGCTGCCAGACGATTTCGCGCACCGCTTCCGGTCCGCGCGCAATCGGCAACTGAATCTGCTGCCGATCCAGCCAGAAAAACACTTGACGCACGCTGCCCAACTCCGCGAACTTCCGAAAGATCAGATGGATGGTGGAACCGATTCTGGCATCCGGATCTTTCTCGATACGGTCATCCGATCCCTTGACGTATCCGATCGCCACTCGCTGGACCAACGCGCCCCGCTCGGCTTTCTGCCGCAACGCCGCGTGCGCGCGTTCGCGGAAGCTCGCAACTTCCATTTCGCTGATCGTGCCCTTCATGCCCAGCAGCAAGCGATCGTTCGTGAGCCTGGGGTCATACGCGGTTTCCGCGTCGATCAGCAGCGCGCCGACGACACTGCAAAATTCCAGCAGGGTGTGCCAGTCGCGGCCGTTACGCGCCAGACGCGACGCCTCAATGCTGAAGACGGCGCCAACCTGCCCGTCGCACAACGCGCGCAACAAGCGTTCAAAGCCGGGACGGCGTGTTCCGGACCCCGAGACTCCGAGATCGTCATCGATGACGTCGACGTCTCGCCAACCCAACGCGTGGGCACGATCGACAAGGCCATACTGGCGACGTTGGCTTTCCAGATTGTGCCGCACTTGATCGGGCGTGGATTGGCGGATGTAGATACAGGCCCGCCGGGCCAAGTGGTCAGCGGTGATCTTGTTCATCGCCGGCCTCCTCCGCGCGGATCGTCTTGGCCAGCGCCTGCATCCACTGCACCAGAGCGTGGCGTAGCCGCTCTTGCACGTCCAGCGGAAGACGTACGTCGGGAGCGGCTGGCGGTTCTTCGAAAAGTTGCCGTTGGTGTTCTGCCCGGAACTGCGGCATTGTCGTCCTCCTCATGCACATTGTGAATGCGCGAAGACAGACATGCCTCGGTGACGCGGCGCAGTTCCAGCAGCACCCGAACCGGCAAGCGCGCGGTGGAGACGATGCTCGTGCCGGCGGCCTCAGGGCGAGTCATCCAGGCCGGCACCGCCAACGGCCTGCCATCGGCCAGCCGCACGACATAGTGGATCTCGTCGTGAAAATCGTACTGCCTGATCACTGGCAGGCTGTATGAGCACAGCGGATGAAAGTCGTAGTGAATGGTAACTTCAGCGGGGCCGTGTTGATGGGCAGTATGTCGTTCAGTTGTTCAA
>JBDTVQ010000348.1:0-7515 GCA_040007195.1 Acidobacteriota bacterium | reverse complement strand
TCACTCAACACATGCCAGCCATCGACGTCCCTGTTACGCCTAGCGGCTTCGGTCAAACCACCCGCCGAGACCGCTGGTGGGTACAACCGCTCCTGATCTTCCTGGGATTCAGCACCTTCATCGTCTACTCGACATGGGCCGCTTTCCAGGGCGAACATTACCGTTTCGGTGAGTACCTCTCGCCCTTCTATTCGCCCGAACTGTTTGGCGATCCCAACCACGCCTGGTTCGGCGGCAAACCCTCGTGGTGGCCTGCTTTCATGCCCTTCTCGGCTGCCCTCCTCATCCTGTGGGCCCCCGGCGGATTCCGCTTCACCTGCTACTACTATCGCGGCGCATACTACAAAGCCTTCTGGGCCGACCCGCCTTCCTGCGCCGTCGGCGAACCGCGCAACGGCTATCGCGGCGAGGCATCGTTCCCGCTCATCTTCCAAAACATCCACCGCTACTTTCTTTATTTGGCCCTGATGTTCATCGTCGTGCTCAGCTACGATGCCTACCGCGCATTTTGGTTCGCCGGCGCCGACGGCAAAGAGCACCTCGGCATCGGCCTCGGCTCTCTGGTGCTCACTGCCAACGTCGGCCTGCTCTCTTCATACGCCTTCGGCTGTCACTCGCTGCGGCACTTGATCGGCGGGCGCATCGACAATCTCTCGGGCTCTCCCGCCTGCAAAAAACTCTACGAAGGCGCAAGCTGCCTCAACCGCAATCACATGAGATGGGCCTGGCTCAGCCTGTTCTCCGTCGGATTCTCCGACCTCTACGTGCGCATGTGCTCAATGGGTATTTGGTCCGATTGGAGAATCTTCTAACATGGCGAATTTCGAAACGCACGAGCACGATGTGCTTGTGATTGGAGCCGGAGGCGCGGGACTTCGCGCCGCCATCGAGGCCGCCGCGTCCGGTGTCTCGGTTGGGCTCGTAACCAAATCGCTGCTCGGCAAAGCGCACACCGTAATGGCCGAAGGCGGCATCGCCGCCGCGATGGCCAACGTTGACGACCGTGATAGCTGGCGCGTCCACTTCGCCGACACAATGCGTGGCGGCCAGTATCTGAATAATCCGCGCATGGCCGAACTCCACGCGAAGGAAGCACCCGATCGCGTTCGCGAATTGGAGGCTTGGGGCGCGCTGTTCGACCGCACCAAAGACGGCCGAATTCTGCAGCGCAACTTCGGCGGGCATCGCTATCCGCGCCTTGCCCACGTGGGCGACCGGACCGGTCTTGAGATGATCCGTACCCTTCAGGATCACGGCATTCACCAAGGCATCGACGTGCACATGGAATGCACCGTCATCACGCTGCTCAAGGACGGCGACCGCGTTGTCGGCGCATTCACCTACGAGCGCGAAAAGGGCCGCTTCAAAATCTTCCATTGCAAAGCGCTGGTGCTGGCCACCGGAGGCATCGGCCGCGCCTTTCGCATCACGAGCAACAGTTGGGAGTACACCGGCGATGGACAGTCGCTCGCCTACCAGGCCGGTGCCGCGCTGATGGACATGGAGTTCGTGCAGTTCCATCCCACGGGCATGGTTTGGCCGCCCAGCGTGCGAGGCATCCTCGTCACCGAAGGCGTGCGCGGCGAAGGTGGCGTACTGCGCAACAGCGAGGGCAAGCGATTCATGTTCGGCGATATCCCCGCCAACTACGTCTCGCAAACGGCCGACAACGAAGAGGAGGGCTGGCGCTACACGCAAGGCGATAAAGACGCCCGCCGTCCGCCGGAACTGCTCACGCGCGATCACGTTGCCCGCTGCATCATGCGCGAAGTGCGCGATGGCCGCGGCTCACCGCACGGCGGCGTGTTCCTCGACATCTCGTGGATCAAGGAGAAGCTTCCTAACGCCTCCGAGCACATCAAGAAAAAGCTGCCCAGCATGTACCACCAGTTCAAGCAGCTCGCCGATATCGACATCACCGCCGAGCCGATGGAAGTCGGGCCCACCACGCACTACATGATGGGTGGCGTGCGCGTGAATGCCGACACGCAGATGACGGATGTTCCTGGTCTATTTGCTGCTGGCGAGTGCGCCGCCGGCCTGCATGGCGCGAACCGCCTCGGCGGAAATTCGCTCTCGGATCTGCTCGTCTTCGGCCAGCGCGCGGGGAAGCATGCGGCCGAGTTCGCCAAGCAGCATGGCTCCGGCGCCATCCACGCCGGCGAAGTCGCTCGCGCCGCGGCCGATGCGCTCGAGCCCTTCGAGCGCAAAACTTCCGAGAACGCCTACGCCGTGCAGAGTGATCTGCAGAATATGATGCAAGACCAGGTCGGCATCGTGCGGCGCGAATCGGAGATGCAGGATGCCGTGGAGAAACTGCGCGGCTTTTGGGATCGCGCCGCCAAGGTTTCCGTCGAAGGCAACCGCGAATACAATCCCGGTTGGCACACCGCTCTCGACTTGCGCCATCTGTTGACCGTGTCCGAAGCGATCGCGCGTGCCGCGTTGGAGCGCAAGGAAAGCCGCGGAGGCCATTTCCGTGACGACTTCCCCGATAAAGACCCGTCCTACGCCACGTTCAACACCATCATCCGTAAAACGCCGGACGGCCAGATGCACGTCGTCCGCGAACCGCTGCCGCTGATGAGTGACGAACAGAAGAGCGTCATTGAGGAGATGAAATGAGCGACACCGCTACCTTTCGTATTTGGCGCGGCGACCGGACCTCCGGCCAGTATGTCGACTATCCGGCGCAGATCAGCTCGGGCATGGTCGTCCTCGATGCGATTCACCAGATTCAGGCCGAACACGCTCCCGATCTTGCCGTGCGCTGGAATTGCAAGGCCGGTAAGTGTGGGTCGTGCTCAGCCGAAATCAACGGCATGCCGAAATTGATGTGCATGACGCGCCTGAACAGCATTCCGCTCGACGAGCCCGTCACCGTGCAGCCGATGAAAGCCTTCCCGCTGATTCGCGATCTCGTCACCGACGTATCGTGGAACTTCGCGGTGAAGAAGAAGATCAAGAAGTTCCAGCCGCGCAAGCCGGACTTCCCCGACGGAACCTGGCGCATCGAACAGGAAGACGTCGAGCGCGTGCAGGAGTTTCGCAAGTGCATCGAGTGCTTTCTCTGCCAGGACGTGTGCCACGTCTTGCGCGAACACTCGCTGCACGATAAGTTCATCGGACCGCGGTTCATGACCTACGCCGCCGCGCTGGAGATGCACCCCCTCGATACGGCGAACCGCCTCGACGACCTGCGCGGCGAGCACGGCGCGGGCTTCTGCAACATCACCAAGTGCTGCACCAAGGTCTGTCCGGAAGGAATCACGATTACCGACAACGCCATCATCCCGCTCAAAGAGCGTATTGTGGATGAGTTCTACGATCCGCTGGCGCGGCTGTTCCGCGTATTTCGAGGCGGCAACGACTCCAGGTAGAAGCGAGGTAGCTCCATGAACTTCGAGCTCAAGCCGATTTCCGCAGACGCCATACCGGAGGCGCTGCAAAAGGTGGAGCGTTACCGGTTACTCAACGAGCCGGCGGAGGCGCAGAGCATCTGCGAGGATATCCTGCGCATCGATCCGGATAACCAGAACGCGCTCGTGATGTTGATCCTGACCATCACGGACCAGTTTGGCGCGGGGGCTGTGGCCAGCGAGGCGCGTGAACTCATTCCGCGTCTGAACACCGAATACCAGCGCGCCTACTGTTCCGGCATCGTCTGCGAACGCTCCGCGAAGGTGCTCATGCACAAACATATTCCCGGGGCGAACCACAAAGCCTACGAGGAACTCGACGCCGCTATGCACTGGTACGAGCGCGCCGAATCGCTGCGCCCGCCCGAAAACGACGATGCGATCTTGAGGTGGAACACCTGCGTCCGGCTGCTCAAAAAGAATCCCGCTCTGCAGCCGCGCTCTCAGGAACGTTACGCCGAGGTGCTGGGAGAGTGAAGACCCTTTACGTTCTCGCCACCGCCATGACGTTGAGTGCGCAAACCTACCAGCCTACGTGGGACTCAATCGACAAGCGGCCAACGCCGGCATGGTTCACCGACGCAAAGTTCGGCATCTTCATCCATTGGGGCGTCTACTCAGTGCCGGCATACGCTCCCGTCATTCCCGGAAAGCTAGCCTACGCCGAGTGGTATTGGAATGCCATGACGAAGGGCAGGAACGATCCGAAAGCGAATGCCATTCAGACAGGCACATGGGCCTATCACCAGAAGCAGTACGGCGAAGATTTTCAATACCAGGACTTCGCCCAACAATTTCGCGCCGAGTTGTTCGATCCCGATCATTGGGCCGATGTGTTTCAACGATCAGGCGCAAAGTATGTAGCGCTCACGTCGAAGCATCACGAAGGCTTTGCGCTTTGGCCGAGCAGGGAAGCCTCCGCCACCTGGGGCCGCCCGTGGAATGCCGTGGAGACCGGACCCGAGCGCGACGTGCTGGGCGACCTCACCGATGCCGTGCGGCGCAAGGGTTTGAAGATGGGCTTCTACTATTCGCTCTACGAGTGGTACAACCCTGTGTGGCTCAGCGACAAGCCTCGCTACATTCGCGAACACATGACGCCGCAGTTCAAGGATCTGGTCACCCGCTACAAGCCGTCGATCATCTTCGCCGACGGCGAGTGGGACCTGCCTTCGACCGAGTGGAAGAGTCCCGAACTGCTGGCATGGCTATTCAACGAGTCGCCCGTTAAGAGCGAGGTCGTCATCAACGACCGCTGGGGCAAGGATTCCCGCCACAAGCACGGCGGCTACTGGACCACCGAATACACGCCCGGCATGAGCGGCATGGATCACCCGTGGGAGGAGAGCCGCGGCATGGGTTTCAGCTACGGCTATAACCGCGCCGAACGTCTGGAGCACTATCACACGGGCCGCGAACTGGTGATCATGTTTGTCGACCTGGTGAGCCGTGGCGGCAACCTTCTGCTCGACATCGGGCCCGGCGCCGACGGCACGATCCCGGTGATCATGGAGGAGCGGCTGATTCAGATCGGCGACTGGCTCAAGGTGAATGGCGAGGCGATTTACGGCACCAAGCCTTGGAAGTCGACTCGTCAATGGAGCACGGGCGAGCAGCCGAAGGTGGAGTACGACAAGGAGTATTCGACTCCGTACGATGTGACACAGCTCACCATGGAACAGCCGGACGGCAAGGCATCCATTGAAGCGTTCTTCACGTCCAAAAGTAACGACGTGTTCGCGATCTTGCCGCGATGGCCCGGACGCAAGTTCTCAGTGAAGGAGTTGGACGGAGTGAAGTCCGTCACGCTGTTCGGTGGCGCGGGGCCATTGAAGTTTGCGAAAGCCAAAGGCGGCATTACGGTCGATATGCCCGATTTGCCGGAAGCGTTAAGAACGCAGCCGGCCTGGGTCTTGAAGTTGAGCCGCTGAAGCCCGGCCACTAAGGCAACGCGAACGCTACATAGCTTCCGCCCGAGGGCGTGCCGCTCTTGCCGCCGCCGGCCGCGACGGCCACGTACTGCTTCCCGTTCACTTCATAGACGACCGGCGTTGCATTGCCTGCCGCGGGCAGGGTGGTCTCCCACAACAGTTCGCCGGTGACCTTGTCGAATACATGGAACTTGCGGTCATGATTGGTCGCACCGATAAAGAGCAGTCCGCCCGCCGTTGCGACGGCCCCGCCGTAGTTCTCCGTGCCGGTCTTCGTCATGCCCTTGGCGGCAAGCTCGGGAAACTCACCAAATGGGATCTTCCATGCGTACTCGCCTGTGCTGACATTCAACGCGTTCAACGTGCCCCAGGGCGGTGCGATCGCGGGATAGCCCTCGCTATCGAGGAACTTGTTATAGCCATCGGTGCGGTACTTCAACTGAACGGAGTTTGAAGTCCGCGCGGCGGGCAGTTCCACTTCTTTGTTGTCGCCGGTCCGCAAGAAAGCAGAGAGCGCGCGCACACCGTCGTCACCGAGGAATGCGAAGCCCGGCATGCGGCCGGCACCTTTGCGGATGACCTCTTCCACGTTCTTGCCCTCCAGGTTCAGCAGGGCGGGGAACTCGGGAGGCGTGCCCTTGCGATCCTCGCGATGGCAGCCGGAGCAGTTGCGCGTGTAGAGCTGCGAGGCTGTGGACTTGCGTGCGCCATCGCCTTGCGGAATCAGCCGGAGAATCCAGGCCATCTCGTTCGAGTTGATGTACAGCATTCCCGTTTCGGGGTCGTATGCCTGCCCGCCCCACTCCGCTCCGCCATCGAAGCCGGGAAACACGAAGGTGCCTTCGAAGCTGGGCGGTGTGAACTGCGGGCCGGTGCGCGTGGCGCGGAATCGCTTGAGCGCCTCGGCGTGGGCCTCAGGCGTGCGCTGCGTCAGGATGTCTTCGGTCACTTGTTGGCGCGCGAACGGCGCGGGCTTAAGCGGCAGCACTTGGGTGGTGGAGAGGAGTTCCCCGTCAGCGGGCGAAGGCGGCACTTTCACGGTTTCGAGCGGGAACAAAGATTCCCCTGTTTCGCGGTTGAAGACGAAGACGAGACCAGATTTAGTGCACTGGGCAACGGCGTCGATCGACTTGCCATCGCGCTTCACCGTGACGAGCACGGGCGCGGTGGGCAGGTCGCGGTCCCACACGTCATGCTTGACGAACTGGAAGTGCCAGACATGCTTGCCGGTCTCGGCGTTGAGCGCGATCAGGCTGTTTGCGTAGAGGTTGTCGCCATGGCGGTTGCCTCCGTAGAAGTCGAACGCCGCCGATCCGGTGGGCACGAAGACGAGGCCGCGCTGTTCGTCGAGCGCCATGCCGGGCCATGAATTCGCGCCGCCCAAAGTCTTCCAGCCATCGGCGGGCCAGGTCTCATAGCCGGGCTCGCCGGGATGGGGAATCGTGTGGAAGCTCCAGCGCAGAGCTCCGGTGCGGGCATCGTAGGCGCGAATGTCGCCGGGCGAGGAAGGCAGCGCTTCACTTGTGAGGAAGCCGAGGATGATGAGGTCCTTGTAGACGGCGCCGGGCGTGGTGTTGGTGAGGCGCTGCGTCTCGGGATCGCGCCCGAGATTTTGGCGCAGATCGATGCGGCCGTTCACGCCAAACTCGTCGATGAGCTTGCCGGTCTTACGATCAAGCGCGAACATGTCGGTGCCCGCGCCTACGTAAATCCGGTCGCGCCAATGCATGAGGCCCCGGTTGCGCTGCTTGCCCGAGACTGGTTTGCCGAAAAAGGGATCGAAGCTCCACAGCAGCTTGCCGGTGGCGGCATCGAGCGCGATGACGCGCAGCTTGGGTGTCGTGCCATAGAGAATGCCGTCAATCACGATGGGCCGGCATTGCATTTCCGAGCCTTTGTACTCGTCGCCGGAATCGAACTGCCACGCCTTCGCGAGCTGCGCCACGTTCGAGCGATTGATCTGTTTGAGCGGCGAGTACTGCGCGGCGGGCGGCGTGTTGGTGAGCGGCAAAGCACGGCTGCTCCCTCGCGTGCCATCCCACCACGGTTCGCCAAGAGCCTCGTACTTGCCGAGTTTGTCCCATCGCTCGCGCGTACGGCCGTTCAGATCGTAGACAACGAGACCGGAAGCGATGGTGAGTTCGTTGACAAGCTTTTGCGTGCCA
>JBDTVQ010000347.1:0-7543 GCA_040007195.1 Acidobacteriota bacterium | reverse complement strand
TCGCACCGGCCGACCCGCCCGAACCCGCGCGCGAAGCACTCGCCGAAGGCGCCTGCGTGCTCCGCCAGTTCGCCGCGACCTGCGCCTCTGCGCTCCTTGCAGGCGTCGAAGCCATCGATGCGCAATCGCCGTTCCGCCACCTGATCACGCCCGGTGGCTACCGCATGTCGGTCGCGATGACAAACTGCGGACCGCTGGGCTGGGTATCGGATCGCACCGGTTACCGCTACTCGCCTACCGACCCCCTTAGCGGCCAACCCTGGCCCGCAATGCCCGAATCGTTCCTCGCACTCGCATTGAGCGCCGCGCGCGAAGCAGGCTTCCCCGCCTTCCAACCCGACGCCTGCCTCATCAATCGCTACGAACCCGGTGCCAAGCTCTCGCTCCATCGCGATGCCGACGAAGAGGATTTCTCACAGCCCATCGTTTCCGTTTCCCTCGGCATTCCAGCCATCTTTCTCTTCGGCGGACTCGACCGCAAAGACAAAACGCGACGTATTCGACTTACGCACGGCGATGTCGTCGTGTGGGGAGGCCCCGACCGCCTCCGTTACCACGGCGTGATGCCGCTCAAGCCCGCGGAGCATCCCCAACTTGGACCGCTCCGCATCAACCTCACCTTCCGGAGCGCCCGGTAAGCCGTGCCCTTCGGCACTTTTTTACCCGGCCTTTCGTATACTTAACACCCCACTTGGTTCAACACAAACCACAATACAATCAAGCTGACTGGTACTCCGAGTAACCAAGCGACTCCATATTTCATGCCACACATCCTTTCTGGACTGTGTGACTGCAATCGCAAGGCCAACTCGGCGGGAGTTACAGAACCCGAAAAACCAGATCCTCGGCGAGCTTGCGCTGGATCAGTTGCCACCCGTTCTCGCCGTTCGTCATGATGACGTAACCCGACTTCCTCTCCACCGACGCCCCGCACATCGAGTGAAACCCCAGATTGTCGCCGCCATGTCCGATGACGTCGCCCCAGTTGGCGTGCCGCACCTGCCACCCCAGCGCCCACGAACTGGCGTACAAGTACGCGTCCACCTTTATCTGCGGCCGCAGCATTTCTTTCAGACTGGCCGCATTGAGCCGGTACGCATCGGCGGGCTTCGGATCGATCACCTCGATCAGGAATTTCGTGAAGTCGGCCGGAGTGGAAAGCAGCGCGCCCGACGACCCATACCGGGCCACATCGGCCACTGTCGATTTCTTGTTATCCAACGGTTTCCCAATCGAATCGTGAGGCCGCGCCATGCGTTCAGCGAAGGCCTTGGTCCAAACGTAACCACTCGATGCCATACCGAACGGCGAGAATAGATGCTCCTGCATGTACGGTTCAATCAGCTGCTTCGTCAACCGCGCCACCACGGATTGCAGATAGCTGTAACCCTCGCCCGAATAAGACCACTTTTCGCCCGGCTGCGATTGAATTTTCAGCGGTACCTTTTCGGAGCGCCAATTCTGAAAACCCGACGTATGCGACAGCACATGCCGCGCCGTGATCTGTTCCAGCCGCGGATCGCCCTTCAGGAACTTCTCCGGCGTGTACTTCGTCAGCGGCGTATCGAGATCAAGCACGCCCTTTTCGACCAGCTTCATTACCGCATAGGCGAACACCGGCTTGCTCATCGTCGCCGCTTCGAACATCGTGCTCTCGTCGACTGGCGCTTTGGATTCGCTGTCTTTCACCCCAAACGACTTGCTCCAGGCCACTTTCGCGTCTTTAATCACCACCATCGAAAGCCCGGGCACCCGGCTCTCTTCCATCGCCTCGGGAATGCGCTTCTCGAGCGCGGCCAGTTCGGATTTCCAGGCGGCACCCTTCCCTGGGCCTTTCGATTTTTGTTCCGGTTGCGAACAACCTCCCAGCAGGAGAGAGGCCGCCAGCAACTCTCTTCGCCTCATGTCTACCGGCATGCGGGCGATTCTATCAGTAACCCCCTTCCGCTTTGTGCCATCCTGAAATATACAGGGATTATTGTCTGTTCCCACGGCGTAGTCCGATGTACTCAACTGGCATGTCCGAACAACCTGCACTCGCTCTCTCATTCAAGCTCACTCTGGAAGACTTGTACTCCCAGCCGGGCTTGGCCCGCCTCGATACGGCCTTTCTCGCCTGGCTTCGCGCCGCCGACGGTGCGCTGGCGGATCGCCTCGACGCCGCCCGCGCCAACCCCGAGGACATGGCGCTGAAGGACCGTTCCCGGCTCATCCTCGACCTCAGCCCTTTGTTTGAGGACTTTCTCGCCGAGTTGTTCGGCATCCATTCCGAGCTCAACTCGCTGCGCGCCGAGTACAATGCCCTCGCCCCGCTCTACGCCGTGAAGCGCAAGTTCGTCCAGCGCAGCAAGGCCGTCCTCGCCATCAAGCCGGAGGAGGCCGCGAACATCGACATCGACGCCGTCGAATCCACGCTCGAACGGCTTCTTGGCGAACCCATCACCGAACTCTCCTACGCACGCGCCGTCGACCGCTGGCTCGGCGACGAACCGGCCCACTCCGCCGAACTCGCCGCAGCCGCCCAGTATGCCGCCTGGTCGTCGCTCACCGGCGCGGGCAAGCACGAACACAAGCAGGGCGTCCTGTTCAAGAAGCCAGAGAAGATCGACCCGTTCCACCTCGTCCCGATCGAAACGCTTACCATGCCCGCCGTCGCGGGCAAGATGGACAAGATCCAGCTTCCCGAACATGAGTGGCGCCGCCGCGAGGCCTTCCACCTTACCGACCACGGCACCTCCACCACCGGCGCTCTCGACGAGGCCAACTACTGCATCCACTGCCACAACCAGGCGAAGGATTCCTGCCGCACCGGCCTCAAGGAAAAGACCGGCGAGTTCAAGCAAAGCGTCTTCGGCGTCACCCTCAACGGCTGCCCGCTCGACGAAAAAATCTCGGAGATGCATGAGGCGATGATCCACGGCCAGCCGCTCGGCGCCGCCGCCATCATCACCATCGACAACCCCCTCGCCGCCGGCACCGGCCATCGTATCTGCAACGACTGCATGAAGGCCTGCATCTTCCAGAAGCAGGAGCCCGTCAACATTCCGCAGGCCGAAACGCGAACGCTCAAAAATGTTCTGGAGCTCCCGTGGGGCTTCGAAATCTACTCGCTGCTCACACGCTGGAACCCATTGAATTTCGAGCATTGGATGCCCGCCGCCACCTCCGGCTACAAGGTACTCATCGTCGGCCTCGGCCCGGCAGGCTACACGCTCACCCACCAACTCCTGCAGGAAGGCCACACCGTTGCCGCCGTCGACGGCCTGAAGATCGAGCCCCTGCCCGCGCATATCTCCGGCGTCGATAGCCTCGGCCGGCGTGTCCCGTTCGAGCCCATTTACAGCATCGATCAGCTCAATGAGGATCTCGACGACCGCGTGATGGCAGGCTTCGGCGGCGTGGCCGAGTACGGCATCACCGTCCGTTGGGACAAGAACTTCCTCAAGATCATCCGCCTGCTGCTCGAACGCCGCGCCGCGTTCTCTATGTTCGGCGGCGTGCGCTTCGGTGGCACGCTCACCGCCGAGTCCGCCTTCGAGCTCGGCTTCGATCACATCGCCCTCTGCGCCGGCGCCGGCCGTCCCACGTTCATCGACATGGAAAACGGCCTCGCCCGCGGCGTCCGCCAGGCATCGGACTTCCTCATGGCGCTGCAGCTCACCGGAGCCGCTAAGACCGCCTCCATCACGAACCTCCAAATGCGCATGCCTGTGGTGGTTATCGGCGGCGGCCTCACCGCCATCGACACCGCCACCGAATCGCTTGCGTACTATCCGCGCCAGGTGAAGAAGTTCGCCACGCGCTACGACGTGCTCGTGCGCGAACGCGGTGAAGAAGAGGTCCGCCGCTACTGGAACGAAGAGGACCGCGAGGCCGCCGACGAGTTCCTCAAGCACGCTCATCTGCTGCACGACGAAGACACGCGCGCCCGCGCCGAAGGCCGCGAGCCGAACTATCTGCCGCTGCTCCACTCCTGGGGCGGCGTCACCATCGCCTATCGCCGCCGCTTGATCGACTCGCCCAGCTACACGCTCAATCACGAGGAAGTGAAGCTCGCCCTCGAAGAAGGCATCTGGTTCAGCGAATGCCTCTCGCCCGCGGGCATCGGCGTCGACCGCTTTGGACACGCCGCCTCGCTCACCTGTGAAAAGCAGTCCTGGGACGATGCCGCCGGCAAGCTCCGCTCCACCGGTGAGAAGGTCACACTCGCCGCTCGTTCCATCCTCGTTGCCGCGGGAACGCAGCCCAACACCGTCGCCCAGCGGGAAGATCCCAATTCGTTCACCCTCGACGGCAAATACTTCCAGGCCCTCGATGAAGACGGCACCGCGCTGAAGCCGGAGAAGAACACCAAGCCCTCAAAACCCGGCGTGCTCACCTCTGTCCTACCGGACGGCCGCGCCATCTCCTTCTTCGGCGACCTGCACCCCTCCTTCGCCGGCAACGTTGTGAAGGCCATGGCCAGCGCCAAAGCAGGCGCCCCCATTGTCGACCGCCGACTCCGCTCGCGCCCGCCTGCAGGCCCCGCGCCCGCCGAGCTTCTCAGCCAACTCAACAATGACCTGCGCCCGCGCGTGAAGGAAGTCATCCGCCTCACACCCAACATCATTGAAGTCGTCGTCGAAGCGCCCATCGCCGCGCGCGCCTTCCAGCCCGGCCAGTTCTATCGCCTGCAGAATTTCGAGACCAGCGCGAAGCAGGTAGACGGAACGCTTCTCGCCATGGAGGGCCTCGCCCTCACCGGCGCGCAAGTGGATCGCGAAAAGGGTTTGCTCTCCACCATCGTCCTGGAAATGGGCGGCTCCTCCGACCTCTGCGCCATGCTCGAACCTGGCGAACCGGTCGTCCTGATGGGACCCACCGGCACGCCCACCGAAACGCCCGCGGGCGAAACCGTCATGCTCGTCGGCGGCGGCCTCGGCAACGCCGTGCTCTTTTCCATCGGCCAAACACTGCGCGCCCACGGTTCGCGCGTCATCTACTTCGCCGGTTACAAGAAGATGATCGACCGCTACAAGATCGACGAGATCGAACGCGCCGCCGACTGCATCGTCTGGTGCTGCGACGAGGCTCCCGGCTTCGACCGCTCTCGCCCCGGCGACCGCGGCTTCGTCGGCAACATCGTCGAAGCCATCAAGTGGTACGGCAACGAAGTGAACGCGCCCATCCGCCTGCAAGAAGTACAGCGCCTCATCGCCATCGGCTCTGATCGCATGATGGCCGCCGTCGGCCAGGCCCGCCACACGGTTCTCAAGGACCTGCTGCCCGAAACCCACGTCGCCATTGCGTCCATCAACTCGCCGATGCAGTGCATGATGAAAGAGATCTGCGCCCAGTGCCTGCAGAAGCATAAGGACCCGATCACCGGCAAGGAACGCGTCGTCTTCTCCTGCTTCAATCAGGACCAGCCGCTCGACGAAGTCGACTTTAGCTGCCTCAACGAACGCCTCGGCCAAAACGGCCTGCAGGAAAAACTCACCCGCCAGTGGATCGACCGCAGCCTCAAACAGCTCGGCCTGAGGGAAGAGCTGGTGGCGCGGTAGCGGAAGACGCCGCGCGTTCATCTCGAGATCGCGCGCAAAGTTCCGCCAGGAATAATTCGGCGGCCATGTCCGCGCGCGCCAGGATTCGCTCCCCCAATTCCGCGGCAGCCATCGCGGACGCATCCGCCCCGCCCAGCACATACGCTTGAAGCGTGTCGTGAGGTTCAACGCTATCCAGCGCCGGGAACGGAACTCTGGACAGATAATCCAGGATATTGACGCAGCGTTTGGTCACGCGCTGCTCCATCTCCGCGATGATGTTCACTCCGCCTTCGGGAAGGTGCGGCGAATTCCGCTGCATCACCCCGGCCGCCACCCAGTCGAAGCGCAATTCGAGCAGCCTATCCTGAGCCTCACTTATTGCCGCGTACGCCTCGCGCAACTCGCCGGGCTCTTGCGAAATTAGGTATACGTAGTCCTTATAGTGCGAACGGAGCCTTTCCGTTTCCTTGGCCAGCGCTGTCCGCGACTGGGCCGCCTCCACCTCAACATCGTTCTTATCTGCGCTCGAAAGCCAGAAGGAATGAGCGTCAATCTTCCCGCCCGCGCGGACAAACTCCAATCCCGAGTTCCGGTTGACCGACTCTTCAAGGAGCTTCCAATACTGCGCGGATTGGTCCTCATCCGTCAGATAGACAGTGATCTTCTCGCCGTCCAATGAACCAGCAGCAAGGCGGAACCATCGCGAAGGCATTGTGAGCCCATGAAAAGTCGACGCGAGCGCCTCCGAGCGGCGGTCGTCGTGCCTACGCTCCTCGATGAAATCCGTCGCGGTAAGCACCACCGCCTCCTCTAACTTCTCACCCACCGTCATCCGATATTG
The DNA here is from genome assembly GCA_040007195.1 of Acidobacteriota bacterium. Lineage (GTDB taxonomy): Bacteria > Acidobacteriota > Terriglobia > Bryobacterales > Bryobacteraceae > JAFLBB01. Next base: position 1,177 of record JBDTVQ010000347.1, on the reverse strand, counting down.
GGTCTGCGTTGCCCGCCGGCAAACAGACGCGAAATCATCGAACAACACCTCCGCTGGCAATTCGGCGATGTGGATTGCGGACTCTGGAACAATCCCCTCCATGCCCCGCACATTCTCCACACGGTCGCGGGCCGACGGGTGTGTGGATCCGCGCTCGGTAACTTCTGCGAACACTGAGTGCGAAAGGTCCTGCTTTCCCTCATCCGACCACTGCGCATCGCGATATCGCACCACTTCCGCGAAGTCATCAGCCAACCGCCGCTTTCCCCACCCCCGCTCAACTGTCTCCCACGCGGACTGCGTAGAACCGCTCAATTCGGTAATCCGCACCAGAACGTCTCCGACCGTGTCGGCTCCCACCAGCGCCGCCTGGTTTCGATCGGCGTCAAATTCCATCTGCCGACTGAACCAGGCGCTGATCCAGTTCCCGGCATGGAAAAGGCCCCGCAACACTGCCCGGCTCACATATACCGTGCCTGAAGCCACACCAAGAATGATCTTCGTTCTCCAGCCGCCATCCCGCTTCCATTCTTCCAAGGCCTCATCCCACTGGTCGCGCTCATAGGCCACGCGCGCGAACCAGTAGCGGATCGACTCGACAAGGAAATACAACCTCATCCCGGCGCGTTGGGTAAAATGGCCAAACTCATGTGCTAATACACCGGCAAACTGCCTCACCGTCAGTCCCGCTGCCAACGGCAGCCCGATCCGTAGTGAAAGGTCGCTTGTAATGAGGCTGACCCAGCCCTTTCGTAACCGTGCCGAAGCGTTTGCTTGTAAGTCGATCTCAATCCGAGACGGCATTGGCGCGCCTAGAACCTTGCACAACCGCCTAACGAACGCATAAAGCGTGGGCGATACCGACTCGTCTAGTTCCAAAACCTCCGGCTGTTTCGGCTTTCGTACTAGCAGCGGCTTGAAGAGGAAGAATGTTGTGGTTGCCCCCGCAGCGGGCGGCGCCACAATCAGCAGCAAGGTTACAAGATTGATATTGAGACCTTGCATCAATACGGGAATGTAAATCAGGTAGCGATAGGTTGCGTATGCTGAGAGCGCGATCATTCCCAGATAGATCGCTTGTAACAGGAGTAAGGCGAGCGCAATGGCAGCCAATCCCCCGACATCACTGGTGTCCGGCTATAAGTCGAACAGATTCAACTGGTTGCCGAAGTCGCGC
>JBDTVQ010000346.1:0-7546 GCA_040007195.1 Acidobacteriota bacterium | reverse complement strand
TAGGCGTCGTTCCGTAGAGAACTCCGTCGATCACAATCGGCCGGCACTGCATCTCGGAGCCTTTGTACTCGTCGCCGGAATCGAACTGCCAGGCCTTGGCGAGCTGCGCCGCGTTCGAGCGATTGATCTGCTTCAGCGGCGAGTACTGCGCGGAGGGCGGAGTGTTGGTGAGCGGCAAAGCACGGCTGCTGCCGCGCGTGCCATCCCACCAGGGTTCGCCAAGTGCTTCGTACTTACCGAGTTTCTCCCATCGCTCGCGGGTGCGGCCGTTGAGATCGTAGACGACCAGACCGGAAGCGACGGTGAGTTCGTTGACCAGCTTCTGCGAGCCATCCATGCGCGCGCCGAACGAATCGACAAAGGCGAACTGGCCCTTTTCGACGCGCAGCACGGCGATGTCGGCGATGGCGCCTACGGACAGATGCCCAATCTGTTCGCGATGGATCACGCGCGCCGGATTCCAGGTGGAGCGGTAGATGATGTCGTCGAGCGTCATGCCCATGTTGAGGAACTTCGACATGACGTTGAGTTGGTCTTTCATGCCGGAGTTGAGGCTGCCGGAGTGAACGTCAGTGGAGATGGTGTCGGGCGGGAAGCCCTGTTGCACGGCGGGCACGGCTTGCCGGAACTCGAACGCCGCGCCGCCATGGCCGACGTCGAAGAGTACGCCGCGCTTGCGGGCTTCGAACAGGTAGGGCATCAGCTTGCCCTTTTCGTCGAGCATTGGGACGGGCGCGTAGAAGCAGTGCGTGTAGATGTCGCCGGGGCGTAACTTCTTGAGTACGAGGTCCTGGAATGGGCGTTCGGGGCGGAACTGGCCAAAGTCGATCATCACAGGAAGGTTGGCGATGGTGCCCGCCTCCACGCCTCGTTCCACTGGCGTCCAATCGCCGCCACGGTAGTGAGCGACCTTGAAGCCGATGATTGTGTCGGGGTTGGCCATGGCAAGGGCGGCAGCGGCCTTGGCATCCATCGAGTCGACGTTTTGTTCGTCGCCTTCGCCGGGCATGCCCGCGGCGCCTATGTTGAGGAACGCGAGGACACGGGTGCGGGCGCGGTCGATGACGGTCTTCTTGAAGTACTCGAAGTTGGAGCGGCCGGAGGAGCCGGCGTCGACAACAGTGGTGACGCCGACGCGCAGGGCGAAGGCATCGGGGAAGATGCTGGCCTCGCCGCCGGCAAGACTGCGGCCTTCCGATCCGGCGAAGACATGGGCGTGAAGATCGATCAGGCCGGGAGTGAGAAAGAGTCCGGCAACGTTGACCACCTTACGCGCTTTGGCGGCGGGAATGTTGGGCTCCACGGCGGCGATGTGGCCGTTGCGGATGGCGACGTCCCGCAGGGCGCTGATCTTGTTTTTTGGGTCGATGACGTGCGCGCCCTTGAGCAGCAGATCGTATGAGGGTTGCGCGTAGAGGGCGCAGGCGCACAGTAGGAGAATTGGCAGACGCATGGTTCGCCTCCTATAATCGAACATCATGAGACCTTCTCGCCGTAATCTTCTGAAAGCCGCCGCGCTGGCGCCTGCCATAGCTGGAGCGTCCACAACGACGTTGACCGCAACATCGAGTTCGCCGCTGTATGCCAGCCTGGGCGTCAAGCCTGTGATCAATGGTGTCGGAGTGGTTACGGTGTTGGGTGGATCGATCATGCCGCCCGAAGTCATTCACGCAATGGAAGAGGCTTCTCGCTTCTTCATTCCCCTGCCGGAGTTAGAGAAGAAAGTAGGCGCGAAGATCGCGGAGCTGCTGCAAGCGCCGGCGGCGATGGTGACCTGCGGCGCGGCATCGGCGATTGCCGTGGGCACTGCGGCGTGCCTGTCGCAAGGCGATGCCGCAAAGTTGCGGCAGTTGCCCGGGCGCGATGGAATCAAGTACGAGGTGATCCAGCAGAAGACGCACCGGTCGGGCTATGAGCATCAGATGGAGTTGTGCGGCGCGAAGATTGTGAGCGTCGAGACGCGCCAGGAACTCGAAGCGGCGATCAACGATCGCACGGGCATGATGTTCTTCCTGAATAAGGGCAACGAAGACGGGCAGGTCAAGCGCGAGGAGTTCATCCAGATCGCCAAGAAGCACGGCATTCCGACCATGAACGACGCGGCTTCGGACGCAACACCGAAGGAGAATCTGTGGGCCTATACCAAGATGGGCTTCGACCTGGTGATCTTCTCGGGCGGCAAGGCGCTGCGGGGGCCGCAGGCAAGCGGGTTGTTGCTGGGGCGCAAGGACCTGATCGAGGCATCGTTGCCGGCGATGTCGCCGTTTGGGGGGATCGGGCGCGGCATGAAGGTGGGCAAGGAGGAGTTGTGTGGCCTGCTGGCGGCCGTGGAGCGCTACCTGAAGGTGGATCACGCGGCTGAGTACAAGGAGCTGGAAGGCAGGGTCGCGCATATTCGCGAAGCATTGAAGGGCGCCAAGGGCATCGAGACCGAGCGCCACATTCCGGTGATCGCGAACCTGGTGCCGCACGTGATGGTGACGTGGAACGAAGGAGCGCGCGGGCGGACGGCCCTGCAGGTGCAGGAAGCGCTGATGGCGGGCGATCCGCCGATTCACGTGCAGCGTCCGGGGGCGGGGCAGTTGCTCATCTCCGTTTGGATGATGCGTGGCGAAGAGCACAAGATTGTGGCCAAACGGCTGCGCGACATCCTAGCGGGTTGAAGCGGCCAGCGGCACGGCGATGATCTCTTCATCATTGCGGGCGTAGATGGTGCGATTGGCGTAGGCCGGATGGGACCAGTTCACCGCACCGAGTTCGCGGCGGTTGCCTGAGCTGGATGTGGGCTTGATGAGAAACGCGCGGCTGATCTCTTCGTAGCCTTTGAACGAGAGCCTGGCGATGACGAGGTCGCCGCGATCGTTGTTGATGAAGTAGTGGTCTCCGTGGCGAACGATGAAGCCGGAGGCCCAGCGTGCCTTCTCCCGGGTGAGTTCCTGCGTCTCCCAAATGCGCTCGCCGGTCTTGGCGTTGAGGCAGCGGAGTTGGCCATAGCTGCAGATGCCGTAGACAAAGTCGCCGTCGATGACGGGTGTGTTGACGACGGCGTGCAGGCCATCGGTGTTGATCTCGTTGGCACTCTTGCCTTGCCAGAGGAGGTTCGCCGCCGCGCCCGCGAGATTCATCATCATTGAGCCGTTGTAGAAGGAACTCACCAGGAGCCGCGTGCCGCTGAGGACGGGCGTGGCGAGGGTCATTCCCATGTTGACGCGGAAGGGTTGTTGCCAGAGGACCTTGCCGGTGGCGGGATCGAGCGAGGCAAGGGCCATCGAGTGCCAGATGATGAGCTGGCGCACGCCGCCGGATTCGAAGATGACTGGCTGCGAGTAGCCCTGTTCGGAGTCGGCCGGCAGGCTGCGCCAGAGTTCGCGGCCTGTCTTCTTGTCGAAGGCCATGACCTTTGCGTCGGGCTGGCCTCCGGCGATGACGATGAGGCGATCGCCATCGACGAGCGGTGCGCTGGAGACGCCCCATGTGGGCATCTGCATCTTGTAGTCGGCCACGTAGTCCTTCTGCCAAAGCACTTCGCCCGTGCGCGCGTTGAGGGCAAGCAGGTGTCCGCTGGCACCGACGACATAGACGCGATCTCCGTCGACGGTGGGCGTGGCGCGAGGGCCGTAGTTGTAGCCGATGCCGCGATAGTCGGCGGTCCATTCGCGGGTCCACAGGATCTTGCCCGTCTTCTCGTCGAGGCAATGCGCGCGCTCAGTGCCTTTGCTGCTGCCGGGCGTGGGGATGAAGTCCGTGACATAGACGCGGCCGGCGGCGACGGATGGTCCGGAGAACCCCGCGGCAATGGGCGTGTGCCAGGCACGGGTGAGAGTGGGCGAGGAGAAGCGCTCCACGATGCCTGTCTCCTTCCAGACGCCGGTCCGGCCCAGGCCGCGGAATTCAGGCCAGTCTTCGGCGACTGCGGAAAAACAGAATACGAGGAGTGCGAGAGTGAAGCGTGCCATCAGTGGCATGATAGCTGGATGGTTCGATCTTTGTGTGTGGGCGCGCTGTGCGCGCTGTTGTTGCCGGCGCAGGATTACAAGACGTGGAGCGATTATGGCGGGGCGGCGGATTCGTCGCAGTACTCGGCGCTGAAGCAGATCGACCGTTCGAATGTGGCGAAGCTCGAGGTGGCCTGGAAGTTTTCGACGGGCGACGAGAACAAGTATTCGTTCAATCCAATCGTGGTCGACGACTGGATGTACGTGCTGGCGCGGAAGCACACCATCGTGGCTCTGGATGCGGCGACGGGCAAGGAGCGCTGGGCGTATTCGCCGGGTGCGGATACGACGGCGATCACGCACAGGGGCATGAACTACTGGGAGAGCAAGGACCGCAAGGAGCGGCGCATTCTGTTTGCTAGCAACCACTACTTGCGGGCGCTCGATGCGTTCACGGGCAAGCCGATCGAAACCTTCGGCGACGGCGGCAAAGTGAACCTGAAGCTGGGGCTGGACCGCGATCCGGCAACGCTGCGCGTGCTGCAGTCGTTGTCGCCGGGGCGGGTGTTCGAGGACCTGATCATCATGGGCTCGGCGACGAACCAGGGCTACGGCTCGGCGCCGGGCGACATTCGCGCCTTCGACGTGCGGACGGGGAAGCTGGTGTGGACGTTCCACACGGTGCCGCGGCCGGGTGAGTTCGGCTATGACACCTGGCCCGCGGATGCGTGGAAGCGCGTGGGGGGGGCGAATGTATGGACGGAGTTGACGCTCGATCCGAAGCGCGGCATTCTGTACGCGCCGACGGCGAGCGCGAAATACAACTTCTATGGCGTGGACCGCAAGGGCGCCAACCTGTTCGCCGATTGCCTGTTGGCCCTCGATGCGCGCACGGGCAAGCGGTTGTGGCATTACCAGACGACGCACCACGACATCTGGGACTACGACCACGCGACGGGGCCGAAGCTGATGACGGTGCGGCACGAAGGCAAGATGGTGGACATTGTGGTGCAGGTGTCCAAGCAAGGCTTCGTGTTCGCTTTCGACCGGTTGACGGGCAAGCCGCTGTGGCCGATTGAAGAAAAAAAGGTCCCTAAGTCCGATATGCCTGGAGAGGAGACGTCGGCGACGCAGCCATTTCCTACAAAGCCGCCTCCGTTTGCCAGGCAGTCGTTCACAGCGGACGATTTGAGTCCGTACCTGTCGGCTGCGGACCGCGCGAAGTTCCGCGACGAGATGCTGAGCGCGCGCAACGAAGGGTTGTTCACGCCGCCGGGAACACGCAACACGGTACAGATGCCCGGCAACAATGGCGGTGCGAATTGGAGCGGCGCGGCGGTGGACCCGGCGAGCGGGTCGTTGTTTGTGGTGTCTAAGGATCTGCCGGCGATGTTGAAGCTGGGGAAAGATCCGGAACAGGACAAGTTACTCGCCGCATCGGCGGGCGAGCATTTCTATTCGGGCTTCGGATTCATGATCGCGAGCGACGGGTTGTCGCCGATCAAGCCGCCGTGGACCTCGTTGACCGCATATGACATGAATGAAGGCACGATCAAGTGGAAGATCCCGTTGGGCGAGGTGCCGGAGTTGGCCGCGAAGGGCATCAAGAACACGGGCACGCACTATCCGAAGGTTGGGCCCGTGGTGACCGCGGGCGGGTTGATCTTTACGGGCACGCGCGATAAGAAAGTGCGCGCGCTCGATGTGAACGACGGCAAGGTGCTGTGGGAGTACGAACTGGACGCCGCACTCGAAGGCATGCCCGCCGTTTATGAGTTGGGTGGGCGGCAGTACATCGTGTTTTGCGCGGCGGCGCAGGTGGGCCTGACGCCGGCTACACAGGAGAAGATCCGCGGGAATTATGTGGCTTTCGCTTTACCGAAAGCAAATTAGCCGCAGATGCACGCAGATTCACGCAGATGAACGCTACCGCTCAGTTTGGGCGGTTCGCTTTACGGAGGGGAGTTTGGCCGTCGGCCTTAGGTTGGCGGCTAGTTCCTGGATCAGTTTGGGTGTGATGATCATTTTGCCATCGCGCATTTCACCGGCGGGGCGGACGCGTGTGCCGAAGTGGGCTTCGAGAACCTGGCGTGCTTCTTCGGGCATGCCTTCGGGTGCGGTGATGGGTTCGACGGGTTTGAAGACGGTGGGACGTGAGCCGGATTCGCGGACATAGGGGCGGGCGTCGGCCTGGGTGGGCAGCAATTCGCAGGTGTATGGGTGGGTGGCGCGAATGCCTCGTTGCGACTGGATGCCGCGGAGTTCCGTCTCGAGCGAGGATTGGGTCTTCTGCAGGCGGATCAGTGTGAGCGTGTACGAGGAGATCAGATTGGCCTTGGTTTCGGGGTCGAGAACCGAGAGGGTTCGCAGCATGCTCTCGATGGTGACGCCGAGGCCGGAGATCTTGCGGACAAGGTGTTCTTCAACGGCGTTGGCCGGGGCCCAAGCGTCGTTCATCGATTGTTCCATCGTGGCGACGGCCGAAAGCTGCGCCTTGCGTTGCACGACGGCTGCGGCAAAGGCTGCGGAGGGGGCTGGTTGGGTTGGCTGTGGTTGTGGGGCCGGTTGGGGTTGTTGCAAAGTCAGTTACCTCTGGCGACGAGATTGGCATGGGTGCGTGCTCGGTTCGGTGGGGAGAGTGCCGGAAGTAGAACGAGGGAAAGGGGAAAGAATTTTTGGGGAGTGCGTCACCGGCGAATGGGCGGGCAGTGGGTTAGGCTGGGGAAGACATGAGCCTAGGTGACCTGACGAAGCAGTTAGCGAAAGAGGTTGTGGGAGCGCAGGTGGACGAAGTGTTGGGGAACACGCGCGCGTCTGAGCCGGCAAAGGCCGAAACGGCGCCGGTGGTGAGCGAAGGTCCGGCGGCGTTGATTATGGCCGAGGTGCAGAAGATGCAGGCGGCGTTGAAGGACGATAAGGAACTGCTGGTGCAGTGCGTGGCGGCGGGCGGGAAGTTGCGGGTGGTGGAACTTTTCGCGCCATCGGACCGGGTGCTGGTGTTGACGGGTTTAGATGTGGAGCGGGTGGTGACGCGGGTGGTGGCGGGGGCCGATACGGTGCAGTTGGTATGCAAGCCGGTAGCGGTGAAAGAGGGCGCCAAGCCGGTGAGGATCCGGTTTGTGACGGCGGCGCGCTGATAGCCGTACGATTACCTCGTTGTGTTCGGTGAAGGCCCTCGACGCGCGTCTGAGGGTGCCCGCATCACCGGGGAGTAATCCGCGAGCGAGCGATGAAGCCGGTCCCGCGGCGGGGCGAGAATGGAAGCCTGTGATAGTACCGGAGAGCTTCGACCAACTTGTTGAGATCTTGAAGTGGCGGCGGGATGTGCGGCACTTCCGGCCGGATGCGGTGGATGGGGAATTGGTAGAGCGCATCCTGGCGGTAGCGCGGATGGCTCCGTCGGTTGGATACAGCCAGCCGTGGCGGTTCGTGCTGGTGGAATCGGTGGCTTCGCGGGCGCGGTTGCGGGCGAATTTCGAGTTGGAGAACGAAGCGGCGGCGGCGGAGTTTGGGCCCGGGCTTGCGGGGCAGTACCGGGCGCTGAAGCTGTCGGGGCTGGATGTCGCGCCGGTACAGATCGCCGTCTTCTGCGACATGACGACGGCGACGGG
>JBDTVQ010000345.1:0-7563 GCA_040007195.1 Acidobacteriota bacterium | reverse complement strand
TGGCCGCGCAAACGGCCAAAGCCCCGCCGGCGGGGAACAACCTTGCGGCGCAGTTTACTCAAACGGTTCGGCCGTTTCTGGCGCGGAACTGCACGGGGTGCCATTCGGGGGCGAAGCCTGCCGCTTCGTTCGACCTGTCGCCTTACGCGACGATGGACGATGCGGTTCGCGATTACGGCCATTGGAATTTGATTCTGGAAAAGCTTGCTTCGGGGCAGATGCCGCCGAAGCCGATGAAGCAGCCGTTGCCGGCCGAGCGCAAGCAGATTGTCGATTGGATTGAGGCGATGCGCACGAGCGAGGCGCAGAAGAACGCGGGCGATCCGGGTCCGGTGCTGGCGCGGCGGCTTTCGAACGCCGAATATAACTACTCGATTCGCGATCTTACGGGGGTGGATTTAAAGCCGACGCGGGAGTTCCCGGTGGACCCGGCGAATCCGGCGGGCTTCGACAACTCCGGCGAATCGCTGACGATGTCGCCGGCGCTGTTGAACAAGTATTTGCAGGCCGCGCGCGAGGTGTCGAATCACATGGTGCTGACGCCCGATGGGTTCAATTTTTCGCCGCACCCGATGCTGGTGGAGACGGATCGCGAGAAGTACGCGATCATGCGCATCGTGAATTTCTATGCGAGCCAGCCGACGGACTACGCCGATTACTTTCAAGCAGCCTGGCGGTACAAGCATCGCGCGGCGCTGAACAATCCGAACGCTACGCTGGCTTCGGTTGCCACGGCGGCGAAGCTGAGCCAGAACTACCTGCCGATGGTCTGGAAGATTTTGGGCGAAGGGGCGGGCGGTGCGGGGAATGAGGTTGGGCCGATCGCGAAATTGCAGTCAATGTGGCGGGCGCTTCCCACGCCCGGCGAGAACAAGCCGGAGGAGCTGCGGAAGCAGTGCGAGGCGATGCGCGACTGGGTGGTGACGCTTCGCAAACACACGGCGAGGGAGTTCGCCAGCCCGAGGGTGCGCGGGCTGAGCCCGACTTCGCAACCGCTGATGAACTACAAGTTCCGGCAGTTCAACACGCACCGACGGGACTTCGACCGCAATGCGCTGCGGATGGAAACCGATCCGCCGATTGAGGAACCGGTGATTCCGAAATACCCCGGCCTTGGACAGGAGTCCGCGTATCGGGCGGCTGCGCTGATGCAGAAGTCGCGCATGGGCGACCTTGACCTGATTGTCCCGACCGGCAAGCGCGCCGAGTATGAGGACTCTTTTGCGCGTTTTGCCCACGTGTTTCCGGACGTGTTCTACATCCAAGAACGCGGGCGATTTTTCCCCGACGATTCGAAGGACAAGGGGCGGCTGTTGAGCGCGGGCTATCACAACGTGATGGGCTACTGGCGGGATGATCAGCCGCTGCAGGAACTGATTCTCGATGAGGCCGGGCGGAAGGAACTGGACAAGCTGTGGATTGAGTTCGACTATATCGGCGACCACACGATGCGGACGTACGTGCAGTACTACTTCAACCAGAGCGGCGAGGTGCAGGGCAAGGGACGCGAATCGGGCACGGCGCGGCCGTCGGACAAAGAGGTCAGCTCGCCGGCAGTGATCTTTGGGTTGAGCGAAACCTATTTGGCCAAGGCGGCGGCCGATCCGTCGAACGATCCGGTGGCGATGACGGCGATTCGCTATCACTTCCAGTGGGTGAACGATACGCTTCGTTCGATTGAAAAGCTGCGCGTCGATTCGGAGCCGCAACACCTGGACGCGCTGCTTGCGTTTGCGGCGCGGGCTTACCGGCGCGCGCTGACTGCGGCCGAGCGGGAGCAGATGCTCGCCTACTATGGCACTCTGCGCCAGAAGGACGGGCTGACGCACGAAGAGGCGATCCGCGATTCCATCGTGAGTATTCTGATGTCGCCGAAGTTCTGCTATCGGATCGATCTGGTTCCGTCGAGCTCGAAAGCGAAGTCGACCGCAGTGACTCCGGCCGCGCTGGCGAGCCGGCTGAGCTACTTCCTGTGGTCGACGATGCCGGATGCGGAGCTGCTGGCGCACGCGACATCAGGCGATCTGACGCAGCCCGATGTGCTGCTGGCGCAGACGCGCCGCATGTTGCAGGACGGCCGTTCGCGGGGACTGGCCACCGAGTTCGCCGGTAACTGGCTGGACTTCCGCCGCTTCGAAGATCACAACGCGGTGGACCGCACGCGGTTCCCGAGTTTTGATAACGACCTTCGCGAGGCGATGTTTGAGGAGCCGGTCCGGTTCATTGAAGATGTGATTCGAAATGGGCGTTCCGTGCTGGACATGCTGTATGGCGACTACACGTTTGCCAATCCGGTGCTGGCGAAGCACTATGGGATGCCGGAGATACAGGGCGGGAACGATAAATGGATCCGTGTGGACAACGCCTCGCGGTATGGGCGCGGCGGCATTATTCCGATGGCGGTTTTTCTTACGCAAAATTCGCCCGGTTTGCGGACGAGCCCGGTGAAGCGCGGCTATTGGGTGGTGCGCCGGGTGCTGGGGGAACAGATTCCGCCGCCCCCGCCGACGGTGCCTGAGCTGCCGAGCGATGAGTCGAAGGCGGAGTTGCCGCTGCGGGCGATGCTGGAGAAGCACCGCGCGAACCCGGCGTGCGCGTCGTGCCATGCGCGCTTCGATTCGTTCGGGCTGGCGTTCGAAGGATACGGTCCGGTTGGGGAGCGACGGGGCGAGGATCTTGCGGGGCGTCCGGTGGATTCCAACGCCGATTTTCCAGGCGGCGTGAAGGGTTCGGGGATCGAAGGCGTTCAGGCTTTCATCCGGGGTCACCGGCAAAATGATTTTATCGATAACCTTTGCCGCAAGATGCTCGCCTATGCTTTTAACAGGTCGCTTATACTTTCAGATGAACCTGTTGTGGACCGGATGAAAGCAGACTTGGCAGCCAACGGGTACCGCTTCCCGGCGATGATCGAAGCCATTGTCGCCAGTCCGCAGTTTTTGAATAAGCGAAGCGCGGCTCCGGCCGGTGAAAAACTAGCGCAAGCAGGAAGATAACCGAAGATGTCGAATTCCACGAAGAAATCAGCCTCACCCATAACGCGCCGCACGGTCCTTCGCGGAGCAGGCGTGACGATGGCGCTGCCCTGGATGCAGTCGCTGCCGTGTTTCGCCGCGACGCCGACCGCTGCAAATCCGTTTCCGAAGCGATTTGGCGTTCTGTTCATGGGCACGGGCGTGAATGAAGATCATTGGAGCGCGGAAGGCGACGGCGCCAACATGGTGCTGGGCAAGACGCTGCAACCGTTGGAGCCGCTGAAGCACAAGATCAACGTCATTCACGGGCTGTTCCAGAAGCGCGCGACGGGCCAGGGCATCCACCCGGCGCAGACTGGCAGCCTGTTGTCGGGAGCGAAGATTCAAAAGGGCGCCATCATCAGGGCCGGGATCACGGTGGACCAGATGATTGCGAACCAGGTGGGGCAGGACACGGCGCAATCGAGCATTGTGCTGGCCTGCGAGCAGCCGATGACGGGCTATCACGAGACGAACTTCTCGATGGCCTACAGCTCGCATATTTCCTGGCAGAGCCCGGATTCGCCAGTGCCGAACGAAGTGTATCCGTCGCTGGCGTTCGACAGCCTGTTTGAAAACCGCGGCAGCCTGCGGAACATGAGCATTCTGGACCGGGTGAAGGAAGACGCCGCTTTGCTGACGCGGGAGATCAGCTCAGACGATAAGGCCAAGCTCGAAGAGTATATGGCGAGCGTGCGCGAAGTGGAAAAGCGCGTGGAAAAAATGCGCCAGAACAAGGACACCGCCGACGGGGTGGCCAAGCAGCGCAACAAGCACGTTTTCACGATGGACCGCCCGGCGAACGGCCTGCCGGAAGACCTGCGGGACCACGCGCGGCTGATGTGCGACATCATCGCCATCGCGTTCCAGACGGACAAAACGCGCGTGGCGTCTCTGCTGTTGTGCCGCGACCTGTCGGCGCTGTACTATCCGTTTCTCGAAGTGAAGGACGGCCATCACTCGGCATCGCACAACAACTTGAGCGACGGCTACGAACGGATTTCGCGCTTCCACTTGAGCCAACTGGCTTACCTGGCGTCGAAGCTTGACGCGATGCCGGAAGGCGATGGCACGGTGCTCGACAATTCGCTGTTGATGTGGATTAACAATATGTGGATTGGCCGCAAGCACGACAACACGCGCCTGCCGCTGGTTCTTGCGGGCGGCCTGGGCGGCACGATCAAGACCGGCCGCACGCTCGATTACATCAACGCGGGCGATGAGAATCGCAAGGTTTGCAGCCTTTACCTTTCGATCATGGATCGGATGGGCGTGAAGGCCGATCAGTTTGGTGACGCCGACACGCGGCTGGAAAATCTCTAGCCGGGACGGTGGTGTTTAGTGCGCGGACGTTTGGCTCGTGGTTTTCGGGCGGGCGATTTTGCGGGCTCGTGGTTTTGCGGCCGGGTGGTTTTGCGGGGGCCGCTGGGGCGAATTTGGGCGGCTCGCAGGCCGCTTTCGGGCCAGGGCTGGACCGGTCCTAGGCCACCTCGAACAAGTACGCCACAAACGGTGTGTTCACGTGTTTTTCAATTGCCGTGTGCCAGGCAATTTTGTGGTCCTCGTGCACGGTCCACTTCTCGCGTAGTTCTTCCGTGGTGAAGCTCTGCACGAGCCGGTAGTTGTAGCGGTCGTGCGCCTGCCCCACATTCGCTTTGCGAAACTTCAGGAGTTTCGCATCGACGAACCCTGGCGCCTTGCGAATGCGGGGAAGAAACAACTTCTCAAAATCGGCGAGCAGCGCCTTCTCAGATCCCTGTTTCACTTCCAGATCGGTGTGTAGCTGAATCGGCTTTTCGGCGGCCGGCGCACGCGTGCCGCCCGCGGTTGCCGCGATGATCGCCGTCAAAACATTTCTTCTGTTCATTGTGTGACGCCTCTGCTATCCGATTTTCGGTTGGGAAGCCTGGAACTGCGCGTTGAGCCGCTCCACGGTGGACCGTTGGCGTGGCGCATCGTACGGCCGTCCGGGTTGTCGGGATCAGAAGGTAAAGTTCAGCGCGCCCTGCATCACCCGTGGCGTCCTCGAGGCCGTGAAGCGTCCAAACTGCGCGTTCACCTGCGCTCCGGCGGCGTCGAAGCGGGCGGCGTTATCCAAGGCGCTGAACTGGGTGTGGTTGAAGGCGTTGTAGAACTCCCAGCGGAACTGGAAGTAGCGGCTCTCGTTCTTCAACGGGAATTTCTTGAACAACGAAACATCAAAGTTGTTGATGCCGGGCCCGCGGAAGACGTCTTTCGGCGCATTCCCAAAATCGCCTTTCGCCGGACGGGCAAAGGCGTTCGTGTTGAAGTTCCGGTCGAAGGTCCGCTCGCTCTTGCTCAACTGCGGATCGGCGATCACGTTGACTCTGGCGCCATCGCCGCCGCCGGTGATGTCGGCGCCATCGACGGTGGAGTAGGGCAGGTCGCGCGGGGTGCCGCTGGCCATGGTGACGATGCCGGAGAGCTGCCAGTTGTCGAGAGCCGTGCGCGCCACCATATTGTTCCAATGGGTGCTCGCCTTGGGGAGATCCCAGAGGTAGTTAAATACGAACACGTGGGTTTGATCGTAGGTGGACCGGCCGTAGTTCCAAATCCGGTACGGACGGAAAATCGGCAGCAGGCCGTTGTCGCCACTGGTCAGGTCCATGGACTTCGACCATGTGTAGGCGATGCCGAACTGCAGAGACGTGCTGAAGCGCCTGTTGAGCGAGGCCTGCAGTGCGTTGTAATTGCCGTAGCCCGAGTTCTCGATGTAGGTCATCGTCCCGTAGCCCGGATTCGGGCGAAGGAAGTTATCCGGCAGTGGGCGCCCCGGCAAGGTCGGATCAAAGTTATTCGGATCGAAGCGCGCGCCATATGGCAGGGTGTTCAAATCGCGCGTCTGCTGCAGGTGCTGCGAGCGGTTGCCGACATAGGAAACGTCAACCAGCGTGTTCCAGCCCAGGTCATGCTGGACGGCGAGGGAGAAGTTGGTCACCGTCGCGGTCTTCGGGTCGCGTTCGAGAGAGCTGACGTTGCTCGGCGAGAGCACGCCAGTGGAACCTAACAACGAATCGAGTGTTCCATACACAATCTGCGGATTGAACTGCACCGGCGGATTCGAACGCTGCCCTCCCAAGTAGGATCCCGCACTCGGCACGGCTTGTTTGCTGATTCCAATGCCGCCGCGCACCGCAGTCTTGCCGTTGCCGAAGACATCGTAGGCGAAGCCAAAGCGTGGTCCCAACTCCCATCCGCGATTGGCGAAGCCGTTGGGCAATGAGGGATCGCCCGTTAATACCGTGCCGTTGGCCGGATCGCCCGTACCCGGCGCGAAGGAGCCGATCAGCACCGCCGGCACGAAGGCCCCAGTGGCGGGGTTCCGTCCGACGCGCACGCCGTTGTTCAACGCGGGCTGGATGAAGAGTGGAGCCTTTGTCCGGTCGTAGCGCTCCAGCGCCAACGCCGCAGCCTTGCCGTCGGTGACTCTCCACGGTGTGAACCATGTGAAGCGGATTCCGTAGTCGAGCGTCAAACGCCTAGTCGCTTTCCACGAATCCTGGACGAACCACTCAAAGAGATTCTGCCGCGCCAATCCCGTCGTGCGCGCGCTGCTCTCGGTGTACGTATTGAAGTTTCCCAGCACTGCGTTCGAGTAGGCGTAGTTGCTGTCGAGCGGGTTGTTCACGTTCCGGTCGAACGTGAAATTGCCACCGAAGTTCGACCGCGGCCCTTCGCTGTTCATCTGATACTCGCCCGAGAGGCCAAACTTCAAAGAATGGGCGCCGCGAATCCAGCTCAAGGTGTCGTTGTAATTGAATCGCCAATCCCTGGCGTCGATGGGCAGACGGCCGTCGTAGGCCATGTTGGCCGCTGAAGGCACGCCGCCGAAGCTCGCCTGCGGAATGATGTCCAGCGGATTGCCGGTGGGATACAACTGGCCCAGGCCGCCGAGGCCGACCTTTGAGCGTGTCACCTTGTCGAACGATGTGGGCGACGTGGCATCGCCGATCTCGCCCAGTTTGCGATAGCCGAATTGGGCTTCGTTGATCATGTTCGGGCGGATGATCTTGGTGTAGCTGGTTTGAATCTGATCTGTTTTGAAGAGGTAGTGATGGAACAGTTGATCCCAGTTGGAGTTGAACGCGGCCAAGCCTTCATAGCCACGGCGATCGGCCCACCACGAGGTGTAGCGGGCGGTGACACGGTCCGTGGCGCTGATGTTGTAGTCGCCCTTGAGGGTGTTGAGCTTTTTCGGATGCTCGGTGATCTCCTGGAACTGGTAGTTGTAGTTGCCGCCGGAGATGCCGCGATCGAGGAAGTTCGGCAGGGGGAACAGATTCAGAATCGCCTGTCCATTCTTGTTCAAACGGTTCGACGGAATGATGTTCCCGGCGAAGGGCTGGCCGGTGGTGGGATCGGTAATCTGAATCAACCGTCCGCTGACATCGAGGGTTTGGGAGAAGTTCCCCTGACGCTCTAACGCCGTCGGCATGGTGACGCGCCGCACGGCTCTGGGCTCGCGGATGCGCCAGTCTTCGCGGGAGTAGAAGAAGAACAGTTTGTCCTTATTCGTATTGAATTTTCC
>JBDTVQ010000344.1:0-7567 GCA_040007195.1 Acidobacteriota bacterium | reverse complement strand
CGTTCTCACTTGTGTCGAGCACGCGGCAGATTTCGGCGATCGGCAGATCTTCGTAGTGTCGCAGCGTAAAGGCCGTGCGCTCCTGCTCGGTCAAAATCGACAGTGCCTGATGCAGCCGCGTCTGCAGCATCCCGCTCGCCGCCAGCCGCTCAGGACCCGGCGCCTTATCGGCAACCTCATCCAGCAGCGACCGCACCTCGTCGCCCTCGCCCGACAGGCTGCGTGCGGCCTTCAATTTCCGCACGCGCAATTGATCGAGCGAATAGTTGTGCGCAATGCGAAACAGCCAGCTCGAAAATGCCGCCCGTCCGTCATACGATTCGAGATTGCGAAATGCCCGCAAGAATGTCTCCTGCACAATATCCTCGGCGTCATGCTCGTTGCCGGTTATCCGGTAGGCGACGCGGAACAAATACCGGCTGTGGCGTTCGACAAGCACACGAAAGGCGTTCGCATCGCCATCTCGCGCTTGCGCGACCGCCAGCGCGTCGCTCAACTCCATCTGCCCATTAGACAGAATCGTGCCGGTGGCGGTTAGCGGGTTGGAAAAATAGTGGAAAAGGGAGTGAACACGTCAGGGCAAGGCAGTTTCGCCCGCCTGGCGTTAGCCGAGGTAGTCGAGCAGGGTCCGTTTATTCCGAATCTGCGCCTGGGCCCCGAGTGCGGCACTCTGCTGCAATTGGGCCTGATTCAGCTCCAAAATGGCTTCGGTCAGGTCTGCGTCTTCGATTGAGGAGATCTCGTTCTTCAAGCGCAGTTCTTGCTTGAATGCCACATTCTGGCCTTCGGCAACCTGATTCTGCGCGGAACCATAGAACGCTAACTTGTTGTTGAGGTGGGTGTTGGAGTACAAGACCCGCCCCAAAGCGTCCTTTACCTGCTGGGTGTCGTTGCTCAGCAGCGCTTTGCGCAAATCGTTTACGGAGGCAAACACGCTCTTGTTCTGATCGGGGTCGTCGAAAATCTCGTCCGCTGTCAGCGAAACCTGGATCCGCGCTCCGCTGGGGTGCTCAATCTTGCGTGACGAGGCCGCGCCCTGGTAGACGCTGTAGGGAGGATCGGTGCCCAGGTCGGATGTATACGGCGCTGTGGTGTCGGTGTCACCCGAGAAAACGTAGCGCCCATCGACTTTGGTCGCCGCGATGTTCACCAATTGCTCCAGCAGCGAACCAATTTCGTCTGCGAGGCTCGCCCGGCCATCGGCGGAAATTGTGTCGGTTGCCCCCTGTGTTCCGAGCGTGCTGATTCGGTCCACAATGCTCACCGCCTGCGACAGTGCTCCTTCGGCCGCATCCACCTCACCTTTCACGCGGTCGAGGTTTGAGTGTATCTGTTGCGTCGCGGACAACTGGCTGCGTGTCGCCAACAGATGCGAGATCTGGTCCGGCGAGTCGGAGACGACGTTGATCTTGCGCCCCGAGGTGATCTGCAACTGCGCCTTCTCAAGCCGTTGGGCGATACGGCCGATGTCATTCAGAAAGCGTGAGGTCTGTGCGTCGAATGCTCCGATTGCCATAATCTATGCCTCCCTACTGCCTGACTATCGCCCACGCCACTCGTCCGTCCAGCGCCACTCGCCCGGCCCATGACACTCGTCCGGCCCACGCCGTCCATCCCACCCACGCCTACCGCTTGATGTTGATCAGCGTGTCCGTCATCTCATCGAGCGTATGAATCAGCTGCGCGGCCGCCTGGTATGCCCTTTGGAACACAATCAGGTTGGCCGCCTCTTCATCCAGCGACACGCCGCTCGCCTCGGCCCGCAGCGCTTTCGATTGCGCCACCAATTGCGTCTGCGCGCGCGCGTCCTGCCGCGCCACGTCCAACTGCTTGCCCACGCGTCCGGCGATCTCGCCAAAATACTGCGTGAAGGTGAAGTTGTTCACGCTGCGTGAGTTGAACAAACCGGCTACGTTTAGGGTGTTGCCATTGCCTCCCGGTGCTTCGGGAAGCGCCGCCGCAAGTTCCTCCGGCGCAATGTCGGTCACGCTGAGTGAGACAGCCTCGCCGTTCTGAGGGTCGTATGTAAACAGGTCGCGGATCGGCGGCTGCCCGTTCAAATCGACTCCTGCCTGCAGTTGAAGATTGATGCCGTCGGCCACCTGCCGGGCGAGAAAATTCAAGTCGGCCGACAACCCGGAAAGCACGTCACGATGAAATTCCAGCAACGCGCGAAGCTTCCCTCCGCCAATTTGATTGGTGATGTCGTGGCCCGCGGAGTCGATCAGCGCCGGTTCACCCGTCGATAAGTCGGTCGACACAGGGTATAGGTTTTCGCCCATCACCAGCGGCGTTTGCCCCCCCAATAGCACCGAAAACGTGCCATCATCGCCGCGAATCACGTTGAAATCGACAATTCCCGACAGTTCATCGAATGCCGAGTGCACCTGCGCATCCAGTCCTGGATCGGTCAATTTGCGCGAATCCGAGCGGAATTCCACATTGAGGTTTCGCAGCACCTGTCCGATCCGGTTGATCGTATTCACTGACTGCGTCAGTTCTGAATCCGTATTCGTCGCGGCATTTGCCAGCGCCTGCGCCGTGAAATTGAATGCGTGCGCCACATCCTGTGCGCGCGACAACACGTTTTGCCGAGCCGGAATATCGTTTGGTGTCACCGACAGCTGCGAGAACGCCTGCTGTAACCCGTCCAATGCGCCCGAAATACCCGACGAGGCGCCAATATCGAAAATCGGTTCGGCCTGCTCCAGGTTGAACGTCTGCTGCGAATGATATCCCTCGCGTTGCAGTTGCAACCGGACACTCTGTTCCAGGTAGGCTTTGCGCGAGCTGAGCAATCCGCCCGTCTGAACACCGCCCGGCAAGCCCTCCTCGGGCACCATGCGCGATGCGATCAACGTCAGGCTTTGCCGCGCGAATCCAGGTGTCTGCGCATTCGTGATGTTGTTGCCCGCCACCCCAAGCGCCGACTCAAATGCCTTTAGCGAACCGGCCGTGCTGTTGATCGTTGCGAATAGGTTTCCCATATTGCTATCCCGTACACTCCCACGACCTGGCGGCCGGCTGTGGCGGCATTCCGTTTGCCGTATAGCCGGATTCCATCGCCTGCATGTGCCGCGCCAGCCCCAATCGCGTCCGCGCCGCATGATCGATCAATAATCCAAGCTGTCCCAGCCGCTGCCGCAATTCGGCCAGCTCTCCCAGGTTCAAATGAGCCGCCTGTGCGTCCCACTGCGCCCGGATCGTCTCCAGACGTGCCGTCACATTCTGCATCGCCTCGGCGGTCGCCGGAACGGCGGCCTCGGCTGATTCTTCAAGAAGTGCGAGAAATGTGTTCGACATACTGTTGAATCTGAATTGGTTACGCCTTTGTTATATCGTCCACGATGCTGCGGGCAATATCGGCTGGATTGGGATTGTATCGGCCCGAGGCCACCTGCTGTTCCAGCCTTGCCAGGTACGCCTGACGTTCCGGCGTGTCATCGGTCTGGGTCCGCAAAAGCTGGCTCAGGCCGGAAATCTGAGCGGAATCGGGCGCTGCTCCGGCCGCAGCGGCCCGGCTTTTCTGGCCTTCGCCCTCGGGCGCTGCAATTTTCTCGGTCTGCTGCGCCTGCCCGGCTTTCGACAGCTCCACACGATCCTGCGGCGCGGGAATCCCGCTGAGCTGCGGCGTGTTCGGATTGGGTGAGTCAATTTTCATTGCAGTCCTTTCAAGTAGCAGCATTCATTTGTCTAACGCGGCGATACACGGCCGCGCGCTGCCTGTAGTCTGCCCGCTCCCATCTAAGCAATTGGCGGGCCATAGGTACTGCCGAATCCACCGGTCCTTTTTCCGGCGGCAGGCGGGATTCTTTCCCCGTCCCTATACTCCATATCGGCGTTTGGAGCGTTTTGATGATATTTTCTTCGAGCCCTCCATAGGGACTCCACCTTATACCTTTTTCTAAGGTATCCCTCGCATACCCTCGGGGTGACATGGTTTTGGCGTTGTGCCAAATTTCTGCCGCAGTATCCAGCGCCCACACCGCTCCAGAACGAAACACCCCCTCGCCGGAATGAAACAACCATGCGCCTCGTATCCCACATGGGAACTAGTCGCGCCGAACCACCCAGATTCTCCGCCCGGGTTCAGCCCCGTTATCTCCGCCCGTCCCCACCCGGCCGGGCCTAAATGCTTGTCTCGTAGCGTTTTTTCATCGAATCTTTAGAACTGGAAGTACCGTTTACCGCGTATATTGGCTATAGGAGATTAGATGCTTCGCTTTCTCGGTCTGTCGCTCTTCGCCCTCACCTCCGTCTACGCCGCCGGAAAATCCGCAACTACAGTCACGTTCTACAAGGACGCCCTCCCGATCATCCAAAAGAACTGCCAGGGCTGTCACCGGCCCGGCGAAGCCGCTCCGATGGCCTTCATGACCTACGAAGGCACGCGCCCGTGGGCCAAAGCAATGAAGCAAGCGGTCCTCCAAAAGAAGATGCCGCCGTGGTTTGCCGACCCCCATGTGGGCAAGTTCACCAACGACCGCTCCCTGAGCGAAGCCGACTCCCAAAAGCTGGTTGCCTGGGTTGACGCCGGGGCCCCTGCCGGGAACGCCAAGGATGCCCCCGCACCCATCGCCTACACCGAAGGTTGGACCATCGGCAAACCCGACAAAGTCATCGAATTTCCCGAACCTATCCCTGTCGCCGCCACCGGCACCATCGAATACACCTACATCATCGTGCCCACCGGCCTCACCGAAGACAAGTGGATTCAGCGGGCCGAAGCCCGCCCCGACAAGCGCTCACAGGTCCATCACATCATTGCATTCGTTCGCCAGCCCGAGAACAAGTGGTTCCGCGACTACCCCATCGGCAAGCCCTTCATTCCGAAAAAGGGCGGCAGCAATGGCACGGGTGAGTTCCTTACCGGCTTTGCCCCTGGCTCCCCCGCAGAATCTCTCCGTCCCGGCCAGGCAAAGCTCATTAAGGCCGGAGCCGACATCGTGTTCCAGATGCACTATACGGCCAATGGAACCGCCGCCGAAGATTTGAGCAAGATCGGCATCGTCTATTCCACCGAGCCAGTCAAACAGCGCGTGCTCACCCTTGCCGCGCAGGACAACAAGTTTGTCATCCCCGCCGGCGCGCCTAACCATCGCGTCGATGGCGCCATTACACTTCACAAGGACACCGAATTGATCAGCCTGCTGCCGCACATGCATCTCCGCGGCAAGGCCATGGAGATCAGCGCCCTCTATCCAACCGGCGAGCGCGAAAAACTTCTCTGGGTTCCCGCGTACGATTTCAATTGGCAGCTTTGGTATCAAATGCCCGAGGGGAAAATCCTTCCCGCCGGCACCAAAATCGAAGCCACCGGCTACTTCGACAACTCGGCCAACAACAAGGCCAACCCGGATGCGACCCAGGAAGTGAAATACGGCGACCAAAGCTGGGAAGAGATGATGTTTGGGTTCTTCGACGTCGCCATCGACGCGAACATTAACCCGGTCGACGTAATTCGCGCGCCCAAAAAGCCAGCAGCATCCACGGGCGTGGGTGGCGAATAGCGCTTGCGGCTTCTTTCGCTCTTACTGCTCTCCTGCGCGGTCTTCGCGCAGGAGTTGGCACTGCGGCCCACGCTCCAATCCGGCGATGTATTCGAACTCGAATTGGTCCGCTCCCGTGAGGACTCCCGCCGCCCGCAGCTGAACGGCAGCAGCCGCACGCCTGTTCAAGTGCGCGTGCTGGAGGCCGGGCCCAATGGATTCGTCCTTGCCTGGCGTCCAGGCGCCACGTCTTTCGACAATCCGGAAATCGTCAAAAATCCCGTCGCTGCCTTGGCCGCCAATGCGCTCAAGGATACGCCTCTGGAAATCGTCCTAGACCCCGGTGGCAAATTCTCCGGGCTGCGAAACCAGGCCGCCGTCACTACCAAACTTCTGGCCCTGCGCGACGAGTCCTTCGCCCGCTACAGCGCCGGGCTCGACGACCCACAACGCAAGCAAGCCGTGGCTAATATCGTCCAGCGCTTGCTGGCCCCGGAGGCACTGCTCAGCGCCGCGGCGGCCGACGTGCAAACCTACTTCAGCTTGCACGGCTCCAAGCTGACCCGGGCCAAGCCTGTCGAAACTGCCATCCAGCAACCGTCCCCGCAAGGCTCCGGAACCATTGCCGCAACGTATCGGGTGACCCTCGAACTGCTCGATGCTCACGAAGCCAAAATTGCCACCATCACCACTTACCCAAAACAGCCGGCACTAAAGCTCGCCGACAGCGGTTATTACGTTTACAACCGCGCCTTCGGCATCATGAGCGATGTCGTCATCGTGCGCTCGGCCGCCGGCGCCGATAGCTTCTCGCGCAAAGACACCTCGGAGATCCGCCTCGTCACCAAGCCAGCCCGCTAATCCGCCCGCCGGCACTGGCCGGAGCCCGCTCCGTCCCTCCCCCGTGGCATGATGAATGACTCGTGCCCGCCTCCATAAACGAACCCATCGGACCGCGCAGCTCCTTCCTGGCCCTACTCGTATCCTTCTTCTGGGCAGGCAATGTCGCGGCGCTCAAGCTGGGGCTCGACGTTTTCCCTCCCTTCTGGAACGCCTTCTGGCGCATGCTCTTCGGCGTCGCCGTGCTCTTGCTATGGGGCTGGTGGCAGCGCATTCCCCTTTGGCCCCCTCCCGGCGAGCGGCGGCGCCTGGTCCAACTCGGCCTGCTCTTCGCAGCCCAGATCCTGCTCCTGAACAGCGGAGCCGATCTCACTTCGCCCGCCTATGGCGTGGTGCTCATCAACGCCCATCCGGTTTTCGCCAACCTGTTTGGACACTTCGGCGCGCATGAACAACGCCTGGAGCCTCTTCGGCTATTGGGACTTGGGCTCGCCTTCGCCGGTGTCTGCGTACTCGTATTAGGGAAGCCCGACCCCGGCCTGGCCTCAAACCCACTCTTCGGTAACGCCTTGCTCGTTGTCTCAGCGGCGCTGCTCGGCCTCCGCAGCGTCTACACCCGCACCCTCGTCCAAGGCATCGATCCCGTTCGCGCCATCACCTGGCAGTGCACCGTCTCGACGCTGGTGTTCCTCGTCATGGCGCTCCTCTTTGAGCCGCCTCGCCTCCGTCCGGTATCGACCGTCGCCGTCGGCGGGCTCGCCTACCAGGGCGTCGTGGTCGCGGGCTTTTGCTTCGTCGTCTGGACCGAACTCCTCCGCCGCCACAGCGCCGGGACGCTCTCCATGTTCGCCTTCACCATTCCGTTCTTCGGCGTCGCCGTGTCCGCCCTCATCTTCGGCGAAGCCATCACCCCACGCATTGTTCTCGCGGGCGTGATGGTTACCGCGGGAATCGCCGTCGTCACCGTCCGGCGCTAGCCCGGATGTCCCACACCCCATTGGTGGCGCCGTCCCACGCGCCTGGGTCACGAATGCCTCGCGGTGAGCGCCGTTAGCCGCTAATCCGCACGCACTTCCACCCATCCCGCGTCATCCGCGCCATATCCAGGAAGTGCCGCCCGTCCAGCAAAAACGCCGTACGTGCCCGCTGCGCCATCGCCGCCCAATCCAGATCCTGATACTGGTCCCACTCGGTCACCAGCACCAGCGCATCGGCGTGCTCGGCCACCTGTTCGGCCG
>JBDTVQ010000343.1:0-7569 GCA_040007195.1 Acidobacteriota bacterium | reverse complement strand
TGAACGACGACGGCTCCCGCCGCGAACTCTACGACTTCAATGCCGCCCAAAACGAGGAGAACAACGTCGCCTCGCAACATCCTAAGATCGCCGAACGCCTCGCCCACGATCTTCTCGCTTGGCGCCGCTCACTGCCCGTACTCTCATGACGCCGGGAACTGCGCCCTAGCTGTTTGAGGCCGCAAATGGACGGGGACTTTTTATGGTCCGAGTGCGGCGTCTCGTTCTTGGTCTGGTTCCTCTTCGTTATCGAGACGGGCAAGGTATTTGTCGTCGAAGAACCGGCGCAGGGAGAAGCGAATCGGTACGAGAAGGGCGACTATGAGTGGGAAGAGAATGCCGAGTGCCGAGGTCTTCACAAACCAGAGGAGCGCAAGGAGGGCCGCCTGTATGGCGGTATAGCCATGAACAATGCCACGTGGAATTCCGCGCAGGTAGTGGTCCGCGGGGTACCGTTCTGGATCGACGAACCAAAGAAGTAGTCGTTCAAAGAACTGGTTTCCTCGCAGGGACGATACTCCCATGAACAGGAAGAGGCCGAAGAGCACTGGCATGGGGATTTGCTGAAGCTGCCCCAGAAAGAGCAGCGAGAGCCCGATGAGGACGTGAATGACGAGGGCCGTCAACCGGTTTTCGACTACGGACGTGATGGTCTCTTTATCGCCGGTCTGCTCGATCGTGGCGAGGCTTTGAACATGATTGAGAGATCGGACGGTGGCGGCTACCATCCACGGCAAGCCAAACAGCGAGCAGACTCCAACGAGTACGCCGACAACAAGTAGGTCGAGGTGGTAGCCGAAACCCTTGGTCAGGGCGTTCTTTCGATTGTTCACCAGTCGCACGGTGATGTTTTGGTCAAGGAAGAGCAGTACGGAGACGAGCGCCGCTGGTACGATTGCCCCCACGCGCGCCCAGAGCGGTGCGCTTGCAAGGTCGACAAGCCACGGCCGTCCTGAGGTCGTGCCGAACTCGTTCGGAACGCCGAGAGTTTCGACAATCGCTGGATGATAGTACGCGGCCGCAACCGTCATAACGAGCATCGCAATGGCGGGTCCAAAGTCTGAGAACAGGTTGCGTGCGAGCGGGCGAAGGTAGCGGCTGCGACGGAACCGCGCCAGACGTGTGGCGAGCATGTACGTCCCGAGTGCCAGAACGGTCGCCAGGAGTGCCGTGTCTTTGGGCGTGTTGCCATCGACGAGGCCGCCGAAACTGTCCGTTGCCGCTTCGCTGATGAAGATGAGTGCAATGAGTGCCGCGAAGATTTCGTCAATGAACCTTGTGAACCAACTGATGAGCCGGCTCGCTTCCACGGCGGCCAGAACGATGAGGATCAGTGCGGTCCAGAGTCCTACCCAGCCGAGGGTCGGGAGGAAGGGGAGGCTCCATCGTTGGCAGAGTTCGAAGAGGATGCCGATGAAAATGACGACCGGCCCGGTGCTGCCGAGAATGGTGAGCGGCTGTCCTGCCAGAAGTGCGTAGACAATCCCGCAAAGAGTGGTGCTGACCAGCATCTCGACCGCACCGAGTTGGCCAGCGGTCATTTTCTCAATGAGGCCGCCGAATGCGACGGCTGGTGCGAGGCATGCGAAATACATGAAGACCACCGATGCGATGGCTTTCGCTTGGAACCCGTCGCGAAAATCGCTTGGGTACGAGCGCACTGCTCGTCGCACGTTGGCGGCAACACCGCCGAAGAGCCACCCTGTGCGCCCTATTACGGTCCGGTCAGCGGTCTCGCTCATTCGCCGGTCCCTTCAGGCGGAGTTTTGGCACCCGCGGCACATCCGGGCACATTCATCACGGCGAATTTGCGGCCGGCCTCAGCGCCCTTCGCGCGATACACTTTCATCCGGCCCCCTTTTTCCAAGGGGTCCGGCGATCTCGTATCTAACCAACTGCCTTCCAAATGCTAGGGGCATAGAGCGTCAACCGATTGTAGCCCGCGAGAGCCCGGATCTCAGGACAAGTTCTGAATGGCCCTCCGCCCCGCCTTGCTCCCACCCCCGCCCGCGACAGATAATCGTTCCATCATCACCACTATGCGATTCGCAGCACTCCTGGCGGCCCTTGCCCTGTCCGCGCCGGCCTACGCCAAGCCCATCGACTTCCAGCGCGACATCCGCCCCGTCCTTTCAGACAACTGCTTCGCCTGCCACGGGCCCGATTCCAAAGCCCGCATGGCCGGCCTTCGCCTCGACCTCAAGGACCCCGCCTTCGCCGCGCGTCCCAAAGGCGCCGCCATCGTTCCCGGCAAGCCCGAGGCCAGCCTGCTCTATCTCCGCATCACGGCCGAAAAGCCTGCCCTCCGCATGCCGCCCGAGTCTTCGCACAAGAAGCTCACCGCCGATCAGATCGCCCTTCTCAAACAGTGGATCGCCGCCGGCGCATCCTGGAGCGAACACTGGTCGTTCAAAGCTCCCGTCAAAGTCAACCCGCCCGTCGTCGCCAATGCCGCATGGACCCGCAATCCCATTGACCGCTTCGTCCTCGCCAAACTCGAAGCCGCCGGACTCACGCCGGAAGCCTCCGCCGACAAGCGCACTCTCATCCGCCGCGTTTCGCTCGACGCCACCGGCCTTCCCCCCAAGCCCGCCGAAATCGACGAGTACCTGAAGGACACCACGCCGAAGGCGTACGAGAATATGGTCGACCGCTTCCTTGCCTCGCCCCACTACGGCGAACATCGCGGCCGCTACTGGCTCGACGCCGCCCGCTACGGCGACACCCACGGCATCCACGTCGACAACTACCGCGAAATCTGGCCCTACCGCGATTGGGTCATCCAGGCCTTCAACCGCAATCTGCCCTTCGATCAATTCACCATCGAACAACTCGCGGGCGACATGCTCCCCAATGCCACGCTCGATCAGAAAATCGCCACCGGCTTTCATCGCTGCAATGTGACGACGAACGAAGCCGGCATCATCGAGCAGGAGTACGAAGAGATCTACGCCAAGGATCGCGCCGACACCACCGGCGCCGTTTGGCTCGGCCTCACCGTCGGCTGCGCCACCTGCCACGACCACAAATTCGATCCCATCCTGCAGAAGGATTTCTACGCTCTCGGCGCCTTCTTTCGGAACACCACGCAGCGCGTCATGGACGGCAACACGCCCGATTCGCCGCCCATCCTGACCGTCCCGCGCAAAGCCGATCGCGAAGAGTGGAGCGCGATCACCGCCCGCCAGCAAGCCGTTCGTAGCCAGATGTCGGCCGAGCGCATCTCCGCAGGCGCCGCCTTTGAGAAGTGGCAGCAATCCCGCACCAAACTCGACGCACCCAAACCCCTCGGCGAAAAAGCCACCGTCTTTGAAGCCAACATCGCCGAACTCGCTAAGTCGAGTGACGCCGTCACGCTCGGTGCCTCGCCCGTCGAAGGCATGCCCGCGCTGAAGTTCGCGAAAGAAGACGGAGTCGTCATTCCCAAGGTCCGCAAGCTCGATGCCGACGAGCCCTTCTCCATCTCGATCCTTTTCTATTTCCCCGAAGGCGAGCAGAATAACGGCCTCGCCGCGCAACTCGCCAATACCGACAAAAACCGCGGTTGGTTCCTCGATGTCAACGCGCGCCTCGTCCGCATGCGCATGTACGGTGACGACGAAAAGAACATCGAGATTCGCTCCGGCCACCTTGAGCAACTCAAGCACGGAACCTGGAATCACGTCACGTTCACCTACGACGGCTCTCGCCAGCAAACCGGAATGGCGCTCTACGTGAACGGCATCGCCATTCCCACGCAAGGCCGCGGCAATCAGAACACCGAACTGCCCGGCAGCATCGGCGTCGACGTTCCCCTCACCCTCGGCAAATCTTTTGAGAACGGCCTCATCGCCGATTTCCACATCTTCAATCGCGCCCTCACCGAAAGCGAAGCCAGGATGATGAGCGAGTGGGTCTCCATCGCCGGCGCGCTAAAGAAAGAACCCGCGCAACTCACCACGCATGACCGCGAGGCGCTCCTCAGCTACTTCCTCGTGAAAGAACACGAACCCTTCCGCGCGCTTGTCGACGAGCAAAATAAACTCAACGCAGACGCCGCCAAGATCGCCAAGCGCGGAGCCGTCACCCACGTCATGAACGAACGTGCCGACGCGAAGCCGCAAGCTTGGCTTCTCTACCGCGGCGCCTACGATCAACGCCGCGAAGAAGTGGACGCCAACACGCCCTCCGTCCTTCCCCCCATGGCCGCCGATCTCCCGCGCAACCGCCTCGGCTTCGCCAAATGGCTCTTCACGGATGAGAATCCGCTCACCGCTCGCGTCACCGTGAACCGCATGTGGCAGGAGATCTTCGGCACCGGCATCGTCAAATCCACCGATGACTTCGGCAGCCAGGGCGAGCCCCCGTCGCATCCCGAACTCCTCGATTGGCTCGCCGTCGATTTCCGCGAGAACGGTTGGGACATGAAGCGCTTCTACAAACAGGTGCTCATGTCGGCCACCTACCGCCAGGTCGCCCGCGCCACCCCGCTCAAACTCTCTAAAGATCCCGACAACCGCCTTCTCAGCCGCGGCCCGCGCTTCCGTATGGATGGCGAAATGGTGCGCGACTACGCCCTCGCCGCCAGCGGCCTCCTCGTTCGCCAGATCGGCGGACCCAGCGTCCGCCCCTATCAGCCCGAAGGCATCTGGGAATCGGTCGCCATGCTCGGTTCGAACACGCGCTTCTACAAACAGGACGAAGGCGATGGCCTCTACCGCCGCTCCCTCTACACCTTCTGGAAACGCAGCGCGCCGCCGCCGGGAATGGACATCTTCAACGCTCCCACGCGCGAATCGTGCACCATGAAGCGCGAACGCACCAACACACCGCTGCAAGCTCTCGCCACCATGAACGACGTACAGTTCGTCGAAGCGGCCAAGGTCCTCGCCGAACGCAGCATGCAGGCCGAAGCCACCTGGGACGCGCAACTCGACTACATCACTACGCTGGCTCTCTCACGCCCGCTCACCCCAGCCGAACGGGTGGTCGCCAAAAAGGCCTTCACGCAATTCCGCGAGCACTACAAGGCGCACGAAGCCGACGCCGAAAAGCTCCTCTCCGCCGGCGAACGCAAGCCCGATCCATCGCTCGCCCAGGACGAATTCGCCGCCATGACCATGCTCACCAGCCAACTACTGAATCTCGACGAGGTACTCAACAAATGAGCGGCTCTATTCATCTGCTCCGTCCCGACGACGAAGGCCACTACGCTCCGCAAACGCACGCCATGGACGCGGCCTTGCGCCGCCGCTTCGCCGAAGGCCAGCATCCGCTCGATGGCATCGCGCAGGACATGGCTCGGGAAGAATCGCGCCGCCGTTTCTTCTCGCGTGGAGCCCGCGGCATCGGCGCGCTCGCGCTTGCCTCGCTGCTGGGTGACAAAGCCGGCGCCGCCACAACGGATCGCGCGGCCATTGGCGGTCTTCCAGGCCTTCCTCACTTTGCACCGAAAGCCAAGCGCTGCATCTATCTCCACCTGGTCGGATCGCCGCCGCAGATGGAGACCTACGACTACAAACCGCAAATGAAGGAGTGGTTCAATAAGGACCTCCCCGACTCCATTCGCAAGGGCCAGCGCCTCACCACCATGACCAGCGGCCAAAGCCGCTTCCCCATCGCGCCTTCGATCTTCGGTTTTAAACAGTACGGCAAATCCGGCGCTTGGGTTTCTGATCTGCTGCCCAACATCGGCAAGATGGCCGACGACATCGCCATCATCCGCAGCATGAATACCGAGGCGATCAATCACGAACCGGCCATCACGTTTTTCCAAACCGGCTTCATGGTCGCCGGCCGTCCCTGCATCGGCTCATGGCTCAGCTACGGCCTCGGTTCGATGAATCAGGACCTGCCCACCTTCGTCGTCCTGCAGGCCAAACACAATCACCCCAAGGCCAACGTACAGGCCATCTCCGCGCGCCTCTGGAGCGCCGGCTTCCTCTCCGGCAAGTACGCCGGCGTCAGCCTCCGCAGTTCCGGCGATCCCGTCCTCTTCATCAATAATCCCGACGGCGTGCCCACCAACGTTCGCCGCGAAATGCTCGACACGCTCGGCGAGATGAACAATCTCACCTACCAGAAACTCGGCGATCCCGAAACCAAGACGCGCATGGCCCAATATGAAATGGCCTTCCGCATGCAATCTTCGGTGCCCGAGCTCACCGATCTCTCCAAGGAAACCGACGCCACCTGGAAGCTCTACGGCGAAGAGGCGCGTAAGCCCGGCTCCTTCGCGCAGACCTGTTTGATGGCCCGCCGCCTCGTCGAACGCGGTACCCGTTTCGTGCAGGTCTATCACCGTGGTTGGGACGTGCACGGCCTGCTCCCCGAAGTCCTCCCCAGCCAGTGCAAGGAAATCGATCAGCCATGCTATGCGCTCATCCAGGACCTCAAACAGCGCGGCATGCTCGACGACACGCTCGTCATTCTCGCCGGTGAATTCGGCCGCACCATTTACTCGCAAGGCAAGCTCACCGAAACCGACTACGGCCGCGACCATCATCCCCGCTGCTTCAGCCTCTGGATGGCAGGCGGCGGCATCAAGGGCGGCATCGTCCACGGCGAAACCGACGACTTCAGCTACAACATCACGCAAGACCCCGTCCACGTGCGCGACTTCCAGGCCACCATCCTGCACCAGTTCGGCATCGATCACGAACGCTTCAGCTACGGCTATCAAGGCCTCGACGTGCGCCTCACCGGAGTCGAAAAAGCGTCGGTCGTGAAGGCGATTCTGGCGTAAAGGGGAGTTCGCACTAAGGATTGTACGTTTGACGTCAAATGTACATAATGGTAGTTCTGTTCTTGGGTGATCACGAGTTATAAGGACAGAGACACCGGGCAGTTGGCGGCCGGCGAAACCATTCGCAAGTGGGAGGCGTTTCGAATCCAAGCCGAGAAGCGTCTGCGTGTCTTAGAGGCTGCTACCTCGTTGGGTGACTTGGCTGCTCTCAATTCAAACCGGCTGGAAATGTTGAAGGGAGATCGAAAAGGCCAATATTCCATCCGCATCAACGACCAATGGCGTATCTGTTTTAAATGGCCAAAGGACTCGCCGGGGCCTGCGGACGTAGAGATTGTCGACTATCACTAAGGGAAGGAGATTCGATCATGCCTCGCACACCGATCCACCCCGGTGAAATTCTCGCCGGCGAACTCGAAGGCATCCAGCTTTCTGCTAAGCAGCTTGCGGATGTGATTGAGGTGCCGCCCAACCGGCTTTATCAGTTGCTGGCAGGCAAGCGGAGCGTGACGGCCGACACCGCGCTGCGCCTTGGCCAATACTTCGGCATGTCAGCCGATTTTTGGATGAACCTTCAGAGTGCGTACGAGCTCGACCTCGCTCGTCGGCAGAACGGCAAAGCGATTCAGCGAATTCCCAAACGCAAACAGATTCTAAAGCCCCGGTCCGCTGCCTGATCCCATGGCCAGTCCAACCATAGAGAAAGTCGCGCGTGCCGCAGCTAGGCTCCTACTCGTCCTGCTCGCAGCCTTCGCCGCCCACGCCGAAACTCCCATCGTCATCGAAACCTCGCTCGGCAACATCGAAGCCGTACTCGACGAAGCCAAAGCGCCCATCAGCGTCGC
>JBDTVQ010000342.1:0-7576 GCA_040007195.1 Acidobacteriota bacterium | reverse complement strand
CACGGACATTCCACTGACCACGCACGGTGAGGACGCGGCACGGCAAGTTGGATTGCGCCTCCGGAACATCCACTTCCAACATGTGTTCACCAGCCCGCTGCAACGCGCGCAACGAACCTGTGCGCTCGCGGGGCTGGAACCAACTGCCGAAGTCGAACCGGACCTGGCGGAATGGAATTATGGCGACTACGAGGGCCGCACGTCCGCGGATATTGATCGGTCGAGACCGGGTTGGAATCTCTTTCGTGATGGCGCTCCGCACGGCGAAACGCCCGCACAGATTTCGAATCGCGCCGACCAGTTGATTGCCCGCCTCCGCCGCCTGGATGGAAATGTCGCCCTCTTTTCCCATGGCCACTTCGGCCGCCTCCTCGGCGTCCGGTGGATTGCGCTGCCCGTGCAGGAGGCGCAACATTTTCAGCTCGGCACGGCGTCGCTGAGCGTGCTCGGCTACGAGCATGATCGAACCGGTCTGCCTGTTATTTCGTTCTGGAACTCCACCGAGCACGGAACTTTCGACCCAGAAGCAAAGCAAACCACTGTCGACACAAAGGTGAGGCAGCCTGCGATTGAGCGCTGGGAAAACGAGGGGGGAGAAACGTCTCCCATCGCCCGAGAGACTAAGCCAACTCAAGGAGCGCGAGCATGAAAACACACATCGCAACAGAGGACTATCGCGTGAAGGCCGGAGAGACGGTCGAACTCGACCGTTGGCCGACCGCCGTTGAGCCGATATACAAGTCGAAGAAGCACTATCACCACAAGCTGGCCGAGATGGTGGAAGAGCTGAGTGATTTGCAACGGCTGCATTACGCATCCAATCGCTACGCGTTGCTGCTGATCTTTCAGGGAATGGACAGCGCGGGCA
Organism: Acidobacteriota bacterium; assembly: GCA_040007195.1. Taxonomy (GTDB): domain Bacteria; phylum Acidobacteriota; class Terriglobia; order Bryobacterales; family Bryobacteraceae; genus JAFLBB01. Next base: position 6,708 of record JBDTVQ010000342.1, on the reverse strand, counting down.
AGGACGGCGCCATCCGTCACGTCATGTCCGGAGTCAACCCGCAAGGCTGCCAGGTTTTCAGTTTCAAACAGCCGAGTGCCGAGGAATTGGAACACGATTTTCTGTGGCGGACAACGCGATGTCTGCCGGAACGCGGGCGCATCGGCATTTTCAATCGTTCCTACTATGAAGAGGTCCTGGTCGTGCGCGTGCACCCGGAGCTGCTCCGCGCCCAACGGTTGCCGCATGAACTACCGGAAGGGCGGACCATCTGGATGGACCGCTATCGTTCCATCGTGGAGTCGGAGGAACATCTCCATCGCACTGGCACCCGGATACTCAAGTTCTTTCTCCACCTCTCCAAGGACGAGCAGGCAAAGCGCTTCCGCGACCGCATCGATGAGCCGGAGAAGAACTGGAAATTTGGCACTGCTGACCTTCAGGAGCGGAAGCGCTGGCCGCTCTACATGCAGGCCTATCAGGACTGCCTGACTGCCACCAGCACCGCCAACGCACCCTGGTATGTCGTTCCCGCCGACGACAAAGAGAACGCCAGGCTGATTGTTTCCCAAGTCATCCTCGATTCATTCCATGAGCTGAAGATGGCCTATCCCAAGACCACCGCGCAGCGCCGTAAAGAATTGAAGTCCATCCGCAAACAGCTCTGAAAGCCAAAGAATGACCAGCCACCAAACTCAAATGCTGCTGTACCTCCTGCAATGCGAGCCGATCTATCAAGATCGCCACTGGGGCGCGCGGCGTTTGGGGAATGGGCTCGCGAAGCCGTTGCCGGCCGGCGGCCCGATCGGCGAACCCCCGATCGGCGAATCCCCGATCAGCGAATTATGGGAACGTAGCGGTCGGAATGACCATCAGTGCCGCCTTGCCGATGGATCGCACAATGCGAGGAGCCCCGGTCAACTGATAGGCATCGACCGTCACGATTACCTTGGCGTGCCGCGCCTTGAAACGCCTCAGTTCCTACCTCCGGGACGAGTCGCCGGCCCGCCGGAAGCGGGAGCGTAACGCGCGAAAATGCCAGATAAAACAAACCCGCCGAACCTTGGCTCGGTGATCTCCGTGCGCGGAAGCGTCGTGGACATCGGGTTCGATCGGCATTTACCGCCCATCTATTCGTTACTCCACGCAAGGGACGGAACGATCTCGATCGAGGTGTTAGCTCAACTCGACGCGCAACGCGTGCGCGGAATCGCCCTCACCGCCACCCAGGGCCTGGTGCGCGGCGATGCCGTGGAAGATACGGGCGGTCCACTGAAGGCTCCAGTGGGCAAGGGAACTCTCTCGCGCATGTTCGATGTTTTTGGCCACGCCATCGACCGCCAGGCGGCGCCCGAAGATGTCCAATGGCGCACCGTCCATCGTGCTCCCCCGGCATTGGCGCAGCGTTCCACTCAATCCGAGATTTTCGAGACGGGCATCAAGGTTATCGATGTGCTGGTACCGCTCGAGCGCGGCGGCAAGTCTGGTCTCTTCGGTGGAGCGGGCGTCGGCAAGACGGTATTGCTCACCGAAATGATTCACAACATGATCGAGAACCAGAAGGGTGTGAGCATCTTTTGCGGGATCGGCGAACGATGCCGTGAAGGTGAGGAACTCTATAGCGAGATGAAGGCGGCAGGCGTGCTGCCCAACATGGTGATGGTGTATGGGCAGATGAACGAGCCCCCGGGGGCGCGGTTCCGTGTGGGTCACGTGGCTCTCACCATGGCCGAGTATTTCCGCGACGACGAGCATCGCGATGTGCTTCTGCTGATCGACAATATTTTCCGATTCATCCAGGCCGGCATGGAGGTGTCCGGCTTGATGGGCCAGATGCCGTCGCGTCTGGGCTATCAGCCCACCATGGGCACTGAACTTTCGGCGCTGGAAGAACGCATCGCCAACACCGACGCCGGCGCCATCACGTCCATCCAGGCGGTATACGTGCCCGCCGACGACTTGACCGATCCTGCGGCCGTGCACACGTTTTCGCACCTCTCTACATCCATCGTGCTTTCGCGCAAGCGGGCCAGTGAGGGACTCTATCCGGCCATCGATCTCTTGCAATCCAACTCCAAAATGGCAACGCCCGGCATCGTTGGCCAGCGGCACTATCAGTTGGCGCAGGAAATCCGCCGCACGCTCGCTCAGTACGAGGATCTGAAAGACATCATCGCCATGCTCGGGCTGGAACAATTGGCGCCCGAAGACCGCAAAGTGGTCGCCCGCGCCCGGCGGCTGGAACGGTTTCTCACGCAGCCATTTTTCGCGACCGAGCAGTTTAGCGGCATCAAGGGGAAACTCGTCAGCCTCAAGGACTCGCTCGATGGCTGCGAGCGGATCCTCCGCGATGAATTCAAGGACTACCCGGAGAGCGCGCTCTACATGATCGGAGCGATCGACGAAGCCAGGAAAGAACCCAAAAAGGACGCCAAGACCGGGCCTGAACCGAAATCGAAAGCCGGGCCGCAGCTCAAACCCACATCCAAGCCCGAACCGGAGGTTGAACATGCAGCAGTCAACGCTCATGAATCTTAGGATTCTCCTGCCGTTCCAGATCTTCGCCGAGAAGAGCGGCGTTGCGCGTATCGTGGCGGAGACTCGTGAGGGCTCCTTCGGACTCCTGCCACACCGTCTCGATTGCGTCGCGGCGCTGGCGCCCGGGATCTTGATCTATGAAAACCAGGCCGAGGGCGAGGTCTTCCTGGCGGTTGATGAAGGCGTCTTGGTGAAGACCGGCCTGGACGTGTGCGTTTCCGTGCGCAACGCAATTGCCGGAACGGACCTCGGAAAGCTGCATGAAGCCGTCTCGCGGGAGTTTCTCAACTTGAACGAGCAGGAGAAAGCCGTCCGCTCGGTGATGGTCAAAATGGAGACCGATTTCATCCGCCGCGTAGCGGAGTTCCACCATGAGTGAACCCAAGGAACTCCAGCGCGAGAATCATCGGACAGCGTTCAGCCAGCAGGTCGCCGCGAAGGCGGCGCGCAAAGTCCGGGCGCGCAATTCCGCGCAGGGCGTCTGGTTCGGCCTGGGCATGATGGGGCTGGTCGGCTGGTCCGTGGTCGTCCCCACGCTGCTCGGCGCGGCACTCGGCGTATGGCTGGACAAACGGCATCCGGCAAACCATTCCTGGACGCTGACCCTTTTGATCCTTGGCCTCGTCATCGGCTGCTTGAATGCCTGGCATTGGGTAGCGCAGGAAGACAACGAAATCCACGCAGACAAGGACGACACCGATGCATGAGTCTGTAGGTCTGGTGATGGCACTGCTGGCGGGCGTCTTCCTCGGCTCCGTATTTTTCGGCGGCCTCTGGTGGACGGTTCGCAGAGGCTTGTCTTCCAAACAACCCGCCCTGTGGTTCTTCGGCAGCACGCTGCTGCGAACCGCCATCGTACTGGCCGGCTTCTATCTCGTCTCGGGCGGACATTGGCAGAGGCTGGTTGCGTGCCTGCTTGGTCTTGTCATCGCACGCCAACTGGTGATCCCGATCACCCGGGTGACGGAAAAGTCTGGTTACTCCCGACAGGGGACCCGTCATGCATCTTAGCCCCGATCAGATCGTCTTCTGGCAACACGGGTTTCTAAAAATCAACGCCACCATCCTGTACACCTGGGCGCTCGTGCTCCTGCTCGCCGGCGGCTCCAGGCTGATCACACGCAAGCTGTCCGCTGGCATGGAGCGCTCGCGCTGGCAAAACCTGCTGGAAATCGTGGTCACCGGAATCGAAGAGCAGATTGAAGAGGTAGGGCTGAGCCAGCCGCATCGATACATTCCTTTTCTGGGCACGCTCTTCCTGTTTGTCGGCGCGGCCAGCCTCTGCACGGTCATTCCGGGCTACGAGCCACCAACCGCCTCACTGTCCACCACGGCCGCCCTTGCGATGTGCGTCTTCGTAGCCGTGCCGCTTTTCGGTATCCAAGAGCAGGGAGTGGGCGGCTACCTCAAGTCCTATATCAAGCCGACGTTTATCATGCTGCCCTTCAACATCATCAGTGAACTCTCGCGCACGCTTGCCCTGGCGGTCCGTTTGTTCGGCAACATGATGAGCGGCGCGATGATCATCGGCATCCTGCTCACGATCACGCCTTTTGTTTTCCCGGTCATCATGACGCTGCTCGGCCTGCTCACCGGCATGGTCCAGGCCTACATCTTCAGCATCCTGGCCGCCGTGTACATCGCGGCCGCCACCAGAGTTCGCAAGCCCAAGACAGCACCCATGCAAACGGTTCCGGCATGAACGAAGCCGGAACAAGGAGACACAGTGGACAACATAACGATTATCGCGGTGGCATCGATTGTCATCGCCGGCATCACGACCAGTTTCGGCACGATGGGTCCCGCGCTGGCCGAGGGAAGAGCGGTCGCGACGGCGCTCACTTCGCTGGCCCAGCAACCCGATGCCTCCGCCACCATCACCCGGACCTTGTTCGTGGGCCTGGCGATGATCGAATCCACAGCGATTTATTGCTTCGTCGTCTCGATGATTCTCATCTTTGCGAATCCGTTCTGGAACTACGTCATCGCCCAGGCCGCGGGAAAGTAACCATGCTGATCGATTGGTTCACCGTCGGTGCGCAGGGGCTCAACTTTTTGATCCTGGTGTGGTTGATGAAGCGGTTCTTATACCAGCCCATCCTTCACGCCATCGATGAGCGCGAAAAGAAGATCGCCAAAGCTCTTTCCGATGCCGATGCCAAGAAGGCCGGCGCCCAGAAGGAACACGACGAGTTCGACCGCAAGAACACGGAGTTCGACCAGCAGAAGGCCGTCCTCCTGAGTAAGGCGACAGCCGAGGCCCAGACGGAGCGTCAGCGGCTACTCGACGAAGCGCGTAAGGACGCTCAGGCGCTGAGTGCCAAACAACACGAAGCGTTGCGGAACGAAGCGCGGACGTTGCATCAGGAAATCGCCCGCCGCACGCAAGAGGAAGTATTTGCGATCACCCGAAAGGCACTGGCCGATCTGGCCACTACCAGCCTGGAAGAGCGCATGGGAGAGGTTTTCACACGCCGCTTGCGCCAGATGGATGGCAAGGCGAAGGAAGACCTCGGCCAGGCACTACGAACAGCCGCCGGCCCCGCGCTTGTCCGCAGCAGGTTCGACTTGCCCGCTGAGCCACGCGCGGCCATACAAAATGCGCTCAACGAGACCTTCTCCGCAGACGTTCGCCTCCGGTTCGAGACCGCGCCTGACTCGATCGGCGGCATCGAACTGACCAGTAATGGCCAAAAGCTCGGCTGGAGTATTTCGGGTTATTTGGACTCGATGGAAAAAGGCGTCGAAGAGCTTCTGAAAGAAAAGGAGCAGCCCAGCGCTAACGCCAAATCGAATGCGGAAAAGCCTGAGCCGGTCGTAACGACTAAATGATTATGGAACCTCAAAGCCTGCGGATGGATATCGACTCTGCATTTGCTGGAATCAGCCAGGTGCGGCAGTCATTCGCGCCCCGGCTCACCCCCCGCGAGGTGGGCACCATCCGGAGTGTCGCAACCGGCATTGCCAAAGTGTCCGGCCTACCCGGCATAGGCTTTGACGAACTGGTGGTCTTTCCGGGCGATGTGCTCGGTATCGCGTTTAACGTGGATGAGGACGAGATTGGCGTGGTCCTGCTTGGCAAATACTGGAATCTCCAGGCCGGCGCGGAAGTCCACCGCACGGGCCGGGTGATGGACGTGGCCGTCGGTGATGGATTACTGGGCCGCGTCATCGACCCGCTCGGCCGGGCTCTCGACGGCAAAGGGCCCCTCAGTTCCAGCAAGCGTCTGCCCATCGAACGCCCCGCCGCACCCATCATGGATCGTTCGCCGGTAACGGTGCCGTTGCAGACCGGCATCAAAGTGATCGATGCGCTCATTCCCGTCGGGCGCGGCCAGCGCGAATTGATCCTCGGCGACCGCCAGACAGGTAAGACCGCCATCGCCATCGACACCATCCTCAACCAGCGCGACAAGAATGTGCTGTGCGTCTACTGCGCCATCGGCCAACGCGCATCCGCCGTTGCGAAGGCCGTGGCGACCCTCCAGGAAAACGGAGCAATGGACCATACCGTCGTCGTAGTCGCCGAGGGCAACGATCCGCCGGGCCTGGCTTACATCGCTCCTTACGCCGCCACCAGCATCGCCGAATCGTTCATGGAAGCCGGCCGCGATGTGCTGATCGTCTACGATGACCTTACTCATCACGCGCGCGCCTACCGCGAACTTTCGCTCCTGCTGCGGCGTCCGCCCGGCCGCGAAGCGTTTCCCGGCGACATCTTCTATATCCACTCTCGTCTGCTCGAGCGTTCGACCCACCTCCGTGCAGAACTCGGTGGCGGCTCGCTGACTGCGTTGCCGATCATCGAGACCGAGGCCCAGGATATCTCCGCTTACATTCCGACCAATTTGATTTCCATCACGGACGGGCAAATCTATTTGTCGCCGTCCCTGTTCGAACTGGGAGTCCTGCCCGCGGTGGAAGTCGGAAAATCCGTTTCGCGCGTAGGCGGCAAGGCGCAAAAAGCGGCTTACCGCGCCGTGGCCGGCGACCTCAAACTCGCTTACTCACAGTTCGAGGAACTCGAAACGTTTTCCCGGTTTGGAGCACGACTGGATGAAGAAACACGTAAGACCATCGAACATGGACAAAGAATTCGCGCATGCCTCAAGCAGCCGGCATTCGATCCCGTGCCAGTCCCTTCGCAAATCGCCGTGTTGCTCGCTTTGACCGAAGGACTATTCGACGGCG
>JBDTVQ010000341.1:0-7581 GCA_040007195.1 Acidobacteriota bacterium | reverse complement strand
ATTGCGAACACGGCGGCTTCGATCTCGAAACCGTGCAGGACCTCTGCCGCATCGCTCCCACCTACAACTTTGCGCCCATCCTCCGCGTGGCCGATCTGCAGTACTCGCTCGTCGCCCGTTACCTCGATGTCGGCGCGCAAGGCATCATCTTCCCCCGCGTCGAATCGCCCGAGCTCCTCGAACGCGCCGTCAGTTGGTGCAAGTTCCCGCCAGTGGGCATCCGCGGCTTCGGCTTGAACGCGTTCCACTTCGATCACCAGCAGCTCTCCATGCCGGAGATGATCGACAACCTCAACGAGCACACGATGGTTGTCCTCCAGATCGAAACGAAAAAGGCGCTCGATGCGCGCGAAGAGCTACTCTCAGTGCCGGGCATCGACGCCGTCATGATTGGCCCCGCCGATCTCTCGATCTCCCTCGGCGTCCCCGGCGAGTTTCAATCGCCTGCGGTGGTCGACGCGATGGAGGCGATCAAGGAAAGCTGCAACAAACGCGGCATCGCTCCGGGCACGCAAACGCGCACCCTGAAAATGGCCCGCTTCTGGAAGGAGCGCGGCATGCGCTTCCTCGGCTGCTCGAGCGACACGGGCATGCTGTACGATCGCGCTAAGGAGCTGATCGCCGACTTGGAGTCGTAGTGGCACAACTGCGCATCTCGTGGCGGCTGGCGAAATGGTGGCAGTGCGCTATCGTGGTCGTCGTAATGAGCGGCTTTGGCTGGGTGCTCAGTCAAGGCCGGCAGAGCGCGAGTTTGACCAACCGCAGGTCGAGCCACATCCTGACGCCTTTGTATGGCGTCCTGGCCTATGCGTCGCTTGCGATGCTGCTGAACAAACGGTCCGTGGTTGCAACTTCCGAGTACTTCCGCAGGGTGAATGGACCGATATGGGTGCGGCCCAGCGTCAAGATTCCTCGCAACCAAATCGCGTGCGTCTACTACCACGTCATATCGGTTCCTTCCGAGGACTCAGGCGCACCGGTTCCGATCGATTATTTGACCGGCATCGAGACGAAGGACGGTGAACAGATCCACACCTTCCTTGACCATAAGAGCAAGGAGGATGCGATTGCGTCCTCCGCGGAGATCGCTCGCTCTCTCAACGAAGGACAGATGGACGCCCCCATTCGAGTCAGGGAATTGATGGTTGGTCGAGACAGCCGCGCGGAAAAGCGCCTGGCTGTGATTCGCTTGTCGATCTGCGTGGCCGCTTTAATCGCTGGCGGCGCATGGTGGATACTGGGTCGCCGTTAGTGCACAATCTGCGCCGTGTTGCTCAGCGTTCCAATCTCCGCCACTGAGATCGAAACAATATCGCCCGCGGCCAGCGCATCCTTCTCTGTGACGATAATGCCCGTGCCTGTGCAAAGCACGCTGCCACTCGGTACGGCATTTGCCAGGAAGATGTACTCCACCAGCGTCTCAATCTTGCGGTGCAGCTTCGACGTATTCACATTCCCTGAGAACAGCGTCTCGCCGGCGCGCTCGATCGTGCAGCTCATGTCCAGATCGTACGGATTCGTCAGCTCGTCTGGCGTCACAATGTACGGCCCCAGCGCGCAGCAGGCGTTGTACACCTTGGACTGCGGCAGATACAGCGGGTTCTCTTTTTCGATATCCCACGCCGATACATCGTTCGCCAGCGTGTAGCCGAGAATCTTCCCGCCCGCGCCGAGCAGCACGGCCAACTCGGGCTCCGGCGCCGTGAACTTCGAATCCGGCCGGATGCCGATCGCCTGGCCCGGACCTACGCACACGCGAGCCGTGCCTTTGAAAAAGCTCTCCGGCCGCGGCTGCGAGTACACGTAGGCGTAGAAGCCTTCCCGCGTGCCGTGCTCGGCATCGCGAAAGCTTGCGCTGGTTTCATACGTACAGCCGCACGCCCATACTTCGCTCGGATGCACCGGCAGCACCGGCTCCAACTCCTGGCTGTGTTTGGAGGCCAGCCGCCCGGCGAGCGAAGTCAATTCCTCGCCCTGCACTTCGCACCTGCGGATCAACTCCTGCAGCGTGTAGTACGGAATCACCCGTGCCTGGCCATCTTCGAAGATCGCGGCAGTTACGCGGCCGCTCCAATTCACTTGTCCTAGTTTCATGTTGGCTGCTGGTCCGCTTGCTTAATACTTCAGGTAAATGGTCTTCCAGTCGCTGTAGAACTCAAGCGCCGCCGGACCCTGTTCCTTCGGTCCGAAGCTCGAATCCTTAGTGCCGCCAAACGGCAACTGGTACTCAACGCCCGCGCTGGGCAAGTTCACGGTCAGGAGTCCCGCCTCCATTCCGTAGACAAAATCGAATACGCGGCTCACATTCGTGGTTTGCACAGACGCCGAAAGGCCGAATGGAATGTTGTTGGCGATGCGCATCGCATCGTTGAAATCTTTGGCGCGCATGACGGCGAGTACCGGGCCGAACACTTCTTCCTGCGCCAGCGTCTGATTTTCCTTCACGTCGCCGAAGATCGTTGGCTCCACGAAGAAGCCCTTATCGTAGGCACCGCCCGTAATCCGCTTACCTCCGCACAATGGCTCGCCGCTCTCCTTGCGCCCGATCTCGATGTAGCGCAGGTTCGTGTCCAACTGTCCCTGATCCACCGCTGGGCCGATGTCGATGCCCGCTTCCATGCCATTGCCGACCTTCAGCTTCTTGGTGCGCGCCACCAGCGCCTCGACGTACTTGTCATAAATCGCGTCCTCGACAATCACGCGGCTCGTCGCCGTACACTTCTGGCCCGTCGAGAAAAATGCCGCGTTTACCACGTTCTCGACAGCGGAGTTGAAATCGGCGTCGGCGAGCACGATGGTCGGATTCTTGCCGCCCATCTCAAGCTGAATGCGGATGCGCCGCTTCGAGGCTTCGTTATGAATCCAGTTGCCGATGTCGCAGGAACCCGTAAAGCTGATCGCCTTCACCTGCGGCGCGTTCACGATGGCTCCGCCAATCGTCCCGCCTGAGCCGGAAATGAAGTTCACCACACCCTTGGGAATGCCCGCTTCATGACAAGCTTCCACAATGCGCCACGAGCTGAGCGGCGAGGCCGATGCCGGCTTCAACAACACCGTGTTGCCCGCGATCAACGCCGGAGCCAGTTTCCACGCCGGAATCGCGATGGGAAAATTCCACGGATTGATCTGTCCAATCACGCCAATCGGTTTGCGGATGGCGAACATGTGAACACGGTCGCGCTCGCTCGGAACCACCATGCCCGGCATGCGCGAGCCTTCGCCGCCAAAGTAACGGAAGATGTTGATCGCGCGCCGCACCTCGCCCTTGGCTTCGGGCAGCGTCTTGCCTTCCTCGCGCGTCATCTCCGCGCCGAGTTGATCGAACTTCTTCTCCATGATGTCGGCAACCTTGAACAACAGCGCCCCGCGCGCCGGTGCCGCCATGTTCGCCCAGCCCGGGAATGCCGCATGTGCCGCTTCGGCCGCCTTGGCTACGTCGCCCGTCGTCGCTTTGCCAAACAGGCCGACCACTTCATCGGTATTCGCCGGATTTCGATTCTCGAAATACTCGCTGTCCACATACTCGCCGTTGATGTAATTACGAAAAATTTCTGCGCTCATAAATCCTCTTCTGCTCATTCTTCAGAACAATCGCGCCCGGCACACGCGGCTTAGAACTTCACCTGCGGTGCATCCCGTTTGGCCGGTTCTGTCTGGAAATATGCATCGTTGCGCGCAAAGCCGAACAGCGACGCAGCGATATTATTCGGGAACAACTCGATCGACGTATTATACTTCTGCACCGTGTCATTGTACTTGCGGCGCTCCACGGCGATCTTGTTTTCTGAGTTTGCCAACTCGTCCTGCAGTGCCATGAAGTTCGCGTCTGACTTCAGTTGCGGATAGTTCTCCACTATCACCATCAGTCGGCTCAGGGCTCCTTCCAACTGCGAGTTGGCCGCGATTTTCTCCTGCGGCGTCCGCGCGCCCATCATCGCCGCCCGGGCGTCGGTCACCTTTCCAATCACGTCCAGTTCCTGCTTGGCGAAACCTTTTACGGTCGCCACAAGGTTCGGAATCAGATCGGCGCGGCGTTGCAGTACGACGTCCACCTGCGACCATGCCCCGCGGATCGCCTCGCGCTGCGTCACCAAGTCGTTCCGCGTGCCCATCAGGCTGCCGCCAATCACAAGTGCGCCGAGTACGACGACGGCAAGAACAATCCCTATCGTGGCTTTCATAATGGGCTCTCCTTATTTTCGCAGGCCGTCAACGAAGTCTACCAAGTGGGTAATGCTGCTCAGATACGCGGCGAACACCGCCCGGGCATCGAGCGAACTGGCCGCCTTCGCTTCCCTCACGTCGAGCAGAGTTTCAAAAGGGGCCGAATCGAGCGCCAGCGATTGCCGCAGTGCTGCCACAATCTCCCGCTTGGCGATCGGCGCCGGCAATCCTCCCAGCTTCAACGCGTGGCGCGCCAGCACCAGAAACGTCGTCACAGAATCGGCCATCAACTTCAACAGCAGTGCCCGGTCGAATAGGACGCCCGCCGCCTTGGTGCGCAGCCGCAGCATCTTCGCGCGCAGTTCATGCTCCACCTGCGCGCGATAGAACGAGTCGTCTATCTCTAATCCTTCGATGACATCCGTGCCGTGCAGGATGCGCCGCCGCTCCAGCATGTCGTGGAACTCGATGGGAAAACAGTCGGTTGCGTTGCGTACTTCGTTTTCGCTCAGCAGCAGCGGAGCCCGGTTTCCCTTTTCGCGCCACCACCGCATCACCGGCTCAGAATCCTCCAACACTCCGGGCGTCACCGCCCGCACCACGCACAACACGTTGAAATCGGAAAACTGCGTGTGAAAGTCCTCTCCCGCGGCCGAACCGTACAACACCACAGACACCAGCTCGCCTTCAAAGCACTTCACGAGTTTCTGCGCCAGCTGCTCCAGATCTTTGTTCATCGCTATTACCAATCGCTCGATGCGCCTCCGCCTCCCGAATCTCCCCCGCCGAACCCGCCAAAACTCCCTCCGCCGCCACCGCCATAGGAGTCGTAGCCCCCGAATGCGCCGCCCGTACGCCGCCTATACCTGGCCCCGCGCTGCGCGCTCTTTCGCAGCATCAGTCCGTACGCGATGAACACCACAACAAAAAAGAACACGCCCCAGCTGAACCCACCCTGCTCTTGCCGTTGGCGCGGCATTGGCGCATCGCCGATCGTCACATTCTTCGCCGCCGCGATCTTTTCGCCCAGCACCCGTGCCGCCGTCAGGAATGCGTCGCCGTACTGCTGCTCCTTCAGTGCCGGTCGCATCTCGCGTAACAACCTGCCGGCATACGCGGCGTTGAGAACCGGCTCCAGACCGTAGCCCACCTCCAGTCTGCTCCGCCGGTCTTTCACACTCAACAGGAGCATGACGCCCTCGTCCTTGCCCTTCACGCCCACGCCCCAGGTGCGATAGAGCAGGTTTGCCACATCCTCCACCGGTTCGCCTTCCAGCGAAGGAAGCGTCACAAGAGCGATCTCCGCCCCCGTCGCGTCTTTCACGCGTACGCAGTAGCTTTCCAGTTGCTGCTTGGTTCCGGCGTCGATGACGCCCGCGAAATCGCTGACATGCCCTTGCGGCTTCAGCGCCGTGAAATCGTAAGCCGCTAGCTGCGCGGCAAACATACACGCCACGGCAGCCCAACGAACTTTCGATGCGCCCGCTAGCAAGCCAGTTGTGTCCGTTTGATCCTTACGCCCGTCAGCGGCCCCAGCACGGCCAGCCCGATCTTCGACGGCTGGAAGAACTCGTTCGCCACGCCGCGCATCTGCTCCGACGTCACACCTTCGATGTTTTCCAGCAACTCATCGAGTGTAGGGAAGCGTCCGAAGTAGATCTGCTGCCGCGCCAGATTGGTCATCCGGCTCGAGGTCGACTCCAGGCCCAGCATGAGCGAACCCTTCAAATGGTTCTTTGCGCGCCGCAGCTCTTCTTCGCCCACCAGTTCGGTCTTGAACTTGCGGAACTCTTCAAGCACCAACCCGATTACTTCATCGAGCGACTGCTTCGATGTGCCCGCGTACACGCTCAGATACCCGGTATCCCGGTAGCTGCTCGCTTCCGAGAACACCGAGTACGCCAAACCCCGCTGCTCGCGGATGTTCTGAAACAATCGCGAACTCATCGTCCCGCCCAGCAGCGTGTTCATCGTGTACGCCGCGAACCGGTTCGGATGCGCCGCCGGGTACGACGGCACGCCCATGATCAGATGAACCTGCTCAAGCGAACTCTTCCGCTTCGTCAGGACGGGCGCGTGGGGTTTCGGTGGCAGTTGCAAATCCAGCGCCGGTCCGGGCGCGAGCGAATCGAAATACTTTGCCGCCAGCGCCACAATCTGCTCGTGCTGCACGTGGCCCGCTGCCGTCACGATAATGTTCGCCGGCGAATAGATGCGCTTCCAGTAGCTGCCGATCATGTCGCGCGTGAAACCGGTGATCGTTTCCTTGGTGCCTAAAATCGACTGCCCCAGTGGATGCCCGCGCCAGAAGTTGCTCAGGAAGGCCTCGTGGACCAGGTACTCCGGGCTATCGGCTTCCATCTTCAACTCTTCGAGAATGACGCCTTTTTCCTTCTCGATGTCGTCGTCGCGGAACACCGGGTTCAGCACCATATCGGCCAGCACTTCAAATGCAGCCGGCAGATGCTCGTCTAAAACCTTCGCGTTGAAACTCACCAGTTCCTTGCCGGTGAATGCGTCGAGGTGGCCGCCCAAGCCGTCCATTTCGCGGGCGATCTCTTCGGCCGAACGCGTTGCCGTGCCCTTGAACACCATGTGTTCGATGAAATGCGAAATGCCGTTTTCGGCCCCTTCTTCACGCCGCGACCCAGAGTTGATCCAAATACCCACCGACACGCTACGCACGTGCGGCATGTACTCAGAGATCACCCGAAGGCCATTTGTGAGCTGAGTTTGTTCGATTTCGCGCGCAAACGGGGGGCTTGCCGAACCAGAGTGAGATGACATCAGAGAGAGATAAATCCACCTTTAGTGTAGCAGGCAACTTTTTCTCCTACGCCGTCAATTGGGTAGCTCGACAACCCGTTGCCCGTAGGGCCGGCTCACCTAATCCCAACCCGCCTCTCGCGCGATGATCGCTATGCACAGGAACAAATGATCGCGATTTCGCATAGCGGGCGCGTGATTCTGTTACGCTCACTGCGAGCAGGCAGACGCGGAGATGCACCACGGTGCTCTCATCTCGATGCTTAGAAATAGAGGCTGACATGGCGATAGCAAAAAAGACAAAACAAACCCAGAAGGGGGCTGCAACCGCTGCGTCCCGTGTGCTCCAGAATCCCGAGGCGACCAAGCCTGCGAAGGCTGCGGCGGGCAGCGCGCTTTCGCAAACAGGGCGAAGTGCACGCACGGGAAAAAAGGCGGCGAGTTCCGCTGGAAGAGCGCTCGCGCAGAAGGCAACCAGCCCGCGAGGTCGGAAGGCTGCTGGAAGCGCCCTGTCGCAAACTCCGCGAAAGAAGAAGGCCGTGAAGAAGGCCGCGAAGAAGGCCCCCAAGTCCACGTGACTCCCTAGCCTGCCTCCACATTTTTTTGCATTGCTACACTGGGCTTGATGAAACCGGCATTGATCGGCCGGGA
>JBDTVQ010000340.1:0-7582 GCA_040007195.1 Acidobacteriota bacterium | reverse complement strand
GAGTGGCTGACCTACGAATTCACCACGCGCAAGCCCGACGAAGCCGTCGCGGAAATGCAATGGGAGGATCTCGCGCTGCCCTGGACCATCCGCGTCGACCACATCGAAGACGTCTACATCTCCCAATTGAAGAACGAACTGCGCAACTCGCCCGGTTTCAATTGGCAGATCCTCAACTCCGCCGCGCAATATGCGCTCGGCTTCGACAAGCACCTCGATACCGCGCTCGCCTGGGCCGACATGTCGATCTCATTTCCATTCGTCGGCCAGCCGAACTTCACGACGCTCTCCACAAAGGCCGCCGTGCTCGCCAAGATGGGCCGCGATTCCGAAGCCAAGCCCATCATGGAGCAGGCGCTCAATCATCCGTCCACGACGAGAACTCAACTGCACCAATACGGCCGTCAGTTGTTGATCGCCGGCAAGAAGCAGGAAGCTCTCGATGTGTTCCTGATCAACGCAAAGCGAAACGGCGACGCCTGGCCGGTTGAGGTCGGTCTGGCGCGCGGCTATCTGGCTGTCGGCGATACGTCGAAGGCACTTGAGCACGCCAAGAAGGCGGCAGCGCAAGCTCCCGACCCCGTAAACAAACGTAACCTCGATGCAATGGTAAAAGCCCTCTCCGAGGGCAAGCCATTCAATAACTGACAAACTACTCCGGAATAGACCAGTGCCTATTCCTCTCAGATCTTGCCGTGGTGCCTGAGACGGGCGTACCGGTACCTTCACTACCCCTGTGCACGAAAAATGATTTCAGCGGTCTGTTCCTGGCGGGACCGTACTTATTTCTCCCGCCCCGCTGCACAAGGGATCTCTCATGCTTCATCGAACTTTCATCGCAAATCGCATCGCACTTCTGGCGGCGTTCCTTGCCGCATTTCCAGCCTTCGGTTCCGTTCTCGGAACTTATGAGGATCGGTCAACCTGGAACGGATTGACCACTGGCATTGTTACCGACGACTTCGAATCTCTCGGATTAGCCGTCGGTGGCTACACCTACTACGGCACCGGCGCCGGCCTCACGCGGGGCTCCGTGAACTACTTTGGCGTGGACGGCGGCAGCTACGCCATGCTGGCCATCAACCCCACGCCGGGCGCGGAGAATAATTTCGGTTCTGGAATCGTGCTTCGCACGGCTGACTACAACAGCTTCACCACGCAATACATGCAAATCACCCTGCCGGACGTTACCGCGGTCGGTTTTGACCTCGGCTCGGCGTTCCCCAATGCGGTTGGCATTCGCATTCAGCTCTCCACGGGCGAGTTCTACATCCGCACCACGCAAAACGCCCCGACGCTGAGCTTCTGGGGTGTTCAGTCGGATGCACCCATCTCCTGGATTCGCATTTCGCTGACGACAGGCGCCGGCGCGGCGCCTTCGCAGTTCAGCAGCATTGCGCTGGTGGATAACGTCTCCTACGGCTCCGTTTATTCCCCGCCCCCCCCGCCGGACGGTGGCGACGGCGGCGATCCAGGTGGCTCGGAGACGCCGGAGGTCACGACGTTTCTATACGTCGCGTCGGGCATCGGCCTGCTCTTCCTCCGCCGCAAGAGTGTCCCCTCGATCGGCTGATTCAATTCTCCTCAGCCGGTATGGAAAAGGGGCAAGGATCCTCCACCTTGCCCCTGCCTCTTTGAAAGTCGCACAACGCAGCCGGGCCCATGAACCACGTGAACCGGCGCCGCGCGCGCACTCGCTCTGCCTACACTGCGAAGCCGTGCTGCTTGCGATGATGCGGCCCGTCGTAATCCTTGGTCGACTTAAATCGCTCCAGGCGGCCATCGCCGGAGAAGTCCTTCACACGCGCCCGCAGCGCATCCATCTCCGCCTTCGTCATTGGGGTAAAGTTCCGCGCCAATTTGACGTCGGCCATCAACTGCTCCATCGTCGTGATACCCATTACCTGCGTCGAAACGGGCAGACTCAAACAATACCGGTAGCACTCGTCGGATGTGAGGCCGGCATCTTCGATCAGCGTTCCCTGCACCGCACCGCCGGCCAGGCCCTTCATGCCGATGACGCCGACATTCTTCTTCAGGCACACCGGAATCACTTCCTTCTGGAAGCTTCGATAGCTTGCGTCGAGCACGTTGATCGGCATCTGCGCCGTGTCCCAGTCGAACTCCTTCGCGAGCGCCTTCAGGTGAATGCGCGGGTCCTTGTGCCCGGTGAAGCCGATGAAGCGAACCTTGCCTGCTTTGCGCGCTTCGAGCGCGGCCTTGACGGCGCCTTTCTCGAAGATCCAGTCGGGGTCGTTGTCGTAAACCATCTCATGAAACTGCCACAGGTCGAGATGATCGGTCTGTAGACGGCGCAGGCTTTCGTCGAGATCCTTCATAGAACCGGCGTAGTCGCGCTCGCAGTTCTTCGTCATCAGGAACACCTGCTTGCGCTTGTTGTCCTGCTTGAGAGCCTTACCCATCACCTCTTCGGAGTGGCCGTCATGATAGTCCCAGGCATTGTCGAAGAAGAACAGGCCTTCGTCGATGGCGGCATGCATAATGCGAATCGCGTCGGCATCGTCTTTCACTGAGCCGATGTGCCAACCGCCGAGGCAGATCATCGAGACATCCACGCCCGTGCGGCCCAGTTTACGGGTGGGCACGCCGCGCGCACCAGCGGGTTTGGTTTGCGCGATCACCTGCTTGGCCAGCGCGGCCACCGATACTCCCTGCGCTGCTTTCTGCATGAACGTTCTGCGCGAATCGGTCACGTTGTTTTTCCTCCCGCAAAGACAATGGCGTTGCGCACCAGCCTCTGCCAGTTCAAATTCGTATTCGCCTCGCGCCCGTGGCCCAGTTGCAGCACGACCACGCGGCTTGCCGTATACGGGCTCACCCACATCACCGGCCCGTCGGATTTGGGATGGTCGGTTCGCAGCAGGACGTCGTTGTGCGGCGACATCCACATCTTGTTGTAGGTCTCGTCGAAAATCTCGAAGTCGCCTACGCCTCGCGTCGCCGGATGCCGCTTCACGACCTTTACACGAATCTGTTCGTCGTGATGAAACGTGGAAGGCCCTTTGCCGTCGTATGGCTCAGTCAGGTAGAGGCCGCCGGCGACCTCCTGCCACCACCAGGGCCAACCGGTGAAGCTGCAGATGGCGTGATGCAGGATCACGATGCCTTTGCCCGCTTCGGCGAAGGCACGCAGCGCGGCTTTGTCCGGTTCGCTCGCATCGCGAATCAAGTCGTATTGGACCAGCACGTCGACGTTCTTGAGGAGGTTGCCCTTGTATGCGTTCGGATGGGGCTCGACGGTGGCGCGAAAGCGCTCGTCGCCGGTGAACGCCTGATAGAACTCAGGGTCGTGGGAATGTCCGCCCGTCACTAGGCGGACGCGCAACGGGGAATCCGCAGCCAAAGCCGCCGAGGCGGAAAGCAGAAAATTTCGCCGCAACATGCGACTAAAATTCTACTCTGCCTTCGGCTCACCCGCCCAGTAGCCGGGCCGCGTGCGCACAGACGCATCAGCGCGGCTCTTCACGCGAACGAACAGTTGATGATAGCCCTGCTTCGGTGAGGCAGGCGTAAAGCTGAGCAAATACTGACTGTGGATCTCCTCACCGGTATTGCCGAGTTCCTCCTCCAAACCCTTCTGCGTCGTAAATCCACGGCTGCGCCCGCCGCTGGCAAGCGTTAATGCTTCGAGCGTGTTCTCTTTCCCCAACCGGCCGATTTCGGAAAAGATGCCAAGGATATTGAACCCCCCGTTTCCGGCCGGCTGCTGCGCGCCTTTCTTGGTGAAGGCGGTAGCGTAGGCGGAGTAAGAAACCGCGTCGATCGTGACTCCGGCGCGCTGCGCTGCTTCGGCGACATGCTGGAGTTCTGCCTTGCTGCCGCGGTCCTTCGATTCGCTGATCACGATGAGCACGCGCCGTTCCTCGGGCGCGCGCTGGCTGAGTTGGGCAATTCCCTCGGATATCGCATCGAGCATGCGGGCCTTGGCGGTCCATTGCGGGCGTAGGGCGCGGAAAGCCCTGGAGATATCGTTTGCGTCGCGAGTCCAGCCCTGAATGGTCTTCACTTCGTCGCCAAATGCCAGCAGCATCACCGAACCGCGGGCGCCGCTGATCAATGTCGGCACCACATTCCCGGTTTTTTGAATCTTCTGGAGCGCGGTCATGGCGCCTTCGTTGGTTTGGACGGCGACGACCAGGGCCAGCGGCGCTGTCACCGAATCAGAGGTTGTCATCTCGAAAGCGACTGGTTTGCCGTTGTCCGTAATTTCGAATTCGGACGCCTCGAGCCCGTCGATGTACTTGCCATCCGCATCGGTCACCGTAACCGGAAGAAACACCACCGGCACGTCGACACGAATGGGCAATTCCTGCTGAGCCACGAGTACGACGCTCAAGAGCATCGCCAGTATGCACGTTTTCTTCATCTCTTTGATTTGGATGCGCACGCTCACCGAACCGGTTCCGTTAGACTGGCCCCATGAGCGGTCCGCATCTCACTATCCATTTGCGCACAGGCCGTTATGCTGTGTCACAACTGGGCGTCGAGGCGGAGATCCCACAGTGGGCGGTTTCGGCACCTGGAATGGTTTCCATCACACGGCGCGAAGGCGAACTGTCGCTGGTCACACTCGAATCAGCCGTTCCCGATGGCATGAAGACCCACGGCGGTTGGCGGCTACTGGAGTTGGAAGGGCCATTCGAGTTCTCGCTGACCGGCATCCTGTTGTCTGTCTTGCGCCCGCTGGCCGAAGCGGGGGTGGGCATTTTCGCACTCTCGACTTACGATACCGACGCCGTTCTGGTGCAGGAAAAAGATCTGGATAAGGCCCTCGCCGCCCTGTCGGCGGCAGGTCATCGAATCACGGGATCACAAATCTGAAGGCGCTGACAATCGCTTCATTTTCAATAAGTTAGAGCAGGCGTGAGGTGGTGCCTGCTGGCCCCCCTGTATCCTCCAGCACAGAAGGTTCATGCCTAAACGCTTCTATTTAAATGACTGGAGGGTTCCACCGCCGAATCCTTCCCCAGACGAACAGCGCGCCGTCCAACTGAGGCGTCTGCGCGAACAAATTCCGCCCTCCGTGCCGCCGATTCCATCGAAGCGAGCCGTGGATCCGGGCAATGCGGCGGGCACGCCCCAACAATCGCAGGTCGTTGCGCGGGCCCTCGACACGCTCAGGTGGACGCAGCGGGAGGAAGGAAAAATGCGGCGAATTCTTCTCTCCAATCCGCACTACAGTCCGCAGGAAGAATCCGATTTGTCACTTTATGATGATCTCGGCGTTCCGGGAACGGCCACGCCGGAGGAGATTCGCCAAGCCCATCGGGCATTGGCGCGTCTTCTGCATCCGGATCGCATCAGCGACGAGTACACACGGCGGCTTGCGGAAAACACTCTGAAACGGATCAACGCGGCCTTTGCCGTACTGAGTGATCCGGCGCACCGCGAGGCATACGACCGGGAACTGAGATTGGCCGGGGGAATACTCAAGGCAGCCGTGCGCCGGGCCAGGGCGCCGCTGCTGGCGGTTGTTCAAAACTGGTTTGCCAAGCGGGCCAATTTTGCCTGGCTGCGGCGAAATCTGGTTTGGATTGGCGCCACGCTCGCCGGCTTGGCGATTGTCTTCTGGGTTTTGGGAACCGGATCGCAACCGGCGCGCACAAGGGCATTGGCGCCCATGCCCGCCGCCGCACCGAAAGAGCAGGCTCCGCCGAAACGAGCGATGGCGAAGCGGCAACCGGAGCCGCAAGCCGAAGGTACACCTGCTCCGGAACCGCTACAGCAGCCCGCCCCACCGCCACGAAAAACACAGGCGCCCAACCAAATTCAAGCGCCACGTCCGCCCATCCGGCATCCAGCCCTTATTCCACTGCCCGAAATTCCACCGGCAGTGGCCGAGTTGATTCCGCCTCCGCCGGATTTTTCGGCGCAGTCGGCGCCTCAGTTACCCGCCACCGCGAAGTCGACGCTCGACGGCCTATGGGTATATCTGAAACCGGCTCAGGCGCCGCGAAACGCGAACACATACCCTCCGGAGTTCATCGAACTGACCCTGCGCGAGGTGGACGGGGTCCTGCGCGGACGTTACGCCGCTCGCTATCAAGTTGCCGACCGTCCGATCTCGCCGGAGGTGCGGTTTCAGTTCGAAGGCGGGTCGGCGGCGGCCACACCGGCCACATTCAATTGGACCGGCAACGGCGGCTCGCGCGGCGAGGTACGCCTGAACAAGGTCGGCGACCAGCAGTTGCAGGTGCTCTGGTTCACCACGCAACCGGGGCCTGGCATTGGCCTCAGTTCGGGATCGGCAACCTTGATTCGCCGTCAGGCGCCCTAGGACTGCGGAGAGAGTTGCGCCGCGGCATCCTCGTCGAGAAACCAGGTGGTTTCCGCCGTGCGGACATCGAGCAGTTGGACCGGCAACTTCGATGGATCGCGCGGGCCTTCGAATACCTGCTTGAGCACGGGCGCCTTATCGGCTCCAGGTGCAAACACGATTGCACAGCGAGCCAGGTGAAGCAGGGGCGGCAGTAGCGTGATGCGGTCGGACTTCAGCTTCTCCACATGGACTGCGGCAACAAGATGATGCCGTTCCTGGATCAGCGGCTCCCCAGGAAACAGGCTCGCCGTATGCCCGTCCGGTCCCATGCCAAGATGAATCACGTCGAAGACTGGCACAGCCGCTCCGGGAAAACGCTCACGTAAGGCCCGCTCATACCGGCCGGCTGCATCGGCTGGAGCCAGTTCGCCTTCCATGCGAACCACGTTAGCGCCGGGAATTCCGGCGGGAGTAATCAAATGGTCCAAGGCCATCGAGTAGTTGGACTGCTCGTGTCCGGGCGGAACGGCTCGCTCGTCCACCCAGAACAGGCGCACGTGAGTCCAATCGACGCCCGTCTTGACCAACTCGCGGAAAAGCGCTTTCGGACTATTTCCTCCGCTTATCGCGAGCGATGCATGACCGCGGTCGCGCACGGCCTCATCCAGGCGTTCGGCGATATGCGTGGCGGCGGCAGCGGCGGCCGTGGCGGCGTCGATATAGACCCAATAGTGTCCCTTCACTGCGCATTCTCCTCCGCGTAGGGCAGCGACTTTTCGAAGGCAGCGTCGTGGCCGGTAATGCTCAGTTCCTCGCGCATTAGCTCGTACTCGTCCAGCGCGGGCATCGCCGGATGCGCCGTTTGATTGCACATGGTCATCTCGGAAGCTCGCGTCGGCTCGACGTTCATCTCGAAATGCAGACTCCCGCCGTGAAGCGCCACGGTTCGTAGCCGTGGCCCGGCGGCCGTGCCGGAACTGCGCAGCGAAATCGCCACCTTGGGGTCGAGCACGGAGCGCAACCAGCCCCCCATGAACAGGGCACGCATCGGTATGAACTGGCCGTCGAAGGTGACCGTAGCGGATTCCAGTTCGGCCAGACGGCTCAGATAAGCCGGATTGTCGAATTCTTGCGCAAGCATCTGGCGCCAGCGGGTCAGACGCGTCCATTCGAGGTCCGCGATGATGCGGCTTTCCGCCCCGCGGCGGATCGCACGAATCTTGTCTCGAGTTTGAGGCCAGCCCTGCGAATCGATAATCACTTTATCGGCAAGCTCGAGCAGACCGGCGCTGCATTCGCGCA
>JBDTVQ010000339.1:0-7631 GCA_040007195.1 Acidobacteriota bacterium | reverse complement strand
AGGAACTCCGGATAGTACATATTCTGCACCGCGCGGGCGAGGCGGAGCATGAAGTCGTCGGGCGGAAAGGTGATGATCGAATCGGTGGCTTCGTCGTTCTCGAAATGATCGTGGTCGTCTTGCAGGAAGAACGTGGGGACGGAGCGGAACATGGTGCCATAGAGGCTGGCAATCTGGCGATCGACGGCGCGCTTGAGGATGGCTTCGTTTGGCGTGCCGATGACGGGAATCGTGCGGTCGAATGCACCCACCTTGCGCCCGAGTTCAGTTTCCGTTACGCGAAGGGCGGCCTTGCCCGAATGCTGGTCCCAATAGGTGTGGTCGCCGTTTGCGATCACCACGTCGGGGTTCTGTTTGAGGCCCGCCTCGAATAGTTTGCGGCGAAGGTCGTTTCGGAGAAATCCGTTAACGCCGCCACGCCCCGTGGCTTCCTCGTGGCCACCGGCGCAGGTGTAGAGCATCACGCGAAGTTTGGACAGATTCTCGTCGGGATGTGGCAGTGTGCGAAGAGTCCAGGGATCGCACATCGGTTTGCCGCCGGCTTCATGCAATCGAAGTTCATAGGCGGTGGCGGGCTTGAGGCCCTGCAGATCGAAGGCCCAGTAGCGGCCTTCGCCATCGGTGCGGCGGCCGGCAGCGCTGAGTGCCTTCGCGCGCAGAACCGGCGGCTTCGCGAGCGGGGAGGTGAAGCTGGCTTTCAAAAGGATACGGTCGTGATTCGCACCCGGCAGCAGATGCCCAACGGTTCCGGCATCCCATGCCGCTTGTGCCAGCGGCGCCGCCGCCAACGCTACAAATTCTCGACGATTCATCGAACCTCCAGCCGTGATCCAATATCCAATAGACAAACCAACATGCTCAAAGTAGGCTCCGCCCCACCCAAAATTTCCGCCATCGACGACGCCGGACAGCCGTTCAAGCTATCGGACCACAAGGGCTCCATTGTCGTGCTCTATTTTTATCCCAAATCGGACACTCCCGGTTGCACCACGGAAGCTTGCGAGTTCCGCGACGCCGCGCCGGCCATCACGAAGAAGAAGGCGATCGTCGTGGGCGTGTCGCCCGACCCGGTGAAGAACCAGGCCAAGTTCAAGACAAAGTACGGATTGCCGTTCACGATTCTCGCCGACGAAGATCATAAGATCGCCGACGATTATGGCGTGTGGCAGGAGAAGTCCATGTACGGCCGCAAGTACATGGGGGTTGCGCGCACGACGTTCATCATCGATGCCAACGGCAAGATCGCGAAGATATTCGAGAAGGTGAAACCCGCCGGACACGCCGCCGAAGTGCTGGCGGCGATCGACGAGCTGTAATCCGGCAGCTACACTTCAACCGCGCCTTTGATGACATCGGCGATATTTGCGATGCCGCAGCCATGACCCTGGGGCACGCTCATCTTGCCGTCCTTCACCGTGATGCCGCCATCGAACCAGCGGCCATATTCCTGGTGACCCATCTTGTACTCCTGATACTTTCCGGGATCGCGAATCACCGAGGCGAAGTGGAGCATGTAGACGAAACCAAAGCCGCCGGAGATGTGCACCGTGGTGGGCATGTTCACGGCGTCGGCCATGCGCGCCACGCGCATGGAACGGATCAGGCCGCCGTAATACTGAATGTCGGGCTGAACGATGTCCACCATGTGGTTGGCGATGGCCCAACGGAAACGCCACTCGCTATACTCCTGCTCGCCGGCGGCGATGGGGATCGTCAACGTGTCGGTGACCTCCTTCATCTCCTCCCAGTGATCGAACTCGCAGGGCTCTTCGAAGTACACGGCCTTCACTTCTTCCAGCAGGCGGCCAACGCGTACGGCGTTCTTCACGTCATAGCTTGAGTTGGAATCGGCGTGCATATCGAAGTTGTCGCCGAAAGTTTTGCGCACCAGCGGAATCAGCGTCTCGGTACGATTGGGAGAGGCGTCGGCGTTGCGGCTCATGCGGCCGCCGACACGGAACTTGCAAGCACGGGCGCCGGATTCGGCGACCAGCTTTTGCAGGTACTCGATCTCCTGAGGCGGGGTCGTATCGCGCCGTCCACTGGCGACATAAATGGGAATCTCCTTGCGCCGCACGTCGCCAATCAGCGAACCGATGGGCTTCTTTACCATCCGTCCCAGCATGTCCAGAACGGCGCACTCAACCCACGCTTGCGCGCTCCAGAAGGCCAGCCCGTAGAGCTTGTAGTTGTCGCCTGCGCGGTACAGTTCCCACAGGTCCGGCTCAAAATTACGAGCGTCGCGGCCGATGAAGAATTTGATGATGTTCTGCTTCAGGATGGGTGCGAACGTATCCGCACGGCCCGTCTGAGGCAAAGACAACCCTTCGGCGCCATCCTTCGAACGCACATGTACGAAGTGATCCTTCCCCTTTTTGAGAAGGCGGATGGAATCGATCATCACGGGCGAATTCAGCCCGTCGAGCTTCAACACCGGTTTGGCCGCGATCTTGCCTAACTGGTCCATCAACTCGCGGGTCGATGCGCCCATCATGCTGTGCGCGCCGGCTGCCGCCAGCACGGGTGCGGAGAGAAAATGTCTGCGGTTCACGGGGGAAGTATATCGCCGGAACTAGCGTGCGTAGTAGCCGGACTTCGCCCGTGCCTTCAGTCCGGATTGCTTCACGTGTATCTCCAGCCGGCGGAACCGG
This sequence comes from Acidobacteriota bacterium, assembly GCA_040007195.1. GTDB lineage: Bacteria > Acidobacteriota > Terriglobia > Bryobacterales > Bryobacteraceae > JAFLBB01. Next base: position 4,980 of record JBDTVQ010000339.1, on the reverse strand, counting down.
CCATCCTGCGACGGCGTGGTGGAGTGGAAGCCGAATTCGTAGAGCGAATGCAGTTCCTCGGAGATGGTGGTGAACGCCGCTTTGGGATTGTCGCGGCTCGCGTTAAAGGCCATGCCGCCGGTGTCGGACGAAACGCGTTCCATTACGCGCTGCCCATAGACGTCGCGCGAACGCGCGGGTTTGTTCTCCGCTTCGCTGGTTGTGTAGCGCACGTTGTAGATCAGCACATCGGCAGTCTGCGCGGACTCAATTGCATCCAGCATGTGAAACGCGCTCGCGTTGTCTCCGCCATCGCTGAACATGACCAGCGCCCGCCGGCCCTCTTCGGGACGCAACTTCTCCGTGGCATGATAGAGCGCGTCGTAGAACGCCGTGCCGCCATCGCGCGGCTGATCGCCGCCCAGCTTGGTGTATCGGCGATTGCCCTTGCCGAAATCCTTCAACTCATCCATCACATAGTCGATGTCGCGGGTGAAGTCCGCAACCAACCGCAACTGATTCCCGAAACAAACGACGAATACGCGATCCTTCGGCCCCACGACGTTTTTCAGAAAGGTCTCAATATCGCGCCGGTGCTTCTTGACGAATTCCTGCTGACTGCCGCTGAAGTCCACGAGAAGGCCAATCGACAGGGGCATGTCGGTTTGGCGGGCGAAAAACCGAATTGTCTGGGCGGCGCCGTCTTCGAGGATTTCGAAGTCGTCTTTGGTTAAGCCGGGCATCAAGCCGCCCCGCGCATCTCGAACGATGGCCGTGAGGTTTACAAGCTGCACATCGACAGCGATCCTGGGCTGATCTTGCGCGAGCGCCGCCAATGCCCACACTCCGGCCAACCATCTCATGTTGACTTCATACGAATGGCGGCACGCGGGAGATTCAAAAAATTCACCGGCTGGCCGCGGCCATCAGTTTTTCAATGTCAGGACACTTGTGCAGTGCCTCCACGACCCGATCGAGGCGCACGGTTTCCCGCAACTGTGGCGCGGCATCGAGCAACTCTCTCGCCGCTCCGGCCTGGCACGAACCCATCGGTGCGCCCGCCATGTGGCTCAACCCCATGATGGCGACATCCAGAGCCGTGCGCCCGTCATCGCCCCGGTGCATCGCGTCGGCGCCCTGTTTCAGCAACACGCGAACGATCTCCGTTTGCCCGTTGCCCGACGCCAGGATCAGCGGTGTCAATCCACGGCAGCAACTGCCGTTCGCATCGGCGCCCGCCTTGAGAAGGGCCTCCACGCTTTCCAATTTGTTCGTGTGAATGGCGTGCATCAGCGGCGTCCACCCGTTCACGCCGCTCTGGCCGTTCGGCGACTGCCCTGCCTTCACGAGCGATTCAATTGCCTGCACATCGCCCTTACGCGCGGCCGAGGCGACCGGCGAAATAGACGGTACGCCACACCCTGGCCACGCTGCCACGCACACCACCAACCAGAACGTCCGCATCATCCTCAACTCTCGCGCATCTCCGCCACGGTTGCCCCCGCGCCGCCCTCGGTCGGAGGAGCTTCGTAAAACTTCGCAACGTGTTCGCTTTCCTTCAACATCTCCCGTACAAGCTTCTTCAAAATACCCATCCCATGCCCGTGCACAATGCGCACCCGGCTGAGCCCCGCCAGTGCCGCCTGATCGAGAAACTTCTCCACTTCGTCGCGCGACTCGTCGGCTCGCTTGCCGATGAGGTTCAATTCGCGAAAGCTCACCAGCGGCGCTTCCGTACCCCGAAACGTCACGTTTGTAGGAAGTTTGGCACCGTCCGGTGTATCGGGCAGAACTTCGATCACATCGCTGCGATCCATCTGCAGCTTCATGAAGCCTGCTTCGACTTCGATGCGATCATCGCCGATGAGACGCCGCACGCGCGCCGGTTCACGCACTCCCTTCAGCCGCACACGCGAGCCTTCGTGAATCGCAAGCTCTGCCTGCTCCAGAGTGCCGGTGTCGCTTTGGCGCTGCGTAGTGCGCACCGTGGCTGCGAACTCCTCGCGAAACTCACGCTTGATCTGCGCCACGCGCTGCGCGCCTTTGGCCGCCACCTTGCGTTGCTCGCCGCCTTCGGCGAGGCGCTCGATGGTCTCCTCGGCGCGCTTGCGAAAATCCTCGAGCATCGCCTCGTTGCGGCGTTCCAACTCGGCGAGCTTTTGCGACTCGCGTTTTTCCCAAAGATCCTTGAGCGACTTCCGCTCCGCCTCAATGCCGTCGCGCTCCGAACGCACTTCACTCTCGCGCTGCGTCAACTCGTCGACGCGCGTTTCGAGCAAACGCAGCAAGCGGGCCAGTTCCTGCTGCTGAGTGCTGAGGTAGCTGCGCGCCTGCTCGATCACGGTGGCGGGAAGGCCCAGCCGTTCGGCGATGCGCAGGCCTGCCGATGCACCGGGCATTCCGGTGCGCATGTGGTAGGTCGGCTCCAGCGTCTGTTCGTTGAAACTCATCGCCGCGTTGAGAACGCCATCGGTCGAAGCGCCGTAGATCTTCGGCGCCAGCAGGTGCGTGGAGGCCAGTGCAAACGCGCCCCACTTGCGCACATGATCCACGATGGCCACTCCCAACGCGCCGCCCTCTTCGGGGTCCGTCGCGCGGCCGACTTCATCGAGCAATACGAGCGAGTCGGAGGTCACTTCGCTTAGGATGTTGCCGAGCCGCGCGACGTGCGCCGAGAAGGTGCTCAACGACTGCTCGATCGACTGGTTGTCGCCGATGTCGGCCAGTATGTTGGCAAAGATCGGAAACTCCGCTTCGGCCGCCGGCACGGGCAGTCCACACTGCGCCATCAATGCAAGCAGCCCCACGGTCTTGAGCGCCACCGTCTTGCCGCCCGTGTTCGGACCGCTGATGAGCAGCGTCCGCGTAACGCCTTCCAGTGTGAGATCCAGCGGAACTATGCGCTTTCGCTGCCGCTTCAACACATCTTCGAGCAGCGGGTGCCGGGCCGAAGCGACGTGCAAGCGTGGCTCGCCCTTCAAGCTGAACCGCGGCATCACACCGCCGAACTCCATCGCAAACGCGCCCTTGGCGAACAGGAAATCCAACTCGCCAAGCACCTGCCATGTCTCGGTGATCTCGCCGCGGGCCTCGCGCAGATGCGAGGTCATCTCCGCCAGAATGCGGAACACCTCGCGAGCCTCCTGCTCACGGAGACGTACCAGGTCGTTGTTCATCTCAATGGTCTCGAGTGGCTCGACGAACATCGTCTGCCCCGATCCCGATGAGGCGTGGATCACACCTTCCACTTTGCGTTTCTGGCCTGTCACCACCGGCACCACGAAGCGGTCGTTGCGAATCGTGATGAACTCCTCTTGCAGCACGCCATCGTCACGATGGGCGCGCAGGAAGCGTTCGAGCGACTGTTGAATGCTGCGCTGCTGCCGCTCAATATCGCGGCGCACGCGTCCGAGCATCACCGACGCCGAATCGGCCACCGAACCATCCGGCAAAATCTTTCCCGATAGCTCGCGTAACAACTGACGGAAATCACCAATGCGCGCCGCCTGCGCGGAAAGGCGCGGGAATCGATCGGCGACACTGTTCAGCACCGCCCGCACATCGGCCGCGCGATCGAGCACGGAAGTCAGCTCGAGAATCTCCGCCGGCTCAAGCGCCGCGCCTTCAATACGCAACTTGCCCAGATGCCTTTCCAGTTCGGGCAGGTTGTCGAAGCGCACGCGAAATGCCGCTCCGCGGGCGGCCACCTGCGGCTGCGACGCCAGGTTCAAATAATCGATCGCCTCTTGCGTCTCAACCCCAAGCGCCTCCAACTCACGGCGATCCATCGTGGGCGCCAGCTCCGCAAGCAGCGCGCGGCCACCGGGCGATTGCACAAAACGTCCCAGCAACTGCCTCAAGGCATCGAACTCGAGCAACGCCGCACTCGTCTGGTTCATGACTTCTTTTTCTGCCGTAGCGCTTCCTTTTTCGTGAACGCCACTTCAATCACTTCCAGCGTTCCCTCGGTTACCTTCCTCGCACCGAGGTCCTTACGCTTCACCCATTCCACAGCGGCCGCATCGTCGCCCGGCCGGGGCTCGCCACCTTTGGTCTTGCACAAATAGTCGATCAGTACGTAGTGATATTCCGGCCTGCCTTCCTTGTCACGCATGATCCGCTCGAAAATCTCCACGACGAGTTGCGGTTCCACTTCCAGCCCCGTCTCCTCGCGCACCTCGCGCTTAATCGCCTCAGTCAACTGCTCGCCCGTTTCCACTACGCCACCCGGCAGCGACCACCAACCCTTCAACGGCTGTTTGCCCCGTTGCACCAGAAGAATGCGGTCCCGGTCAATAATCAGTGCGCCCACGCCCAAAAAAGGGCGCTTCGGATACCGTCTCGAATCGCTAATACTGCACCGACCCTTTCACCGGCATGCGCACCCTGTACACCGATGTATAGGCGGTGACGTATAGGGTCTGGAGGTCGCCGTCGCCGAATGTCACATTGCGCGGGATCTCCGCAAATTCGATCGTATGCAACAGCTTGCCCTCAGGCGTATAAACAGCCACGCCGTCGGCCGACACGTAGAGGTTGCCTTTCTCGTCGATGGCCATCCCATCGGGCACGCCCTTAATGCCTGTGATCACCACCCGCTCGTTTGAGGCCGCGCCTTTGCCGTCGAGATCGTAGGCGTAGACGGCGCGTTCGTCGCTGTTGTCCACGTAGAGAATCTTGCCGTTCGGCGACAGGGCGACGCCGTTCGGGCGGCCCTTCGGCTTGGCCACCAACTCTACTTCGCCCTTTGGGGTGATGTGATAGATGCCAAAGAAATCGAGTTGCCGTCCGGCCTCCTGGCTCGCGCCAAACGCGGGATCGGTGAAATAAATGTGACCGTCCTTGCGCACTGTGATGTCGTTCGGCGCGTTAAAGCGTTTGCCCTGATATCCGTCGGCCACCACGGTAATTGCGCCCTTGCGATCCGTCTTCGTGATGCGATGCGCGCCGCCTTCGCAATGGTAGAAATTGCCCTTGCCGTCGTAGGCGTTGCCGTTGGTT
>JBDTVQ010000338.1:0-7640 GCA_040007195.1 Acidobacteriota bacterium | reverse complement strand
TCGATGGTGAGGTTGTTCGTATTGCGGCGATTGCCCTGTACGTTGAAGTTCCAATTGACGGCGAGGTTTTCGGATTCGTCGAGATCGACGACTCCGGGAAGCAGGGAGACGAGCGATGTGACATTGCGGCCTCGGATGGCTAGGTTCTGCACTTGCGATCCGGTCAGTACGCCCGCGCGTTCGGCGGTTTGCGATTGGACGACGGCGGCCTGTGCTTCCACCTGCACGGAGTCCGTCACTTGCCCAACGGTGAGCTTCAGGTCGTTCAGACTGACGGTTTCGGCCGCCGGCACGTTGACGTTGGTACGTTCGAGGCGGCGAAATCCGCCCGCTTCAATCGCCAATGTATAGGCGCCCGGCTGCAGTGAACCAAAGAAGAATCGCCCGGCCTCATTGGTGGTGGCCGAGCGCTCTGCACCAGTCGCGGTATAACGCAAAAGTACCGACGCCTTCGGAATGGTCGCATCGGAAGGATCGGTGACGACTCCGGTGAGAGAGCCGGTAATCGACTGGGAATAGGCGCAGCATACAAGGATTAGCAAACCCGCCAAAGCTTTCATGCGCGGCATCGTATCACATGGAACTACTTCCGTCTCTCGTTGCTAGATACCCTGGGAGCGAAGGGTGCCGAGCTGAAAGTTTTGATTTTCGTTATGGCCGCTGCCTGGGTGCAAGCTCAAACTCCGCCCGCAATTCCCCCCGCCCCTGCCGGGTTCGACCATTCCGCTGCGGCCACACGTAAGGCCGCAGACAACCTGCTGTGGTACCAGATGCTAGGCGGTGTGGCCGACATCGACATCGTCCAGTACACGGGCTTGCCGCCGGCCAAGATTCCCAATCCGACCGGACAGGGGGCAGGGAACCCGGTGATCGTCACGGCCTACACGTTTTTGCTGAAGAAACTCGACCGGACGAAGAATCACCCATTTCTCATTTATTCGCACGGCGGAGTGCATGCGAATTTCAATACCAGTTCGGCACACATCGTTCGAGAGTTGGTCGAGCAGGGCTATTGCGTCATCGCGCCTGACTATCGCGGGTCTACCGGCTACGGCCGCGGCTACTACGAACTGATCGACTTTGGGGGCCGCGAAGTGGATGACGTTTACCGCGGCCGTCAATGGATGCTCGACACCCATGCGTTCTTGGATCCGCAACGCGTCGGGCTCATTGGTTGGAGCCATGGCGGGCTCATTACCCTGATGAACCTGTTCGAAGATGGCGGCGAGTTTGCCGCCGGCTATGCCGGCATACCCGTCAGCGATCTGGTTGCCCGCATGGGGTACAAGAACGAGACGTACCGGCGGTTGTATTCGGCGCCATATCACATCGGCAAGACCGCCGAAGAAAACGTGGGCGAATATTTGAAGCGTTCGCCCGTCGAACATGCGGCTAAGCTGCGCACGCCGCTGCTGATTCACACAAACACGAACGACGAAGACGTGAACGTTCTCGAAGTGCGCCGTCTGATCACGGCGCTGAAGGCGGAAGGCAAGCAGTTCGAATATAAAATCTACGAAGATGCACCCGGCGGACACGCCTTCAACCGCATTGACACGCCGCTCGCCCGTGAATCGCGCAAAGAAGCATACGCCTTTCTGGCGAAATATCTGAAGCCGTAAACTGCCGGGCCGCCTTAAGGCTCGGTCTTCGTCGCGGGAAGAGCCACCGGTTTTTGCGGTTCGAATAGGCCGAAGGTAAACACCGCCGTGGCCGAGCAGATCGCCACGTACTGCTTCCCATCGACGGCATACACGATCGGCGCGGCCGTGAGGTTCTCGCCCATGAGGTAATGCCAGAGGTGCTGCCCCGTCTTCGCATCGAGGGCGACCAACTGCCCGTCGTCATCGCCAAAGAATACAACACCGCCCGCCGTGGAGACCGAACCCGACCAGCTCTCCCCTTTGCCAGTGAGCGGATACTCCCACACGCGCGTGCCGGTTTTGGGATCGTAGGCGCGCATGAAGAATTGGCCCGGCGCATTGTGCTTCGGGCTCGCACCTCCGCCCGCGAAGTTCTTCTTCGGTTCAGGCTCCTGCGCCGATGACGTGAAGACGTCACACTGCTCAAGATTCATTACGTACAGCAGCCCGGTGGACGAGCTGTAGGTGGGCGCCATCCAGTTTGCCGCTCCGCGTACGCCAGGGCAAACATAATTACCGGCGGGTGTCGGGTCCTTGTCGGGAACGAGAATCGGACGGCCTTTGGCGTCGATACCGGTGGCCCAATCGAGTTTGTCTACCATCTTAGTGGCACGCAGAAACTCGCCCGTCGTCCGGTCGAGCGTGTAGAGAAAACCATTGCGGTTAGGGTGCATGACGACCTTGCGGGTCCGCCCATTGATCTCCGTGTCGAGCAGCACGGGCCAGCTCTGCGCATCCCAATCGTGCGTATCGTGGGGCGTGAACTGGAAATACCATTTCATCTTGCCGGTGTCGAGATCGATTGCCAGCAGCGAACACGTATAGAGGTTGTCGCCCTTGCGGTCGCCGCCGTAAAAGTCCGGCCAGGGATTGCCGGTAGTCCAGTACAGAAGGTTCAGCTCGGGATCGTATGTGCCGGATAGCCACGTGCCCCCTCCACCCCATTCGATGTAACCACCCCAGCTCTCCGCACCCGGCTCTCCCTTCGCCGGCACCGTATACAGGCGCCACAACTCATCACCCTTGTCGGCCGAGAAGGCGCAGATATATCCGCGCATGCCGCTGTCGCCGCCGGCCACGCCGACGATTATTTTGTCCTTCACCGCGACCGGCGCGGCCGAGGCAAAAAGGCCGTCTTCAACGTTTCCATATTTCTTCAGCCACGCAACAGCACCCGTTCGCCGATCAAGCGCCACAAGGTGCACATCGGAAGTGACGAAATAGATGCGATCGCCCCAAATGGCCGCACCCCGATTCACGCTCTGCTTCTTGCTGCGCGTGTCCTTGTAGCGCCAGATGATGCGGCCCGAGCGAGTGTCGAGCGCAACCACTTCGTTCGTGTTCGTGATGTACATCACGCCGTCGTAAACAATCGGCACCGATTCCAGCCGGTTCGCGCCCGAAATGTGGTTCGTCCACTTGGGTACCAGCGAACCCGCATTCTGTGGCGTGATCTGAGTGAGCGGGCTGTGGCGCTTACCCTGGTAGTCGCCTGCGTAGGTAAGCCAATTTTCGTTCGGGCTTTTCAGGACATCTTGCGGGCGCACTTGCGCGGCGAGGGCCAGCGGCAACATGAGCGCACACGGCAGCAGTTGTTTGAGGACCGGTTTCATGCGGGGAATCTCCGAATCACTATTCTGATTTCGCATCGGGCGGACGCGTGCTTTGGCGGCTGAGATATGCCAGCAGGTCACGCAATTCGTCACGGCTGAGCCGCGTTTTGTAGTCGCCGGGCATGGCCGACTGTTTGTGAAAGACGATGGCTTCGACATCGTTCATCGGCACGCGGTGAAGTTTGCCCGTGCGGTCGATGATCTGCATCGCATAGTTAGTGCGGTCCGTGCATACGCCGTCGAGCGTGCCGCCTTTGCGAAAGGTGACGTGGACGGGCTGGAACTCTTTCACGCCGCGTTCGCTGGGATCGAGAATAGAGTTGCGAATTTCGTTGAGCGACCGCGTCGCGCCAATGTTCGACAGATCAGGCCCGAGGAAGCCGCCGTTGCCCCCGATCATGTGGCAGCCCGTACAACCGCCTTTGCCCGCAAAAATCTGCTTGCCTGCTTCGATATCGCCTGGCACGTTGCCATCCATCGCCGGTGCGGTGAGCGAGCGAACGAAGGCAACGATTTGCCACACCTCGTTCTCCGGCCGGTTGAGTGCGGGCATGTCGGTGCCAGGAACGCCTTTCTGCACGATCGTAAACATGGTGTCGTCTTCCATCGGATGCCAAGCACCGCGTTCGCGAAGGTTCGGCCCGCGGCCACCATCTCCAGTCGGCCCATGACAGCCGGCACAGGAAGTGAAGAAGAGTTTCTGCCCCGCCGCGATCGCTTCCAGATTGCCGATGGCGGGGTTCTTCGACTTCTTCTCGCTCTTGTCTTCGTGCTGGGCTGACAGGGCCATTGTACATGCGAGCAATAATGCAAGTTTCCACATAAAAAAGGACCGCTGACTATTATGCGTCAGCGCGGGCACCGGTGCTGATTAGCGATGGCCGCCCGGAAGGGACGACGCCAGAAGCTTCCGCATCATCGATTCGAAACTTACGCGTGGAACGCTTACCAGCTTGCGCGTCTCCGAATTTTTCCAATCGTCCCGCGCGGTTTTGGGCAGCCGTTTGGCAAGCGCTTCGATGCTGCCGCCGAGGGCATTCATCATGCCGCAAATGGCCCGGTAATAACCTCGCTGGCCGGGGATTTTGCGCGAACCGGCGAGCAGTGCGCCCAGTGTTTCCACGCGGTCCTCATCGGTCAGGGCCGGGTGCCGCGCCACCAGCGCCCCCCAATCGTCGAGAAACGGACCAAGGGGAAGCAGCAGGTCGGGCGACTGCCGTAGCGCACGTATGGCGCGCAGTGGGTAGTGCCGGTGGCCCTCGCAGGCCATCGCGGCTTTGTAGACAAGCGCGGCAGTATGGTACGCGCCGTCGTAGGGGCGCACATTTTCGTGCGCCAGGCGGCCAAACTTCTCCTGCCACTCTCGGTGGTGCTGCGAGGTCGGCCAGAAGCTGATGCCCTGGTCGAGATCGCCGGCGTTGTGCGTGAGCGAAGCGGCAGTGCGTAGCGCATCCAATTCACAGCCGCGCGTTTGAATCGCCTGCTGGAACTCGGCGGCTTCGCGGCGCAGTTCGGTGTCAATGGCCGCGGCCGCTTCTTCGGCAAGCCCGTTTACTCCCAGGTGAAGAAACGATCCCAGCGCGGCGGCGAGCACGCTCAACTGTTCGCCATTGTGGCCGCTAACCGGTCCCACACCTGCGAGAGTGGTCGCACGTGTCGAAATTCCCGTGATGGACCATGCCATCGCTCGTTGCGCGAAGCGGAACATTCGTTCGAGCGAGTCCGCACGCCGCGCGTCGCGCCACAGCAGTCCACGGATCTTTGTATCGACGTCGGTCGGAACAAAGGTTGCCACCGTCGCATGGTGCGCCGCCATGCACAAAGCAAAGTAATCCTCGCGCATCGGCTCATCGTCGAGCGGCGACTGCTGCAATGCTTCGCCGCGCGCAAGTACGTCGAGGAATCCGACGCACTCGATCAGGCGCGCACCATCCTCGACACGAGGCACCGCCAGAAACGGCGCCGTGTTGCGTACCTGCTCAACGATGGTCGCTGGACTGATGTAGCTTTTCGCGCCTATTCGCACGCCGCAACCTCCGCGAAAGAGACGTTCATCAGGCGGTTATCCGCCCATTCCCGTGCCCGGCGCTGTGCACTAGAAGTGAATGCCAACGAGAAACTCAGCCTGGTTGAGGTTGCTGTCGAGCAGCCCGCTGGCGGCCGTAAAGAAGTTCCTCGAACCGCGTCGCGTGTAGCGCAGTTCGGTGGTGATGCGAATCACGGGCTTGAATTCGAGTCCGCCACCAAAGGCGAAGCCGCCGCTAGAGGAGTCCTTAAACTCGTCGGGCGAAAGGAATTGGCCCGGGTTCGTAATTGTCCTCTTGACTCCGGTGATCTTATTGAATGAAGGCCCGGCCGCGACATACGGAGACCATAAGCCCTCTTTGAAGCGGTACTTCAACATCAACGGAAACTCGAACTGATTCGATTTTACGTTCAGTTCACCCGGTCCGGAATTAGCCTGGTATTCCAGCCGCTTCCACAGAACATCGATGGACACGCTGAGCCGCAACGGTAATCGCACCTCGAGCGATGGCCCGATCGTATAAGGATTGCGTAGTGATTTGTAATTGAACGTAGGCCCGCCCGACGTTTTGAACGCCTCCGTGAACGGGACCCCGCCCTTTATGCCGAGGGAAATGTGCTGCGCCGCAAGCGGGGCGGCTAACAACAATATTCCAAGGTATTGTTTCATACCTCATTGTACGTTCGAACCCGCGCGATGGGTACGCGGGAATCGCTCGCTGGAGTCATTCAGGCTTGTCGGTTTTCAAGAATTGCGCGATAGAACGCAGTGCCTGGCGCGAGCGGTGTTCGTTCTCAATGAATGAGAAACGCACGTGCCCTTCGCCCAACGGTCCGAAGCCGATGCCGGGCGATACGGCGACCAGCGCTTTTTCGAGCAGGCGCTTCGAGAATTCGAGCGAACCCATCTTCTGGTATTGGTCGGGCATTTTCGCCCAAAGGAACATTGAACCTTGGGGAGGCTCAACGGCCCAGCCGGCGCGGTTGAGGCCGTTCACGAGAACGTCGCGGCGCTTGCGGTAAACTTCGCTGATTTTGCGTGGCTCGTCGTCGCAATCGCGCAGCGCAATGATACCGCCGATCTGCAGCGGCTGAAAAATCCCGTAGTCGAGATAGCTTTTGATACGCGCCAAGGCATTGATCATCCGCGCGTTGCCCAGGCAGAAGCCCATGCGCCAGCCGGCCATGTTGTAGCTCTTCGACATCGAGAAGATCTCGACGCAATTTTCCTTTGCGCCTTCCACCTCCAGAATGCTCGGCGGTTTGTATCCGTCGAAGGCGATGTCGGCGTAAGCGAAATCGTGCACCACCATCGTGCCGTGTTCACGCGCCAGTGCGACGATCACTTTCATGAAATCGAGGTCCACGCAATGCGTTGTCGGATTGTGCGGGAAGCTGATCAAGATCATCTTCGGCTTGCGCGACGACTTCTGATACAGGTCTTTCAACTGGTTCAGGAACTCGGCCGGCGTGGGCATCGGCAGCATGCAGGCATGGCCTTCGGCCATGATCACGCCCCACTGGTGAATCGGGTACGCGGGATTCGGCGACACCACGGCGTCGCCTGGTCCGATCACGGCGAACAACAAGTGGGCCAGCGCATCCTTTGCGCCGATGGTGGCAATGGCTTCCTTCTCGGGATCCAGCTTCACCCCATAGTTCCGCTCGTAGCGCTTGCATATCTCCAGCCGCAGATTCGGGATGCCCTTCGACATCGAATAGCGGTGATTGCGGCGGTCACGCGCCGCTTCGGCCATCTTCTGCACGATCAGGCGCGGCGTGGCCCCGTCTGGGTTCCCCATACCGAAATCGACCACATCGTACTGTGCTGCGCGCAGGCGTGCCTTCATTTCGTTCACTTGCGCGAACACATAAGGCGGCAGCTTGCCGATGCGGTAAAACTCTTCGGTTGGTACGGACATATTTCCTTCTTCTAAAGTTTTGGGTGGAGTGAACTTACTTCGTATTGACAATATCGCGGGCGAGCTCGCGGATGGTCGCCAGCGCCTGATTCACCAGTTCCTGATCGAGGCCCATTTCCAGGAACGCTACTTCCATGTGCAAGGTAAGCACGTCGAAGTGTCGTTGTTCGATCGAATAACTAGAGTGCACGTCGCGCAGCATGCGCCCGTCGTAGCTATCGGGACCACTCAATGCCTGTGTGATAAACGCCAGTTGATGTGCCTCCAAACGTTCGCGGTCGACGCCTTCAAAGAACGGCAACAGTGAGGCGTCCTGAAATACCTTACGGTAGAACAGCGAGATTGCGGGACGGAGAACAGCTTCGCCGCCGACTTGTTCATAGAGGCTGGTTACGGGCACTGAACTCCAGGATACAAGGCGCGCTCGATGGCCGCCA
>JBDTVQ010000337.1:0-7658 GCA_040007195.1 Acidobacteriota bacterium | reverse complement strand
ATCCGGATTACCGGGCCCGCCTGAGCTCTGCGCATTCGACAGAATTCGACACACAGAGGCCGCCGGCGGGACAGACCGCCCGGTGGCCTTCTTTTTTTGGACCGCGCGAACCGGAGCCTCGCCGCAAAAAGTCGCGGCGGGCCCTTCGCGCTCGGGCTCGGCCTTCGCGCTCGGATAGACACAGGAGGGACGCATGATCACGGTTCAGGATGTAGAACGGGCTCAGCTACGGATCCGCGACTCGATTTACTTGAGCCCGTGCGTGCGCTCGCAGACGCTGTCGCAGTTGACCGGAACGTCATTGTTCCTCAAGCTGGACAACCTGCAGATGACCGGTGCGTTCAAGGAGCGCGGGGCGCTGAATAAGCTGTTGCTCCTCAGCGAGGCCGAGCGGGCGCGTGGGGTGATTGCGGCGTCGGCGGGAAATCATGCGCAGGCGGTGGCGTATCATGCCGCGCGGCTGGGTGTGCGATCGACGATCGTAATGCCCCTGACGACGCCTCTCGTAAAGGTGTCGCAGACGAAGAGCCACGGGGCCGAGGTTGTGCTACATGGGGCGAACTATGACGAAGCATATGAGGAAGCGCGGCGGCGGTGCGACGAGGGTGGGCTGACGTTCGTACATGCGTTCGACGACGACGGCGTGATCGCAGGGCAAGGGACCCTTGGCTTGGAGATGATGCAACAGAACCCCATGTTCGACGCGATTGTCGTGCCTATCGGTGGTGGCGGGTTGATTGGTGGCGTGGCTTGTGCGGTGAAGGAGACGAACCCGCGCATTCGCGTGGTGGGCGTGCAGACGTCGCGGTTGCCCTCCATGAAGCGCGCAGTGGAGGCCGGGGCGCCGGTGCTGCTCGATGCCGCGCAGACGATCGCCGATGGCATTGCCGTGCGGCGGGCGGGTGAACGAACATTGCCGCTGGTGCAGAAGTATGTCGATGAGATCGTGACGGTGGACGAAGAAGAGATCGCAAGTGCGATTCTGCTGTTGCTCGAACGCGAGAAGACGATTGCCGAGGGTGCGGGCGCGGCGGCACTGGCGGCGATGATGCACCACAAAACGGACCTCGCGGGACGGCGTGTGGCCGTGGTCGTGTGCGGCGGCAATATCGATGTGACACTGCTGAGCCGCATCATCGAGCGGGGACTGAAGAAAGATGGGCGGCTGGTGCGCCTGCGCATCCACCTGCCCGATCACCCCGGCGCGCTGGTGCGGTTGGCGACGGTAATCGCCGCGCAAAAGGCGAACATCGTCCAGACGACGCACGATCGGGCACACTTCGGCGTGAGCTTGAGCGATACGGTGATCGATGTACAGATGGAGACGCGCGGCCCGGAGCACGTGGCGGAGTTGTGCGCGGCGCTACAAGGGGCGGGCTATGAGTATGAAGAGGTGAGGTGAAGCGCCAAAACCCTACGACATCGGTTCGCTGTCGGCGGTGGTCGCAATCGCCATGCCCGTGACGAACCCGGCGACTCCCGTGAGGAAGGCGGCCCATTGGATCGTTTTGCTGCCGCCAGGCTGGTTGATAGCGACGGCGAGGCCAACGATGCCGATGACTAGGCCGACGATGGCGAGATAGCTGCGAGTGGTCATTGACCCGATTGTATCTCGGCTGGGCTAGGCTGCGAGCGATTCCCGCTGCTCAAAAGATGTCGACAGTGACGCGGTTGGAGATTTCGCCGTCGACTTCCACGGTGAAGGCCAACGGTCCCGCGCCGCGCAGCTCGGGCGGCAGCGGGCCGATATTGAGCTGATCGAGGCCTGCAAACGCGCCCTGCGCACCGGCGTATTGAACCGGGATGGAGAGGCCACGGAGCGTCACGAGAACGCGATCGAGAGACGACCGGTTGCGGAAACCGGTGCCGTACAGCACGAGGTAGAGCGGTTCGTCGGGCGCACCGAGATCGAGCGGCAGATTTTGGAATGTGCGCGTTGATTCGTTGTAAAGGAACAGCGGAATGGACTCGCGTTCTCCGGTTCGCAGAAGCCGTTCACCAAATCCGGCGACGACTCCGGAACCGCCGGAACTGGCGGTAAACAAGCCGGGAGCCACGGCGCGCACTTCCACTCGCTGCGAAGTGGCCGAGGTCCCTTCGGCGGTGTTCACGAAAATCTGCGCGGTCCCCACGGCCGCGTTCGCCGGAATCAGGAAGTTGATCTGCGCGGGCGAAACGAAGTAGACCGGAGCGGGGAGGTTCACACCCTTACTATCGCGTACGGTCACTGAGGTTCCGGAGACGTTGGTCGGATATGGAGGGTCGGCGGCGATGGTAGCCGTAGCGAGGCGAATGCCTTTCAGCACAACCCATGAGTCCGGCGCGACGGCGACGAGCGGGCTTGGGGTCAACGTTGCGCCGTTAAATATGGAACTGGGAGCGGGACGCGTGTCAGTTACACGAATGGTAAAGAACTCGGCGGTTGTGCCGACCGAAACGCGAACCGTAATCGCCGCGAGGCTGCCGGCGGTGCGGACGGCGGCGGTGGCGTTGCCCGAGGCGTCCGAACCGGTCGAGGTGATGGTCGCCGCTCCGCTGATGACGGCCCACTTCACGGGGAGAAATTCGTCGTTGGCGGGATTCGGCACGGGCGATCCCGCGCTGTTGAGGACGCGAACGGTGAGAGGTTGTGGGACATCGCGGTTGAGGGGGGCGGATTGATTGTCGCCGGAGACTTTGACGAGACGGGTGGGCAGGACAGCCGGATTGGCTACCTGGCGCACTCGGACCGTGTAGTTCGACTGCTGTTTACCGGTAACCTCAAACAACAAATTCGGACCCGGCTCGAAATGTTGCGACACTGAGCCGGCTCCTACATCGTAGGCAGCAAACGCATTCGGTTCCGGCGTCAGGCAACTGCGCAGCGTGGTAACTCCCGTAGTTTTTGCCGGACGAATGCGGAAGGGACCATCCCCGCTGTCCACGCTCGAGTCGACCGAATAGACAAGCACCCCGGATTCGCACAGTGCCGGATCGGCGGCCACCGCCTCGCGCGCTTCCATCACAAACACTTTGGTTGGCGAGATAGGGACCACGGCAGCCTTTGTACCCGTGGCCGTATGAACAGGCGTCAGCGTGGCTTCTCCCGATCCGGCGGCAAGGCAGGTCAGTTGCGTGGAATCGATCCAGCCGAGTTTCTCTTTATTCCAGGCATTCATGCCGAAACCGATCGACATGATGTCCCAACGCCCGAACGGCGCGACGGCCTCATCCGACGTCGCGGCGTCGATCAGATAGAGATCCTGCAAGCCCAGCAGGTGTAGATTCTCGTGCGCAAAGACGTCGGGGAATCGCAGATCCCGCGGAACGAAAAAGACGAACCGCATGGGAGCGCCATCGCCGACGGCGGCGACATCGGGCAACAAGACGAACGCTTGCGCGGCGTCGATATCCAGGCTTTGGGGGAGAATTACGGAAACGAAGTCGAACGTGTTGAAGGCGACATCGGCATCGGAGACGGAGATGATGTCCTGGAGGAAGTCCCGCAAGTTTCCGTACGTCCGGAACGGATAGGCGGCGAAGGGCCGGGGCATCCGGTACCACTTATGTATGGGCGTAATGTCGACTCGCAGCCTGTTATAGGAAAGATCACCCATCATCTTGGTGTACGGCGGCACCAAATCGCTGACCAGGCTCTGCGTCGTCGCATCGTTGGGGCGCGTGGGAGCGTCGGGGAAATCAAGAAACAGGAGCACGCCGCGCAGGGAACCGGTGGAACGCAGATGGTAGGTATAGCTCGTCGCTCCCGCTGTGTATAGCCCCGGGAACGGCCCACTAGTCTGCAAATTGCACGGTGCGGCGGGAACGCGTGGCGGCTGGACCGCGGCGGCATTTGATGAGCCACGGGCCGGAACGGCGATGGTGACGTGGCCGTGTCGAATCAGCTCGCCCTCGGGGATTTTCTGGGCAAAGCAAAGAGCGGAGAAGAGGCAGGCGCTAATAAGGTAATTCAGCCGCAAATCAGGCATTCAGCCTGAGCGTAGCACGGCGCGTATTGTGGGCCGGGTGGCCGTGGGATAGAATCGCCTGATGGTTCGAGTAACCGCCTTCTACGCCCACTCCGATGACGCACAATTCGACTGGGACTATTACGTAAACAAGCACCTGCCCATGGTGCGCGAGCTATTGGGCGGCCACTTGCTGGCAATGGAGGTGGACCGCGGACTCTACGGCGTTGCGGCGGGTTTGCCGCCGATGTATATCGCCATGGTGAGGCTGGATTTCGAGTCTCAGGAAATCCTGCAGGGATTGATGATCAATGCCGTGCCGAAGATCGTGGCCGATATACCCAACTACACTTCCGTCGCGCTGCAAATTCAGGTAAGCGAGTTGGTGAAGTAGTTACTGGTTCTCTTTGTACTCTTCGAGCCAGGCCATTTGAATGGCTTCGAGCTTGGCTTCATTCGAGGCGGTTGGATCGCCTTCGAAATTTTCCAACTCCGTGATGTATTTGTGCAGGTCCGTGAATCGAACCGCGAGGGGATCCACTTCGGGATGGGCCTCGTAGAGTTCGATGCCGATGTCTTCGAAGTCGGTCCAGTTGAGCTTTTTCATGGCGTCCCCTAAATCTTCGTGCCCTTCAGCGCGGTGTTCACGGCCGCGTTCATGATGTTCTCGGCAAGCGTGCGGGTGACCTCGTCGAGGGTCTCGATCTTGGCGCGAATCAGATCGTGGCTGTCGCCGTGGTAGACGACCATCAGTTCGTTGAGCGCACGGTTGATGGATTCGCGTTCGGCCTCGGGCAGTTCGAACCAGGCGTCACTTTGCTTGGATTTCTCAACCGCATGCATCACATTGTCGGCTTCGACTCGCATTTCGCGCACCTGGCGCTCAGCGAAATCCTCTTCCGCCTTCTCGATGGATTCGAGAATCATCGCCTCCACCTGTTCGTCGTTGAGGCCGTAGCTGGGCTTGACCTCGACCGTCTGTTCCTTGCCGGTGCGCTGATCGCGCGCACTCACCTGCAGGATTCCGTTCGCGTCGATGAGGAAGCGAACCTCGATGCGCGCCATACCGGCGGGCAAGGGATCAATGCCCTTTAGATCGAAGCGGGCAAGCGAGCGGCAATCCTTCACCATCTCGCGTTCGCCTTGCACGACATGGATGAGCACGTTGGTTTGGCCTTCGACAGCCGTTGTGAACGTCTCGGTCGCGGAGGCGGGAATCGTCGAGTTGCGGTGGATTATTTTTGAAACCAGTCCACCCATGGTTTCGATGCCGAGCGAAAGCGGCGTGACGTCCAGAAGCAGCTTGCCTTCCTCGGCGCCGCTGAGAATACTGGCTTGCACGGCCGCGCCGAGGGCGACGACCTGATCCGGATTTAGCTCGGTGTGCGGCTTGGAACGGAAGAGGCGCTCGACGGTTTCGCGCACGAGAGGGGTGCGCGTGGTTCCCCCGACCAGCACGACTTCGTCGATCTGCTCAGGCGTCACGCCCGCATCGGACATCGCCTGGCGGCATGGAGCTAGCGTGCGGTCGACGATTGGCAGGATGAGACGGTTGAAGACGTCGCGCGTAAGTTCGCGCGCGTAGCGCCGCCCATGATATTCGAAGACGACGTGCGTGGAAGGTAGCGCGGAGAGGGTGTGTTTGGCCTCAATCACGGCGCGGCGGAGCAACTGCACGGCTTCCTGATTCGAAGAGAGGTCCTGGCCCCATTCGGTGGCGAGATCTTCGAGGGCAACGCGCAGCAGCAGATTGTCGATGTCGTCGCCGCCAAGATGCGTGTCGCCGCCGGTGGAGAGCACTTCGAAGATGCCGTCCTGCAGGCGCAGGATGGAGATATCGAACGTGCCGCCGCCAAGGTCATAAACGGCGATGATGCCTTCCTTGCGCTTGTCGAGACCGTACGCGAGTGCAGCCGCGGTGGGTTCGTTTACCAAACGCAGGACTTCCAGCCCCGCGATGCGACCGGCGTCTTTGGTGGCCTGGCGCTGCGCGTCGTTGAAATAGGCGGGCACGGTGATGACGGCCTTGGTTACGGGCTCGCCGAGGTGCTCTTCGGCATTCTGTTTCAGACGCCGCAGAATGATGCCCGAAATGACCGGCGGCGTAAAGGTTCGATTGCCCAGTGCGAGTTGGATCACCGATTCCGAGCCTTCGGCAATGTGGAACGGGAACAGTTTCAGCTCATCCTGAACGTCGCTCACGCCTCGGCCCATGAGACGTTTGACGCTGTACACAGTGAGTTTTGGATGTGTCACCAGCGCACGCCGCGCGGAATTGCCAACGAGGAAGTCCCCGTTGGGCAGCGCAGTGACGACGCTCGGCACGAGGGGATCGGCGTCGGGGCCGGGGATGATGAAGGGCGCCGTGGGACCCATGGCCGCGACCAGGGAGTTCGTGGTGCCCAGATCGATGCCGACGATCACGTCGTTCTTGGGTTTGCCAAAGTCGATTTCAAACATTACGATTCCAATGCCTTGCTTGGGGCGTCGAGCGGCTCGGGCGGCGCATCCAGGGCCTTCCTTGCATCGCGCACGAGATTGCTGATGTACTTACGGCGATTGAGCGAAGAGCGCACGGGCTGCAAGGTGTCCGCAGAAGGCGATCCATCCCAGGCGGCAAACTGCGCCGTCAGCTGCGCGTCGACCGAGGCCAGCATTTGCTCAAACTGCGCAAGCGACCGGGTGATCTGATCCTGGTCGGCCTCTTCGAGGGCCATGTTCAATTCGAGTACCTCCTCGAGCAGGTCGGCTGGAACGTCCTTGCCGCGCTGCGTGGAGGCTTCCAGGCCATTTTCGGAGAGCACGTATTCGGCGCGAGCCACCGTGTCGCGAAGTGTGCGAAAGGCGTCGTTCAGCTCCGCCGTCATTTCGAGTGACTTCGCCTGTTCAGCCGGCGATTTTGTGGAAAAGCGGTCCGGGTGCCATTGCCGGCTTCGCTCGTAGAACCGCTTTTGTAGATCGGCGGCATCGAGCGTGAGCCGGGGATCGAGACCGAGAGCTTCGAAGTAACGCACTGCGGGCTCAGGCGGAGAACGACGTGCCGCAGCCGCAGCTTTTCTTGGCGTGCGGATTTTCGAAGGCGAAACCGGAGTACATGAGCGACTCCTTATAGTCGAGCGTCATGCCGTTGAGGAACACCATGCTCTTTGGATCGACGAACACGCGTACATCGCCGTACTCGAACATGTGGTCGCGCGGGCGTGGCTGAGGGTCGTACTTAAACTGGTAGCTCAATCCCGAACAGCCGCCACCGAGCACGCCCAGCCGTAGGCCGCCACCGGACACGCCCTCTTTCGAGAAAGCGGCGCGGATCTTCTCCACGGCCTTGGGCGTGACGGTGATGGACATTGCTTGCGAGGGAGTCTCGAGCGTAGCGCTCATCGGTTAGGCCTCCATGGATGCGGGCTTGGCCGCGCCGCTCTTTGCCTTGTAGTCGTTGATGGCGGCTTTGATTGCGTCTTCGGCGAGCACCGAGCAGTGAATTTTCACCGGCGGCAAGCTGAGCTCATTGACGATGTCGGTGTTCTTAATGGCGAGCGCTTCGTCGACGGTCTTGCCCTTCAACCATTCGGTGGCAAGTGACGAACTGGCGATGGCCGAACCGCAACCGTAGGTCTTGAACTTCGCGTCGTCGATGATGCCCGTGGCGTCGTTTACCTTGATTTGCAGCTTCATCACGTCTCCGCACTCGGGTGCGCCGACGATGCCGGT
>JBDTVQ010000336.1:0-7659 GCA_040007195.1 Acidobacteriota bacterium | reverse complement strand
AACGAAGCCAACGCTCGTTGAAAACAAAGACCCGCGCACTGTCCCCACCGCTCAATCCACCACCCAGCCGCGCCGCCCACCTAAGCCGCGCCGCCCCCCCGCCGGCCCCGTGTCGCCCCCGCAAGCCCGTTCCAACCGGCCGCCGGTCTGTCCGACCGCGGCACCGGCCTGTCCGACCGCGTCAAACTGTAACTCATCCCCACTTCCTCAGCCCCCGGCTTCCTCAGCCCCCGGCCGTTCCATGGTGGATGCTCTTACCTCAAACTTACTTTGCCCTTGGTCGGAAAGTCCTTCGGTACCTTCTGACTTACTTTCCCCGTCGCGGCCCACTCCGTGCCGCGCTGAAACGTAACGATGAAACCCACGCAGCGCATCGCCTCGACATCGTGACCGAGGATTGTGTGGAACACGCGTCCCTTCCCATAGCTAATCGTCATCAAAGCGGGCTCGTTCTCGCCAGTGCCCTTGTTTGCCGGGTCGCTCCATGCCGTAGCGAGCAGGTGGACGTTTTCCGCGGGGCCGCGCAAGCTGTCGTACAACTCGTCGGCATGGTGCATCCACTCAACCGGAAGTCCCTTGGTGATGGGATGGTGCGTATCGCGCGTCACCACCAGGAATGGTAGCCGCTGACCGTGGTTGCCCGCCTTTCCGGCCTTGGACTCCATCACCATCTTGCCGTCCTTAAACCGGATCATCGGACCATCCTTCTCAGTCCGGCCGCCCCATCCACCCACCCCGATCAGTTTGTTGTACTCAAGGTCCATCGGGAACGCGTTGTCGGCCGCGTGGTAACTCACGTAACCGCCGCCTTTGGCGACAAACTCCACCAGCTTCTTGCGCAATGGCTCTGGCCACGGGTCACCCACAAAATCCGAGTAATTGCCCACAACGACTTTGTACTTACTAAAGTCGGGATTGTAACTCGACCAGTCTCCGCCCTTGGCCGGCGACGTCGATACGTCCACGGTGAACTTGCCCGTCTCTTCCAGCAGCTTCTTGAGGACGGGCGTCGTCTCCTGCCACTTATGATTGTTCTGTCCATCTACAATGAGGACCGGAATCGGCGCGGCCGCCGCCACCGCCGTCAGTAACAAACCCATCCATGAGTGCATCACTTAGAGCACCTCCTTCATCGCCTGCAACTTAGCATCGCTCAAATATCCATACCGGTTCACCCACACACCGTGCCGGGAACTCCGTGACGCCACTTCGAATCGCCGCTTGAAATCGGCCAACGGGCCGTATCCGTGCGCGATCGCATACACCGATGTTTTGCCCGCCTGCTTTTGGGCGAACTTGATCCGCTCTGCCATCCGCCGCTCTCCGGCCGGGTGGGGCTCATCGGGCTCGGGGTACTTGTACTCGGCCAGGGCCAACGGGCCATCGTCCCTCAATCCGAGTACGCGTTCGAGCGACCGCGCAAGCACCACGTCGCTCAACCCCGGATTTGCTTCTTTCAATTCATCCGCGTAGAAGCGCAGCATCACCGGCCAATGCATCGTATAGAGCTTCAAGCTGATTGCGCTCGCGTACTTCGCCACGCGCTTGTAGTCCATGCCGGAAACAAAACACCACGGCGCGGGAAACACGCCCGGCACCAATTCTTTCGCTTTGCCGTCTGGCTCGGAGTCCATCGCCCCGCGCAGCTTCTTGAACAACTCCTCCACCAGCGCCGCTTTGAACTGCATCCAGGGAAGCTTCGCCATGCCGCCCGGCTGCATTGCGGCCAACTCCTCTAACTTACGGTCTGTTAGCCCTCCATGCAGTAATTTCCACTGCCCCTGGGCTTGCTTTTGGATGGCGTCGAAGTCATACCCGAGCGACTTCGCCATCGCTCGCGCCGGTTCGCTGAAGTCGAAGAAGCAGTCATGAAGAAAGTACGGAGGATATTCGGGCCAGTCCACTCGCAGGCCATCGACATTCGGGTATGCCCGGAGCATGTCGCGCAGCAGCGCCGCCGTGTACTCGACGATATGAGGGCTCGCCAGCGAACCGTTGTTCGCCAGCCGGTGCGGCGCGAGCGATCCATCAGGCAACCGCGGCCGGTCTTCGTCCGCCGGACCGCCGAACTGCACCCGGTAGCCGGGCGGAATCGCAGCCTGCACCTGCAGATACACTTTCATGTGCCGCGCCTTCGCCGCCTGGACCACGTGGCCAATCAAGGCACCCTCTTTGCGCGTCAGGTCCGAAGCCGGCGTCGGCTGATACTTTAAGCCTTTATAGAGAACGGGATCGAAGGAGTAACTCGGCGCCGTCGCCACATACAATTCGCGCTTTCCCCACAGTGGCCGTTCGAGCAGCCTTACCTTGCCCGCACCGGCATCGATCGGAGGTTCGCGGCTCCCGGTCTTTTCGTCTGCCGGTTGCATCACGTAGGGAGAGGTGGCAAAGGCATTGCATCCTGCCCGCTGCAGGTTGTCGAGCACACGCTCAACGCCTTCGTTCTGGAAGAATTCGGGCATCACCGTGACGCCCACGATACGCGTGTTCATTCACAACGGATGATATCAGAGGAGGGGCGGCGGGTCCGGTATGGGACAGGTCTAGGGGGTTGCTGACGGGAATTCTACCGCTCGGCCAGCTTCAATTCCCGCTCGACTTTACGTGTCGCGCGCAGACTGATCAGCCCGGCGATCTTCGACAGCAGATCCGGCACATTTTCCGGTTCCACGAGAACCGGCTTGGTCTGACCCTTCACGGGCTCCTGGCTGCTATAGGTCTGAATCAGTGCGGTGGCGGGCTTATAGTCCATCATCCGCGCATGAGCCAATACCTTATAGCCGGCTTCGGGCGACTCCATTTGTACGTCGCTCAAAACCAGCTCGTACGTATGGTTATCCATCTTATCAAGGGCTTCCGCCGCGCTGGCGGCTGCCTCCACGCGGTAGCCCCCGGCTTCTAAAATAGTCTGCAGGGTCAGGCGCGCGGTAGGGTCGTCATCGACCACCAACACGCGTGCCATCTCCAAAATCTGGGGACGCAAGTAGTTGGCGGTCTTGGCCATATCTACTGTCAGTGTACTCGAAGTCCCACTGAAAACAAGTGGTCAATATGCGCATTAACGTCGTTTATCGCGGCCACCACACCCACTCTAGTACCGCTTTCTCGCTACTGTTACCCCGTCGCGGAGTGGGCTAATCCAAACATCTAAATCATTTCGGCTAAAGACCTTACGGTTGAATTCCAGAACTCCAAAATCCTCGTCCACCTGCGGGTCTAAGACGCGCGCATGCCACAATGTGTTATCCGTTAGGAAAAGTCCCCCCACCCTAAGCCGTTCGGGAGCCTTTTCCAGTACCGCCGGGTAGCCGTCCTTGTCTACGTCGTTGAAAATAAAGTCGAATTCACCGTCTGTGGCCGCCAACGCGCCTAGCGCGTCTCCGACGTGGATCGTAATTCGGTCTTCGACCCCGGCACGCCGGAAGTACCCCCGTGCCCGCTCGGCGTTGGCCTCACTGCCATCGGAATAGTGCACTTCGGCTCCATCGCCCGCCGCCCGCGCCAGCCAGATCGTCGAGTACCCAATGGCTGACCCTAGCTCGAAAATCCGCTTTGCACCCGTCAGCCGCACCAGCGACGCCAGCATTGTGGCCACCGCCGGCCCGACGATCGGCACCCTGTTTTCGGCCGCGAAGGCCTCCATCTCCGCTACCACTTCATCCCGGTCGGGCAGCAGCGAGTGGATATAGGCTTCAATCTCCGGATTGACGATCATTGCGAGAAAACTCTATCAAAGATCGCGTCCACGTGCCCCAATTGGCGCTCGAGCGAAAAGGCATGCGCAATCTGTTCCGGCTGCAATAGCGCCGTTACCTCGGGATGCAACATCATCGCCGCCTGGAAATCGCCATCGGTCTCCCATGCCTTCATCGCCTCGCCCTGTACCACCTTGTATCCGGTCTCGCGCAGCATCCCCGCCGCCGCCAGGTCCAGCAACAACTGTCCGCTGAACACCAGGCCCTTGGTCAGTTCCAGGTTCTTGCGCATCCGCTCCGGATGCACGCGCATGCCTGCCACCAGCCAGTTGGCCTTCTCCAGCAGGTAGTCGCACAGGATCGTCGAATCGGGTAAGATGACGCGCTCCACTGAGCTGTGCGAGATGTCCCGCTCATGCCACAGGGCGATGTTCTCGAAGGCTGCCTGCGCGTTTGACCGCACTACTCGGGCCAAACCACAGATCTGCTCGCACACCACGGGGTTCTTCTTGTGCGGCATGGCCGAGCTGCCCTTTTGCCCAACAGAAAAGGGTTCCTCGGCTTCGCGCACTTCGGTGCGTTGCAGATGCCGTATCTCCATTGCGATCTTCTCGAGCGTCGCCGTAACGAGTGCCAGGGCGCAAACATAGGCCGCGTGGCGGTCGCGCGCCACGACCTGCGAGGTGATCGCCGCGGGCTCCAGTCCCAATTTGGCGCAGATGGTCTCTTCGGCCTTCGGCGAGATGTGGCCAAACGTACCAACCGCACCCGACATCTTGCCCACGCGCAGCTCCTCGGCCGCATCGAACAGCCGCTTGCGATTGCGCCGCAACTCGTCCCACCAGAGAGCGATCTTCAAACCAAAAGTGATGGGCTCGGCCTGAATGCCATGCGTACGTCCGATCTGCGGGGTGTGCTGGAACTCCTCGGCCCGGATCTTCAAGGTCCCGAGCAGCTTGTCTACGCCTTCCAGTAATAGCGCCGACGCCTGTTTCAACTGCAAGGCTTGCGCCGTATCGACAACATCGTTCGAAGTGAGCCCGTAGTGCAGCCAACGGCTCGCTTCGGCCGCGCCCGCGGCCGCCATTTTCTCGGCAACGGCCGTCGTGAAGGCGATGACATCGTGCCGCACTTCGCTTTCGATTTCGAAGATCCGCTCTACATCGAATGCCGCGTGCGCTCGCAACTTTTGCGCGGCTTCGAGCGGCACTTCGCCCGTCTCGGCTAATGCCTCAGAGGCAGCAAGCTCCACCTCGAGCCAGGCCGCGTATTTATTCTCATCGCTCCAAATGCGGCCCATGGCCTTGCGTGTGTATCGTGCAATCATGTCTAAAAGCTAAAAACCTCGCTCTGTTTTCGCGGCTCGACCACGGTCAAGCGCGTGCGCATCGAGCGCCGTGCAATTGCACTCTGCGCCACCAGCCGCGCAATCTCCGGATGGTTGTTCTGTTCGCTCAAGTGTCCCAGCACGAGCGTTCCCACGCGTGCATCGAAGGACTCCAGTAAGTAGTCCGCCGCGGCGTCGTTGGACAAGTGCCCGCGCCGCCCCATCACGCGTTGCTTGAGCGACCACGGATACGGCCCGACCTTCAACATCTCCACGTCGTGATTCGATTCGAGCACCACCAGTTCGCAGCCGTCGAGGTGGTAGCGCACGTTTTCCGGGACGTAACCCAGGTCCATCGCCAGTCCGATTTTCATCGACGCCCCGGCCACGGTAAAGCCGCAGGGATCGATCGCATCGTGCGGAATCGTGAAGCTCTGTACGTGCAACTCGCCCACGGTGAAGGCGGAGCCTGCCGCAAACTTGCACACCTGTGCCGGTCCGCGCTTCTTCGATTCGGCCTCGCTCCAATCGATCTGCTGTGCCGTCAGCTCGCTCACGAATACAGGCACGCCGAGTTTTTTGAGCAGCACAGGCAGGCCGCACACATGGTCGCTATGCTCATGCGTCACCAGGATGGCGTTGATATCTTCGATGCGTTCGCCGATCGCCTCCAGGCGCAGCACGGTCTCTTTGGCGCTTAATCCAGCGTCGATGAGGATGCGTGTGGAACCCGTTCCGACGAACGTGCAATTGCCCGAACTGCTGGTGGCCAGGACGCAGACCTTCAGAATGAAAACCTCCGCGAGGGGATCAAGATTCGAGGGTAACAGAGTCATTCGCCGGCCGATACCGCGAACGAGACCGGGAAGCCCCGTGCGTGCGCAATAGCGCTGATCCCGATTCACGCTCTCCGTCGCGTTCGGTTATGAAAGGTTAACCAGCCGATGGCATTCGATCCTCAGACTCTACCCTCTACCGTCCGCGACGCCTACTTTACCTATGGTGCGATCGGCTGGATGGCTGTCGTTCAGACGGCTGTGCAAGCTGGAATCAGCGACGTCGATCGGCTCGCGAGTATCGTCTTCTATTTACATCATCCGGAGCGCAACGGGAAGAAGATCGAAGCGAGCGAGCCGGAGATGATCAACCAGTGGAAGGCGTTCCGTACGTTGATCAAGCCCGCGGTTCCCGCGATGAGCAAGCCGTCGTCGAAACCGAAAGACCCGGACGACAGTGCCGTCGATTGGCACGTCGACGACGTCGAAGCCTGGCAGATTCAGAAGGCATGGGGCAAGGAACTGGCCGAGTGGGCCATGATTCCTCCCATCGGCACTGAGGCCAAAGAGTTCGCGCCACCATCGTCGATGCGCGACAACTACAAAACGGTGTTTGCCTGGAAGTCCACCAATCCCAACATCAAGTGCGTGGCCAATCCGAAACAGCGGCTGCAAATCCTTGCCATGCTCCGTGACGACATGACTTATTGGAGCTGGCGCCTGGGCGGCAATCGTATCGGCGCGCAAGCGGTGCAGTCGGCGGCTGAGACGGCGATTCGCGACTACCGCGACTATATAGTCAATCGCAACATGTGCCCCAAGGCCGCTTATAACAGATTGGTCGGAATTAACAACGATATGATCTATCAGATGATCATCGGCTTCTACCAAATGCTTGGACCAAAAGGCGTGCCGACGTCGTACGCGGCGGGATCCGAGGCGATTGCCAATGGCATTGGAGAGCTGATCAAGTACTTCACGGCGAAAGGTAGTTGAAGCGCAACGCGCTACGATGGCACTTTCGTGGTCGCAATGAGAACAAGGTGGACGCTTACCGCGGCAGCTGTGGTCTTGCTGGTCGCGGCTGTGGTGACCTACGTCGCTATGCAGCCCGCGCCAGCCGATCCGCGCGTGCGGCAGATTGCCGTGAATACCCAGGGTGATCGCGCCGCGGCTGCGTTGGCCGACGGCCGCGTCTTCACGTGGCCGCTCGCGGGAAGTGCCGCACCGGATTCGAAGCTGGTTGCGGCCACTGGTTTGAACGATATCGAATTTTCACCCGACGGCCGGTGGCTCGGCGTGGCCGGCGGCAACATCGCGCTGACCACTTGGGACCGTAAGACTGTCCCCGAGTACCTGCGCGGCGATGGTGAGAACTATGGGACCGTGCGCTTCGATGCCGCCGGCAGGCGCGTGGCGTCGATCTCCGGTAAGAGCCAGGTGCTTATTCTGGACATCGCAGGCAAAGAAATTGTGACGGCCTGCTGTTCCAGCATCTACGGCGACATTCGCTGGCTGCCCGGCGACACACGCATTGCTAGCGCCGGACACTGGCCCGCCGTGTGGGACGCCGCTTCAGGCAAATTGATCGCCCGCCTTACACGCGAGCGCGAGTTCATGACCTTCGGTCCCATCGTCGTGCTCTCCGCGCGCAATGAAATCCTAATGGGCAGCCAGGACGGTGGGATCCGGGCATGGAGTCTCAACGACTATAAACTCGCCGCATCCTCGCCCCGCACGTCCGATTGGGTGGAGACAATGGCCCTGCGCCCCGGCACGGATTGGATCGCCTATGCGCAACGCGCTAAGAACGTCCGCTGGTGGAATCGCGCGACGAATGAACGGCGCGAATGGCCGCAGG
>JBDTVQ010000335.1:0-7707 GCA_040007195.1 Acidobacteriota bacterium | reverse complement strand
CTGGGGCGTCCTCAGCAATCCCGCGCCGACCTACCCCACCTCCGTGGTCGTCGACACTTGGAAAAAGCTTCCCGCGCCTACCGGCAAACTGTCCGCCACCGGAAAACTGACCCCCGGCGCGACACTCCCCCCCGCCGCCTCACTCCCCCCCGAGCAGGAAAAGGCCGTCCGCGCCGGCTGCGACGACGCCAAGAAAGCCCTCCTCGAATGGACCCGCTGGCTCTATGCCGCCGGTGCCCTCGCCGCCGGTGGAGAAGGCGACGAGCGCGCCCTGGTTCTCACCGAGGCATCGCTCAAGGCCACTTCTACCTTCAAGTTCAAGACCTTCTTCCGCGGCCGCAAAGACGCGCTAAAAGACGGCAAAGCCCGCATCTACCTCTCCTCGCTCTCCGCCAACCCAAATTCGAAAGACAAACCCTACATCGTCTGGCGCAACGCCAAAGTCCGCTTCCTCAAAGCCGACCGCAGCGGTGGTCCTTCCACCGCCATGCTTCCTTACCTGGATGAGGAATCACGCGTCAAGTTGAACTTGGGTAACGGGCCCGACGGAGCCAAGATCGGTCCCGACGAGTTTGTCACCACCGGCGAATCCACCATCTTCTTCGACATCAATACCACCCCCGAAGCCTCGGCCGTCGCCGTCGAGATCGATGCTGAAATTCTCTCCGGCAGCGCCGGCGATGCAGTCCTCCGCGTCACCGTCGCCGACCGCGAAGACCTCTCCAAAGGCCGCCCGCCCGCCAATGCCATCATGGCCAACCCGGACAGCCCCGGCTACAAGACCTGGAAGGCCAATGTCCTGGAGTTCGCCGACAACCTCCCGCAGACCTCCCACGGCGAACCCACCCCCGCCGACCGCGATCCCATCCCGCTCCCCTGGAACAACGATTACAACCAGCCCGAACGCGACCGCTTCCACACCCAGTTGAAGTACTTCCGCGACGACAAGTTCCTCGTCGAAAAAATGCTCGACGATCCCACCCGCCTCCGCCTCGAACAGGCCTGGTCCGATCTCTACTCCTCCTTCAGCTTTCACCCGATCTTTCTACAATTCCTTACAGAAAAGTACCAACTCGATTTCAAAGGAAAGAAGATCGGCGATCTCACCAAAGCCGATATCGACGCCCTCGCCCCCGAACCGCGCATGTACGTCGGCCAGATCAAATCGGTCTACGACGCCATGGTGAAGTCGCAGCTCGCCGCCCAACCGGGCCACCTCGACGACTGCCTCAAGTTCGCCGCCGCAGCCTGGCGCCGCCCCCTCACACCCACCGAAAAAGACAGCCTCCGCGGCTTCTACACCAACGCCCGCGAAGTCTCCAAGCTCGATCACGCAAAGGCCACTCGTGCGCTGCTCGCCCGCATCCTGATCGCCCCCGCGTTCCTCTATCGTGTCGAACAGCCACCTCAGGTTTCCGGCGCCAAACCACTGACATCATTTGAGTTGGCTGGCCGTCTGAGCTACTTCCTCTGGTCCTCTGTCCCCGACGGCGAACTCCGCCGCGCCGCCGCCGCGGGCGAACTGAACACCTCCGCCGGACTCGAGCGCCAAGTCAAACGCATGGCCGCCGATCCGAAAGCCCGCCGCCTCTCCGCAGAATTCTTCGGCCAGTGGCTCGGCTTCTACCGCTTCGATTCCTACCGTGGCGTCGACACCTCCCGTTTCCCCGAATTCACCGAAGACGTCAAGTCCGCTATGTACGACGAGGCCGTCTCCTTCTTCGAACACATCATCCGCGAAAACCGCCCCGTCAAAGAGTTACTGACGGCCGACTACACCTACCTCAACAAACCCCTCGCCAAACACTACGGCATCAAGCAGCAGGTGAAGTCTGAGCAGCAAGTCGAACTCGTCGCAGGGGCCAACGCCTTCCAGCGCGGTGGTATGTTGCGCCTCGGCGCCATCCTCACCGCCACCTCCGCCCCACTCCGCACCAGCCCCGTCAAGCGTGGCGACTGGATGCTCCGCCGCATCCTCGGCACTCCTACCCCCCCGCCGCCCGCCAACGCCGGCTCCATCCCGGCTGACGACAAACTCTTCGGCGACATGACCGTCAAACAGCGCCTCGAAGTCCACAAGCGCAATGCAACGTGCGCCGCCTGCCACCTGCGCATCGATCCCCTCGGCTTCCCGTTCGAGAAGTACGATCCCGTCGGCCGCTGGCGTGAGTCCTATTCCGACGGCAAAGCCATCGACGACGCCAGCGTCACCCTCGACCAAACCAACATCGAAGGCATCGACGGCCTCGTGAAATACATCCAGCGGAACGACGAACAGGTCCGCCGCAACATGTCCCAAAAACTCCTCGGTTACGCCCTCGGACGTACCGTCCTCGCCAGCGACTTGCCGCTCCTCGACCGCATGGTCAACGATGGTCCCGACGCCACCATCGCCCAGCTCGCCCTGGAAATCGTCAACAGCCCGCAGTTCCGCAACCGCCGCGGCCAGGACGACACTCCGCCCGCAAGCGCAACCGTCCAAAGCGCACAAGCTACCGCACCATCAAATCGAACTGTCCCGGCGAACCGAACCGCCCTACATGGCTCAACCACCGCAGCGAGTCCGGCCACCCCAGCGAGCCGAACCGCAGCCAGCCCCGCCACCGCTGCGGGCCTAACCACCCTAGCCAACCGAAACGCCCGACCCAGCCCTTCAAGAGGTGAACGATGAAGCCCATCAAATCGCGCCGCAACTTCCTCCGCGGAGCCGGAGTTGCCCTCGCCCTGCCGTGGATGGAATCTCTGCCCCTTGCCGCCGCCCAGGAGGCATCCACGCCCGCCGCGAAAGCCGCCGCGAATAAACCACCTACACGCTTCGCCCTCGTCTATTTCTCGAACGGCGTCGAGCCCATCCACTGGTGGGCCAAAGGCGGCACCGGCATGAACATGGAACTCGGCCCCGTGCTCGAGCCCCTCAAGCCCCTCCGCGAAGATTTCACCTTCATCCGCGGACTCTTCAACCAACAAGCGTTCAAGTCCACCAGCCCCCACCTCGGCCGCATGGCCAACTTGCTCTCCGGCGCCTGGATCAGCCTCGATCCCGCCGACATCCGCGTCGGCACCACCTTCGATCAGGTCCTCGCCCGCGAAATCGGCGGCGCCACCCCGGTCCCCAGCCTCGCCCTCGGCATCGAGCCCAACGAGCTGCGCCTCGAAGACGGCCTGTCCATGATCTACAGCTCCTGCGTATCCTGGACCTCGCCCACCAAGCCCGCCACCAAAGAAATCTACCCCGCCCGTACCTTCGATCTCCTCGTCGGCGACGGCAGCGGCCGCAAGCTAGACCGCAGCATCCTCGACGCCGTCCTCCAGGAAACCAACTCCCTCCAGCCGCGCATCAGCAAAGGCGACCAGCACAAGCTCAACGAATACCTCGAATCCATCCGCAGCATCGAAACGCGCATCGAACATGCCTCGAAACAGGAGCGCATCGAAGGCTGGCGTCCCACCCTCTCCAAGCCCAACATGCCGCGTCCCAAGGACGAACTGCCGCAGGACGTCCCCGATCACATGAAGCTCATGCTCGACCTCACCGTGCTGGCCTTCCAGATGGACAAAACCCGCCTCGTCACCCTCATGCTCAACAACGACCTCTCGCAAATGAATTTCAAATTCATCGAAGGCGTCAAAGGCGCGCTGCACCTCGACCTCACCCACAACGGCAAAGCCCCCGCCGCCGAAGCCATGTACCTCAAGACGAATCAATTCCACATGGCGCAGTACGCCTACCTCGTCCAACGCCTCAAGGACATCGACGAAGGCGGCCAGTCCATCCTCGACAGCTCCATGATCATGGGCGGATCGAACCTCTTCGACGGCGACACCCACAGCGCTGAGCAGCTTCCCCTCGTCCTCGCAGGAAAAGGCAACGGAACGCTCAAACCCGGCCGCATCCTCGACTACATGGACAAAGGCGACGAAAACCGCCGCGCCTGTAGCCTCTACCTCTCGCTCATGGACCGCATGGGCGTCAAACTCGAAAAGTTCGGCGACGCGACTCAGCGCCTGACCGACCTCTAACGCCCGAACGGAAGGCCTCCAAGCCCAACCCGCAACCGCCCATCCGCCCCCGTCGGTACCGGCCCCGCCCGTCCGGCTGGACTCCCCGCGAGCCTACGCCGCCACACCCTCGGCATGCTCCTTCACCGCCCGCTCACGCCGCCTGTGCCACGCCGCAAGCCGCCGCAAGCTCAGCGCCACGCCCGTGTACACCAGAAACACCGCGCCTAACGAAGCCAGTCCCGCAATCGTCTGCCCGGCGACTCCGTACACCTCGCCCGTATGCGCGAATCGCAACCACGTCCGCGCCCTTCGCCCCGCGTTATAGCTCTCGTACTCCGACGCTACACTCACCTCGCCCGTATCCCGCCGCACCGTCACCGTGCTCCGCAAATCCGCGCGTCCCGGACCCGCTTCATCCACCGTGAACACCACCGGCGCACGTTCGTTCGCGGGCAGCCGCAGCGTAATCGACTCCCAGCTCTTCCGAGCACCACGAGCCCTCTCGAGGCCCGAGTTCAAACCCTTTAGCGGCAGGTCCGCCGGAGGCAGCGCAAAGAACCCCGACGGCCCGCCCGTCGCGCGCCCCTCGCCCTTCTTTCCACCGCGCTGCTTTGCCTCGCGGTCCTCCCGGCCCTCGCGCCCCCCGCCACCGCCCTTGCGCCCCCCGTCCGCCTTGGCCTGCACCGCCGGCGCCTCACTCCCTGTCAGCTTGTACACCAACTCGTTCGCCCACGGATACGACATCACCACACCCGAAACCACCACAAAGAACAGCGGAATCAGGCACCAAAACCCAATCGTGTTGTGCCAGTTGAACTCGCGAGCCTTACCGCTCAGCCCGCCGCGGAACCACAGGATCGGTGCAAAATGCCGCCGTGTCCACTCACGCGGAAACCACAAATATAGACCCGACACCACCATGAACAGGAACGCCAGATTACACGCCCCCGTAATCGCCCGTCCCATCGCCCGGCCCTCACCCTCCTGCCCCAACCACCGGTGCCAGTCCGTCATCGTGCGAAAGAACTCGCGCGTGCCCTTCGAACCTTCGCCCAGCACGATCCCCGTCGCCCCATCTACATACGCCATCGACTCCCGCCCATAACTCATCAACACCGGATCGATCGCACCACTGCGCCACGTCACGCTCGACGGCAGGCCGCCCCGCTGATCCCGCACCCGCGCCAGCAAATCCTCCACCGGCATCGGCGCTGTGCCCTGCGGCTGCGTCGCCAGCGCACGCCCATCGGCCCAGCGAATCCACTGCTTCTCATACATCAGCGCCACACCCGTCACCGACATGATCAGCACAATCGTGCCCGCCGTCAGCCCCGCCGCCAAATGCATCCAGAACAGAATCTTCCTCATGCTACGCATCCGCCCATCGCCGCAAAAGATTGTGATAAATACCCGTCAGCGGGACCGCCGCCGGATGCTCCGGCGACGCCTCCGACACCCGCTGAATCGCCACGTCCAAATCGAACAACAGTGTCCGCTCGCCGTCGTCGCGCACCATGCTCTGTATCCAAAAGAACGAACACAGCCGCGCGCCGCTCGTCACCGGCCGCACGTGATGCAAGCTGGTTGCCGGATACAACACCATGTCGCCCGCCGGCAGCTTCACCGCCTGCACGCCGTAGTTGTCCTCCACCACCAGCTCCCCGCCCTCGTACTCCTCCGGCCCGGCAAAAAACAGCGTCGCCGAAAGGTCCGTCCGCATCCGCATACCCGTCTCGCTCGACTGCCGGATCGCATTGTCCACATGCGTCCCGAACGACTGCCCACCCGAGTACCGGTTGAACAGGGGAGGGAAGACCTTCAACGGCAGCGCCGCCGACAAAAACAGCGGGTTTTGTTCCAGCGCCGCCAGGATCACCGCGCCCACCTTCTGCGCCGCCGGATGGCCCTCCGGCAATTGCACATTATTCTTCGCGCGCGCCGACTGGTAGCCCGCCGTCACGCGCCCATCCACCCATTCGGCCGCTTCGAGCAGCTCGCGGCACTTTGCCACCTGCTCCTGTGTCAGAACCTGAGGAACTTGAATCAACATGATTTGTGCTCGTTAGAAATGGAAGTTAGTAGTCACCATCGCCGACCGCGCCGCCCCCGGCACCAAATGCCCGCCGCCCAGCCGCTCAAAGTAGTAGGCATCGTTCAGGTTGTACAGGTTCATGCGCAAGTCCAGGTGCTTGTTGATCGAATACTGCGCCAGCGCGTCCAGCGTCCAGTAGGAATCCACGTGCCGCGTGTTCGTGTTGTTGCCAAAGCGGCTGTCGATAAAGCGCACCCCGCCCCCGAAGGTCAACTTCTTGATCGAATAGCTCGACCACATGCTCACCGAGTGTCGTGGTGTGTTGATGAACTCCTTGCCCCGTTCCAGCGGATTGTTCGACTTCGTGATTTCGCTATCCAGCAGCGTGTAGGCTCCGAACACCCGCAGGTTCCGCGTGATGTTGCCCGTAATGCCCAACTCCGCCCCGTTCACCCGCTGATTGCCCTGCAGCACCTGCGCCGGCTCGTCGGGCAGCACGCCCGGCGTCCGCGCGTTGGTCTTCTCCACATGGAAA
Source organism: Acidobacteriota bacterium (assembly GCA_040007195.1). Taxonomy (GTDB): domain Bacteria; phylum Acidobacteriota; class Terriglobia; order Bryobacterales; family Bryobacteraceae; genus JAFLBB01. The sequence continues at coordinate 1,138 of JBDTVQ010000335.1, read as the reverse complement.
ATCGCGCCGCTTACCAGCACCTTCGCGCCCAACAACTCCCACTTCGTGCCCGCCTCGGTCGTGTAAGTCTTCTCCGGTTCGATGGCCGTGTTTGCCGTCGAATAGGCAACGCCTTCGAGCGATGGATTCATCGACGTGCCGTAGCTGAAGTAAATGCTGCCCGCTTCCATCGGCTTGTAAATCGCTGCCGCTCGCACGCTCGCCATTTTGTCGTTGCGCACCAGCGCCGCCCCCGCCGAATTGATGCCGTCCGTATCGAACCGCTCCCACCGCACACCGCCGTTCAATTCAAACTTGCGATGCAGCTTAACGGTGTCAAACAGAAACGCCGCCTGCGTATTGGCCGTTGCATCGCCATGAATCGGGCTAAATGTGAACGTGCAATCCGGGCATGCATCCTCAGGATTCGGATTGAACAGCGTCGTCGTCGGCATCCCCGCCGCCGTCCGCGCCACGCGCTGGTTGTTCTCGCGCGTGAACGCCGCGCCCCCGACCACCGCATGTTGTACGCCGCCGGTGCTGAAGCTCGCCCGCATGTCGGTCTGGTTGTCCCACACGTCGTCCTTCGTCACCCACGACGGCGTCCCGCGATTGATCACCAGGCTGTCGTTACTCGCAAAGCGCGGCGCCACCACCGCCGAATCGCGCTTCGTCCGGCCAAATCGAAACTGGTTCCGCAGCGAAAGAGTATCGCTGAACTCGTGCTCAATCCGCGCCGTTCCCATATCGGAGTTCAGCTTCTCGAAATCGCGGTTATTCAACCCATAGAAAGTCTCGCGCGGCACCGGAGCCGGTCGATCGCGATACGCCTCCAGCACGTTCTGCGTCGCCGTCACCCACGGAATGCCGTAGTCGGGAATGTTGTCCTGGCGCAGCTTCTGATAGCCCACCGTGAACCGCGTCGGCGTGCCCGATCCAAACACCATCGTCGGCGCCAAACCCCACCGCTGGTTGTGCACTACATCGCGGCCCGCCACGCCCGACTCATGCCACAACAGGTTCGTCCGGAATCCCGTGCGCTCGCCCAGAAAGCGCACCGGCGTATTGATATCCGTCGAAAATCGCCGCATCCCCGCCATGCCCAGGCCCACCGAAAATCCCACGGCTTTGTTCAGTGCCGGCGTCTTCGTCACCATGT
>JBDTVQ010000334.1:0-7710 GCA_040007195.1 Acidobacteriota bacterium | reverse complement strand
CAACGAATCGTCAGTCCCGGTGTGCGATTCGACAGCGCGCGTTCTTCTCGCACCGTTGCGGTGACGCCTTCGACCGACCGAACGCGCGTCGCAATGTGGTTCATCCATCCCATCCATGTCTTCCATTCGGCATCGTGATCACGCTTCACCCATGCCTCGATGGCCGCCAGCATTCCAATCGCCTCTTCTTTGCCCACCTTCATCGCCCGGCCATAGCCGTGGTGTGGCGCGCTATGTATCCATGCTGCCTGCACCAGATCCTTGCGCCCGAGGAGCACGCCCGCACACTGCGGTCCTCGAATGCACTTACCGCCGCTGTAGGCCACCAGCGTTGCCCCCTTTTGCAAGTGCACGCTTGGGATCGTCAGAATCTCCGCCGCCGCATCCACCAGGACAGGAATATCGTGTTCCTTGGCAATTGCCGTCAAAGTTTCAAATGGCAACGGACCGGCATCTTGCCTCTCGCCCGCAAACACGTAAATCATTGCCGTCTTCGGACCAATCGCCGCTCTTAACTCCTCAGCCGTGTCGATCTCGATGATGCGTACGCCAACGGCGCGAATGGCCGCGTCGTAAACGTTGCGCGAGCGCTTCGGAATGATCACTTCGTCCTTTGAAAATCCCGCGAGGTTTGGAATACGGACATGCCGGTCGGGGTTAGCCCCCGCAACACATGCTGCGGTCGCGTGCGACATTGCCGCCGCGCAGCCCGAAGTCACCGTGCCCCAATCGGCGCCCGTAATTGCCGCCAGCCTGGCGCCAATCGCGTCGAATAACTCGTCGAGCGGTACGAAATGCAGCGCCGCCGACTCCTTCGCGGTCCGCACCGCCTCGAGTTCCAGAGACCCGCCAATGGCGGTCAACGTCCCGCGACAGTTGATGAGCGGCGTCACTCCAATCGACTCGTAGATCCTCGGCCCAATCGTCAGCGCTTTCGCCTCGCCGGGAGCGGCCGCCGCATTCCCCGCCAGCAACGCCGGCGCACTGGCCAATCCGGCCCGCGCGAACAGATCGCGGCGGCTGAAGCGAGGTAACGAAGTCGACAGAAATTGCTGGAGGTGATCGAGCATGGAGCCATGCTAGCACCCCACCATGGAGGCCTTACTGCGGTGGATTGGCGCCAGGCGGCATGTCGCCGGTGAGCGCCTTCATGAACTCCACAAGGTCTTTCTTGGCCTGCGGCTGTTGATCCTTGGGAATCCCAGGAAGGCCGGGCTGGGGCATGTCATTGGAGATGGCATTGTTCGTGCGGCCGCCTTCGAAGTAGAAGTCGACCACCTCTTCGAGCGTCTTCATGCTGCCGTCGTGCATGTAGGGCGCGGTGAGGGCAATGTTGCGGAGTGTGACCGTCCGGAATCCGCCATTCAAGCGGCCGTCGCCATTGATGGCTGCGCGCCCGGGATCCTTTATCTTGCCCGTGGCAGGGTCGAACGCAACTCCTGTGTTGTGGAAGCGGGCCTCCGTGAAGGTGGCATGGGTATCGTCGATGCGGTGGCATGAGATGCAGTTGGCGGCGCGAAGCGAAGGGTCGAGGAAGAGTTGCAATCCGCGGATGGCCGAGGCATTCATCGCGGTTTTATCGCCTCCGAAATAATAACGGTCGAAGGGGGAGTTGCCGCTGACTAGCGTCCGTTCGTAGGAGGCGATGGACTTTTCGACCGTTTCAAAGGTGATGGGACCGGGTCCCCATGCCTTTGCGAATTGGGCAATGTAAGTGGGGTCCGACATGAGGCGGCGCACAACACCGAGCAGTGAGTGTGCGAGTTCGATTGAGTTTTCGACGGGGCCTTCGGCCTGCTTTTCGAGAGTGGGCGCACGGCCATCCCAGAAAAGAGGGGAGGCGTAAGCGGCGTTGAGAACGGTTGGCGCGTTGCGGTTGCCCTTTTGGTCGCGATAGCCGTTGGAGTTGGGATTGGGGTCGGCCATTCCGTGTTTCGGATCGTGGCAGGAGGCACAAGAGAGCGAGCGGTCGCGCGAAAGGATTTTGTCGAAAAAGAGGCGGCGGCCCAGGGCGACTGTTTCGGCCGTAGGCGGGTTGTCGGGCGGGATCGGAACGGGTGGGAGTCCTAGCGGTGCGGGAATGTCGATGGGCTTGCCGATGGGGCGTGTGGAATGGGTGGAGGAGGGCCCGGGAGTCGTCAAGGAAACGTGGCTGCGGGCGCGGATGGGTAGCGCGTATTCGGCCGCGAACCCGGCAACGCAGGTGAACAGGGCCAGGGCCGTGATCAGGCGAGGGCGCATAATCCCATTGTAGTGTGCATGCTTATTGCCGGGCTTTTCTAGCTGAGCGTTTTCCCTTGCCGGTTGGTTCCGGTCTTCAAATGTCGCAGGTCCCGCGGGCCAAAGGGTCACGTCCAACGAACGCTTCGCGGCGAACCCTCCAAGTGAGTCTGTTCCTTCGATCGACGTGGCCCCGTTACCGGCCGGCTCCCAGCTGCCGCAACATCTCCACGGCCGCTTGACGCACGGTCGGATCGCTAGCGGCGGCGGCTTTTTGCAGATGCAAAATGGCGGCCTGGGTCTGCCCTTTGGCAATCAGGATCTGCGCCAGAACCATCTGCGCATCGCCCAATTCCGGATCGATCCGCACCGCCGCCTCCAACTGCTGCAGAGCTTCATCGAAGAGGCGCGCGCGGCCAAGGGCCATGGCGAAGTTGTAGTGAGTACGGGCGTCTTCTGGAGCGCGCCGGAGCGCGATTTCAAAATGGTATCGCGCTTGTTCAACGTCGCCTCGTCCCGCGAGAAGATTGCCGAGGTTGTTGTGGGCGTCGGCATAGTCAGGTTGAATGCGAATGGCTTCTCGGAAAGCCGATTCCGCGCGCGATTTCTGCCCTTCTGCCAGCAATACGATACCCAGGTTGCTGTGTGGTTCCGGCAGGTCTGGATCAAGCTTGATGGCCTTTTGAAAGGCCGCCACCGCCTCCGGCGCTTTGCCCTGCGCCTGATAGGTAAGCCCCAACTCATGCCACACCGCTGCGTCATGGGGAGCCGCCTCCGCCGCACGGTTCAGCGCGGCCGCCGCTTGCGGATACTGTCCGGATCGTCGAAGGGCCAACGCTAGTTTCAAGAGGCTGAACGGCGATCGCGGGTCCCGTCGCACCGCCTCCCGGTGCAGCGGTAGGGCCTTCGCCGGCTGGCCGCTGTTTTGCCACGCCTCGGCGAGTGCGAGATAGAACTCCGCTCGCGCGGAAGGATGTTGTTCGATTGCCTTCGCCAGGCGGCTGACACCGCCGCTCAGATTGCTCTTATCGATTACCTGCGCGAGTGCGAGATAGACCACGTTGTCCGGAGTCGCCGGTAGGTTTGCGGGATAGTACAGCACGACTTCGCCTCGATAGGCTTTGTCTCCTTCTTCGTGCCGTTCATCACGGTCTGCTAGCAGATCGCCCGCGGGTGGGCGCCGTTGAATGAGATGGTCGGTGGCGACTGAGTGGATGACATCCTCGGTTCTCCGTTTCGGCATGTGGCAATCGGCGCAACCGCCCGACCGGGTGTGCGTTCCCGCGGCGACCCCGCGATCGAACTCGCCAGCATGGCACGTCCGGCACGCCGTATCGTAGTGCCGCGTGGCCTCGGCGCCACGAAGAACGTCGTGCGGGTTGTGGCAAGTGGTGCACTGCAAGGCGCCATTGCTCTCTAGAAAGCACTTCGACTTTCGCACACGGTAGACGGCGTTCACGATCTCGAACTTGTCGTCTCGGCCCGTTTTCGGGGCATGGTCGAAGAACAGCCAGTACGCGCTTAACGGCTGGCCGGGACGATAGGCGAACGGACCGCGATCGTAGCGCTGGAGTGCGTTTGGCAAGGGGAAGCTCGTGGTTTCGAGGTGGCACTGAATACAGACTTCCTCGCGCCTTTCCGCGCTTAGGCGCGCCGGATTGACGATCGCCCCGCGTATCTCGTTCAGTTTGGTGCCCGCTGTTCTTGCCAGTTGTGCGTGCTTGCGTCCCGGGCCATGGCAGCGCTGGCAGTCGATGCCTTCTGGCATCGGATCCAGGTATACCGATTCCGCGAATGGCTGTTCGTTTCCCGCAGGGATCTTCGGATATCCGTTGTGGCAAAACATGCAGTCGTAGCCGATCTTTCGGCGGAAGTCTTCGTGATGGGGACGGTCGTAGCCCGGATTCATGGCCAGGTAGCCGCCTTTCTCGGCGTACCAACCAAGCGGCAATTCGATCAGTGTGTTTCTGGCGGTGCGGTGCAGGTACGTCCGCGCACGGTTGCCGGATCCAAGGACGAAGTCAATCTGCTTCTCGACTATATTCATCTCCCTGCCCTTGGGATCGAGTTGGTGGCGGCGCTGAACATACTTGCCATCGCGCCGGAGCATCGTGAAGTAACTAGCGGAAGGTTCGTGATAGAAAGCGCCACTTGTGCTTTCGACCATATTCGAGGCGGAAGGGCGATCGAAGGATCGTCCCATGCCCGTGCGACGGTAGGTTTCCGCTATCTTTTGATGGCAGACGGCGCACGTGGCGGGATCTGCGTACTCGCCGCCGGGGGCGGGGGAGCGGGCAGGTGTACTTTGAGCCACGGCGGGTATAAGCGAAACGAGGGCGGCGCAAATCGCGATCCCAACGAAGGTTGCGAAAAGGACTGCTGCCGGCCAGCGCGATCGCCCTATTGCCCAGTGACCGCCGGCATAAGACGCAAATTTCGTGGGTGCCGGGGACATGGAGCGCTGTCGGAAAGTGTCTCACCATGACATGCGGCACGGCAAGCACCGGACGTTATCGACACGGGCCGGTCTTGGCCGGCACAAACGAGATCGTGTTCCAGCGAACTGCGCAAAAAATGCCGCCGCAAGTTCCGCTCCGCCGCTGCAAGTCATCTGGGAGCAGTCAAGCAAGCAGTGGCAGGTTGCTTGCACGATCCTTTATTTGAAGGTCTTCTCTTTCGCGCGCTTCTTGATTTGCGGCGGCGGCTCGACGCCGGCCACGGGGCCTTGTGTGTTGCGGAAGGGAATCGAGAGTGCAATCTCGCGGATCAGCGTGCGGGCGCGATAGTTGTCGGCCTTGAGCGCATTGGTGATGCGTTGGATGGTGCACTGGTCGGGATCGAGCAACGAACGGCCTAGCGCGTAGCCGAGCATCTTACCAGTGAAATGAGCTATGAATTCGTCCTTGCGCCCGAGCAGGACCTTGCGGAACTCGACCGGGCCGTTAAAAGTCTCACCGGTCGGAAGTTTGGCTGACGCATCGATGGGCAGGCCGCTGTCGGTGTCGCGCCAGCGGCCGAGCCAGTCGTAGTTTTCGAGAGCGAAACCAATGGGGTCCATCAGATTATGGCAGGCGGCGCAGGTCGGGTTCTCCCGATGGCGCGCCAGCTTCTGACGCATCGTGAGCTTCTCGTGCTTGTCAAACGCCTTCTCAAGCGGCGGCACATCGGGCGGTGGCGGTGGCACCGTTGTGCCGAACACCGTTTCCAGCACCCACGCGCCGCGGACAACGGGATTAGTCGCCTTGAAGTTCGAAGTCATGGCAAGCACCGAACCGAGGCCGAAGATACCGGCGCGGCGATTGTCGGGCCATTGCACTTTTTGAAAGCTGGTGCCGGGCGGGTCTTTAATTTGGCGGGCGAGATCGTAAAAGGTCACCAAGCGATCGGTGAGGAACGTGTAATCGGCGTCGAGCAGGTCGATAAGCGAGCGGTTCTCGCCCAGGATGTGATGGAAGAACAGTACCGGCTCTTCGCGTAGATCGGCGGCGACATCGGGGTTGTAATACGCCTGCGTTTCGGTGATGGTCGGCGCCACGCGGCCCCCCACGTCCTTTGTGCCGAGCCACTGGCCGACGAACGAATTCGCGAAGGTGCGCGAACGGGAGTCGTCGAGCATGCGATCGACCTGGGCGGCGATTACCTTGGGGTCCAGCAAGGCATTCCGCGCGGCCAGTTGCAAAAGCTCGTCGTCGGGCATGGTGGACCAGAGGAAGTACGACAGGCGGCTGGCGATCTCGTAGCTGTTGAGCGGCTGAATCTTGGGCGAGTCGGTCGACTGTTCCATGTGAAAGAGAAATGCAGGCGAGACGAGCACCGTCTTGAGGGCCAGTTTCACACGCTCTTCGTATGGGTCGCCGCGTTCGGCTGCACGGTCGTACATAGTGAGGAAACGGTCAATTTCGGCCTCTGTGACGGGTCGCCGGAAAGCCTTGGGAAGAATGTCCGCAAGAATTCGGCGCGTCGAACGGCGGGGATCGACGGGTTGTTCGCCGGGCTCGATATGGAGCAGGCGATAGTGGAGCGCCTTCTGCTCTGCGGGCGGTTCCACATGGCGCTGGGCAATGGTGAGCGCGTAGATGCCGATGGTCTCTTTGAGCGCCTGAATGGCGATGGTATGCGTACCACGCGTGAGGCGCACCCGCTGATTGCGCGCCGTAGGGCCGCCCGATTGATAACGCACGACGGTAATCGTGCCGGCATCGACGCCATCGACCTTTACGTTCATGGAACGCGGGCCATCGGTGTAACGTTCGACCGAGAGGCGGACATCATACTCGCCATCGGCGTAGACCTCGATCTGTGTGCTCACCTCGGCTCCAGGCGCGACATCACGGCGCCCGGCGTTGTCCGTTGTGGGCGGATCAAGACGTTGGGCTGTGAAGGAGCGATTCAATTCCGGCGCGACAATGGCGCGGTCGAGTATCTGCGCGGCCGCATCGAGATAGCGCTCCATGAGCATGGCGGGCGTGAAGAGCGTTTCGCCGTTTGTGTCGAAGCCTTCGCCGCCGGTGCCGTCGGCAGGGAACAAATCAGTGATGGGAAGGTCGACGCCCAAAAGGTCGCGAATATTGTTGTGATACTCGCGGCGGTTCAGGCGGCGGAGCGTGACTGTACCCGCGTACTCACCAAGGTCCGCGCTACATGCCGTTTCCTGAAGGCGCTTGGTGATCCACTGGGCGACGCGCAAACGGTCGTCCTCGCTGATCTTTGAATCTGACGAGGGCGGCATCGTCCGGTTTTGCAACTGCACGGCCACGTTGCGCCAGACACCGCGCATCGATTCCATCCCGGCCGCTGATTCCGTGCGGAGAAAGCCGTTACGGCTACGGAGGTTCGTCGGGTTGTGGCACTTGGAACAGTGCTCAACCAGCGTGGGGCGAATGGAATGCTGGAACTCCTCGTCGGCCGTTGGCGAAGGTGGAGCGGCGGCGAGCAGGGCGGGGAAGACGATGGCGAGGAGTGGACGCATACGAACTGAGTTTTAGGGGTTATCGACTTTCACAACGAAGTAGTCGACGGTCTTTCCCGCGGCGACGAAGAACTGGTGCGGCATGGCTGCTGGAATGCGCACGACGTCGCCGGCAGAGACATGATTCCGTTTGCCGCCTTTGATCGTGCCGCCACGGATTTCGGTGGGCGACTCGTTCTTGCCGCCGACGACCTCACCGCCGAGCAGAAGATCGGCTTCGCCTGACTTGATCACAAAGATGTCGGTGACCTTGGTGTGTACTTCTGGGATACCGTCTTTGTCTCGATGCGATACCGACAGGTTGTGATTGGCGAACTTCACGCCGCTCTTTGGCGTGCCGGCCGGAGGCTCGCCTTTGGGCCAGATGGTGAAGCTGTCGGCGGCCGCGAGGGCGAGAGCGGCTCCGGTGAGGAGCATGGCAAGTTTATGCGGTAATGCGGGCATGGGGTGAGTATATATCGCCGAGGCTAGCCCGCAAATCTCACCAACAACCCCTAGCAAAAAGCCGTCACCTGAGGCAT
>JBDTVQ010000333.1:0-7712 GCA_040007195.1 Acidobacteriota bacterium | reverse complement strand
GATCGTACCCACGTTCACGTGCGGTTTGCTGCGGTCAAATTTTTCCTTCGCCATAGTGCCTGCCTACTAAGATTTCGTTGCCAAAAAATGAGTGGAGCCGATGACCGGGATTGAACCGGTGACCTCGTCCTTACCAAGGACGCGCTCTACCAAACTGAGCTACATCGGCACCTTGTCTAACGCTATCACAACCACTGCTCCAGACTTCATGCACCGGAATGGTGGATAGGGGAGGATTCGAACCTCCGTAGCCCCAAAGGGCGACGGGTTTACAGCCCGTTGCTTTTGACCGCTCAGCCACCTATCCGTATTCAAATGCCCACGGTTGGCTGACGCCGCCGGCATTGGTGCACACGCCTCCGCAGGCCTGACCGGTTTGAGAGTTGCTCACCCTGGGAAGGACTGCTGAGATTCCGGCAAAAGGCGCACAACTCCACTGCACCCTTGCAAGCCGGGAACCTCATTAGGTTAGCATAGCCGCAACAAAACTCTCAACATCGAGGCTCCGGGGCTCATGCCGGCCGTAACCCATGTGGTGGAAAAAATGCCAGGTGGTGGTTTTCGGCCACCGGATTCGCCCTTGCCGAGCAGCGTGATCCTTCCTGGAATCAGCAATTTAACTATGTTGGCAAGCAGGATGCATAAGCCGCAGTGCGTCCAAAGTGGACGGAACGGAGGTCACTTATGAAGAAGATTTTTACCAGTGCAGTATTCGCCCTGGCTTTGCTTGCGGGCGAGGCGAGCGCGGCGGATATTCATATTCGCTTCGGACCGCCCCCCTCCCCCTCGTGAACTCTATATGCGGCGTCCAAGCCCGAGACATGTATTCGTACCGGGTTACTACCGGTGGCAGGGCCGTCGATACCGGTGGGTCCAGGGATATTGGGCAATGCCGCCGCGGCCTCACGCGCGCTGGGAGCCCGGATACTGGACACAGCGGCGCGGCAATCACGTGTTTATTGAAGGCTTCTGGCGCTAAACTAAGCCCTTAATTCAGCACTCACCTGAAGCGCGCCGGTGTGTACGATCATCGATTGATGCGACTCATCGGCGCGATTCTTCTTTCCCTGGCGGCGGCTTTCGCCCAGATCAGCGTCCGGGGTACCAACGAAGGCACAAACGAGTACAAGGTCTCGCCACTGCGAACCGAACCGCGCGTGGCCTGGGAAACCAAAACCGGCTATCGCGATAGCGGAGCGATCGTTTCGGCCGCCAGCGTATTCGTCACTGGCAATACCAATGGACGGGGCGGAGTGTTCGGGTACGACGCAACAACCGGCCGGCGGCTGTGGAGCATTCCGCGTCACATGCGAGGCGAGCCTGCGACCGATGGAACCGCGGCCTATGCCGTGAATGACGCCGACAGCAATCAGTTCCGCCTCATCAAAATCGATCCGAAGAGCGGGCGCGTTTTGTGGGCGGTTCAGGAGGAAGACCTCGGTAACCACGATGCGGCGCCGCTTGTGGCGGACGGTCGTGTGTTCCTTTCCAGCCGGAACGGGAAACTGTCGGCCTTCGACGCGGGCACGGGCAAAGTGCTGTGGGAACTGGCGGGCACGCAAGTCTGTTCGCCGAGCCTTGCCTATGGGGAAGGAGAGCTCTACTTCAGCGGCGGCGTGAAGGGAAGTGCGGATAAGCTGACGGCTCTCGATCCGGCGACAGGCAAGGCGTTGTGGAGCACGTCTGCGAAGTCCGACAACCGCCCGGTCTGTACTTCGGCAGTCGTAGCTTCGTCGGGAATCGTGGTTGCGACGGCAGAGCACGAAGTTTTCGCATTCGACGCGAAATCCGGCGCGCAGGTTTGGAAGCAGACGGTGGCGCGAACCGAGAACGGCCGCACCGCGCGGCCTGCACTGCATGAGTTGACGCTGACGGAAGGCGTGGTCTACACGTCGATGAAGTTCGGCATCGTCGGTTGGAAGTTGGGCACGGGCCAGCAGGTGTTTGAGTTCGCGGGACGTCATGTTGCGGATTCGCGCTCGCTACGAATGGCCGCCTGTGGTGGCGTACTCTACTTTTTGGGCAATGCAGAATTGCCTCCGGAGAAGGATCTGCGAGGCGGATGGATCTACGCGCTCGATCTCGCGACCAAACAGATCCTATGGAAGCATCACGCCAGTAAGCCCGACCAGTACAACCCTGACGGAACGTGGTCAACGCAGTTCGTCGTTCCAGTGAACGGCGGGCTCGTCTACGAAAACCAGGGTGTGCTCGCCAAACTCACGCAGTAGCCGCGCTATACTGACCGCTATTATGACCAGCCGATTTCGCTCCGCCCAGGTCGCCCGCATGGCCATCGCCGCGCTGGCGCTCACCAGTTTGTATATTGCCTGGACACAACAACCGCCGGCCGATCCGCCGCTTACGGTGGAGAAGATCGCCGACGACCTCCATGTAATCGTGGGCGCGGGTGGAAACATCGGCGTGCTCACCACCGACGAAGGCATGATCATCATCGACGATAAGTTCGAACGCAACGTCGATGGCATTCTGGAAAAAGTGAAGTCGATCTCGTCGAAGCCGATTCGCTACGTGCTGAACACGCACCTCCATGGCGACCACACCGGCGGCAATGCGAAGATCGCCGCGCTCACCGGCGCCACCGTCTTCGGGCACGTCAACGCGCGCGCAGCCATGGTTGAGAAGAAAATGCCAGGGCTGCAGAACATCACGTTCAACGACCGCGCGTCGATCCACCTGGGCGGCAAGACAATCGAGGCCTACTACTTCGGCCGCAGCCACACCAATGGCGACGTCATCTACTACTTCCCCGCCCACAAGGTGATTCACGCGGGCGATATGTTTGCCGTCGGCGGACCGTTCATCGACTACTCCTCGGGCGGCCACGGCCGCGATTTCCCGAAGACCGTGGGCAAAGCGCTCGAACTGGATTTCAATACGGTGATTCCCGGCCACGGCGGACCCATCTTGAAGAAGGCCGACCTGGCAACGTTCAAGAGCGAACTGGAGAACGCGCAGGCGCAGATCAGCAAGCTGATTAAAGACGGCAAGCCGAAGGATCAGGCCAAGGCGCTGCTGAACACCGGCAATTTCAAAATGTGCTGCCAGACGAACCTCTGGGACCGCACGATTCCCGTGCTCTGGGACGAATTGGCGAAATAGCCGTCTAACGCGGGCATGGCGCTCGTTTCCGGCATACGCATCGCTGCACTGGCATCGGGAGCTGCTGCTCTCACGTGGGTTTTCGCGCAAACTCCCTCGCCGTTAAAACCGCTCGAAGTGGTGCGTGTAGCCGAAAGCCTGCACGTGCTGATCGATCCAGAGGACAACGGCAACGTCGCGGTGTATGAGACGAGCGAGGGCGTCGTGCTGGTCGACGCCAAATTCGAACGGCACGTCCCGCAAATGCTCGAAGCGGTCGCCAAGATAACGGACAAACCAGTCCGGTATCTCCTCAGCACGCATCACCACGACGATCATACGGGCGGCAACGCGGCGCTTCTGGCAAAGACCGGTGCGCGCGGCATGGGCCATGAGGAAGCGGCGCGGCTGATGCGCGATCGAAAGATGCCCGGTGCGCCGGAGGTCACGTTTGCCACGCGCGCGGCGATTCATCTTGGCGGCAAGACGATCGAGGCGTTCTATTTTGGCCGCGGCCACACGTCCGGCGACGCGGTGTACGTATTCAGTGCTGAAAATGCGGCGCACGTGGGCGATCTCATGGAGTTGGTGGGACCGTATATTGACCATGGCGCGGGCGGGAGCGGGCGCGAGTTTCCAACGACAGTGGAGCGGGTGCTTACGCTGGGCGTGACCACCTGGATTCCGGGCCATGGCAAGCCGATGACGACCGAGACGGCGCGCCTCTATCAAACGGACCTGAGCACGGCTTTGGCGCGCGCGCGAGAGATGTACGCGAAGGGCGTCCAGAAAGACGACGCGATGAAGGAATGGAACGGCGAAGGACTACGCTACTGTTGCCGAACAAATACCTGGAAACGTTCGCTGCCTGGTTTGTGGGACGAGATGGCGCGAGGCCAGTGACTACTTCGCTTTGATCAACTCGGCGATGTGATTGCGAATCTGGGCGTCTTCGTCGGAAGCCGGTTTCAACTGCCCGCCGTGTTGATAGCGGATCACGCCCTTGCGGTCGATGATCGCCAACTGCGGCAGATAGAAGATCGCCGCCATGGGGTGCTGCAGGAACTCCTGCGCTTTGTCGCGCGAGATGACTCCAATCGGAAACGTCGCGCCCGAAGCGGCGATGAAGTTGCCGATATCTTTTTCGGCATTGTCGTTGGTAGCCAGGCCAATCACCTGCAAGCCCTGGTTCTTGAACTCGCGGTAGTAGCTCTCCATGATCTTGCCTTTGCTCTGGCACGCATGGCAGTAGGTGAGCAACATTTCCACCGCGATCACCTTGCCCGCGTACTTCTTGAGGCTGCCTTCGGTACCGTCGGCCCACTGGAATGTGAGCGGAATCGCCGGACGCGGCAGCTGAACCGCGTCGAGGCGCGAGGCCAGAGCGGCAGCGGGCAATGTGAGTAGGAAACGGCGGCTGAAGGAATCCATTAGCTTTGCTTGGCGGTCTTCTTGGGCGCGGCTTTCTTTGACGCGGGGGCAGGCCCTTCCTTCACGAGCAGCGCAATGTCCTTGCGCATATTTTCTTCTTCGCTCGCGTAGAAGGCCTGATCTTCGCCCGGGTGGTGAAAGCGGACAATCCCCTTGCGGTCGATGATGACCAACTGCGGCATGTACATCGTCTTCATGAAGGGGTGTTGCAGAAATTGGTGCGAAAGCTCGCGCGAGCCGTAGCCGACCGGGAACGTCAGGCTGAGCTTCTGCGAGTACTCGGCGATGAGCATGTGCGACATGTCGTTCACCGCGCAGCCGAGCATCTGCACGTCCTTCGAGCCAAACTCCTGGTAGAGCTTCTGCATGATGGAGGAGCATCGCTGGCAGTGTGGGCAGGTGGTGAGCAGGAACTCGAGCACGACGACCTTGCCCTTGTAGTGCGACAGATCGATGGTCGTTTTTTGATCGGCCAGACGGAAAGCCAGCGGCGGCGCCGGCTGCGGCGTGGTCATCGCAGCGGCAACGGAGGAAGCGAGTCCCGCGGCGACGGGCAGCGTGATCATCTTACGGCGGCTGAGCTTTTCAATCGGCATGTTAATTACTCTATCAATCCTCGCCTCGGCCCTCAATTCGGGACTCAGTTCTTGCCCGGCGGCAACCCTTCGATGCTCGAAACCGTATCGGCGTCAAGTTCTACCCAAAAACGCCCGTCTCCGGTTTCGCCAGAGAGCCTGGTGGGGGTCTGCTCCGCGAAATCGCAGCGCGCGGACTTGCCCTTCATCACCAGCGCGTAGGAAGCAAAAAACTTGCGCGCGGCTTCGGGCGATGACCACTTCGACGCATAACGCAGCAGGATGCGTCCGGTCTTCTTCTGCTCCTGCAGATCGTAGACTCCGGCGGCCCAATCGGCGGCAGTGGCCTCGTTCTCTTTGTCGTATAAGCGCAGCAACATCTGGTGGTCAAACTCGCCCGCGGTTCCTTCGGAAATGATCTTCCAATCTTTCGCCCAGCGTTTCCCTCCGCCGGTGTCGGGCAGCTTCACAACGGGTTGGACGCGCGAGGTCTCCAAACGTTCCAAGTACATCTCGGGATGGAGAATTTCCTGCGTCGTTTCAGGCGGCTTAGTGAAGACGCTGGTGAACCCTTGGTCGCCCAATTTGACGACCACCGCCTGCTGAAATTTCAGCCCCTGCGCATAGGGGAACAGAAGGCTTTCGCGGAGATAAAGTGGCGACTGGTCGAACACCGGAAATTGACCGCCCGATGCGCCCGCCATGCGGCCCATCATGTCGACGAGCCCTTGCGACGTGCGCAGCGACATGCCGGCTTTTCGGGCCATGAACTCGCTCATCAGCCACGTGGCCTGGCCTTCCATCACGGCCTGGCGGGCCAGTACGGCGTCGTCGGCCTGATTGGATTTGCGGATGTACTTGTCGAGATCCACCTGCTGGTCGGCCAGCGCGTGCGCCAGTTCGTGGACCAGCGCGATGCCCTCCATGAACGAGCCCTGGCCTTCGAGCATCACCATGCGGTCTTTCTTGTAATCGTAGAAAGCGGCGGCCTGTTCGGTCATCAGGTCGAGCGTGGATTCCTTAAGGTCGAAGTCGCGCGGCACCAGGCCGAAGCGCTTGAGCGTGAGCTCTTCGATGCGCAGGTCGTTGGGGTCGACCATTTCGCCCATGCGCTTTTCGAAGTACGCCTTCAGAGCGTCGCGCGTCATCGTGTCCTGGGGAACCGGCTTCTTGATCTTCCAACCGGTGATCTTGCTCAGTTCGGCGAGGATTTCGGTCGGAGATTCGGTTTGGGCGGACGCCGTGTTCACCGCCGGCGAAAGAAAAAACGCGCCGAGTGCGGCCCAGGTGGCGAAATTTCGCATGAGTTCTTTCATTGTCGCAGGGCGGCGGCCTCGACCTCCGAACGCGCGCGAAGGAAGTTCAGCGCGGCGGCGAGCACCAGGAGGCCTCCCAGGCACACGGCCCAACGCACGCCGATGTGCTCGGCAATCGCGCCGGCGGCGAAATTTCCCAGCGGCAGCATGCCGATGACCATCATCGAGTAGAGAGCCATAATACGGCCGCGGAAATCATCGTCGATGATCGTCTGGATCAGGCCATTGGTCGCGGCCAACTGGCGCATGGTACAGAAGCCGCCGATGCTGGCGCCAACAAGGATCACGGGGAACACCGGCGCCCAGGCGTAGGTAAGCAGGCCCACGGCGACACCGATCGCATTGAAGCTGATGATGCCGGGAAGCTTGCGGGTGGAGGTTTCGTTCGCCAAGGCGAGCGTGCCGGCAACAGCGCCGATACCAAAGATGCCGAGGATCAAGCCCAGGCCCTGCGCCCCGCGATGGAAGATGGCGTCGGCGAACAAGGGGCCGAGCGCGAGCGGCGGTGCGGAGCCGAAATTCATCAGCGCCGTGAGGATGAGCAGCGCGCGCACGGGACGGTGATTCCAGGCGTACTCAAAGCCGCTGCGCAAATGATCGAGCACCGAAGGCGGAGCGCTACGGCCCGGCTCCGGCGTGCGCATGAGGAGGAAACAGGCGAGAACAGCTAGGTAAGAGACAGAATTGATGAGAAAGCAGACGGCCTCGCCAAATGCAGCCACGAAAATGCCGCCTACCGACGGACCCACAACGCGCGCGGCATTGAAGGTCATCGAATTGAGCGCGATGGCATTCGCCAGATCGTCCTTGCCGACCATGTGCACGTAGAGCGCCTGGCGCGCGGGGATCTCGAAGGCATTCAGCGTGCCCATCACCAAGGCAAGGACGATGATCATCCACACGTGGATAGCGCCCGTATAGGTAAGTACGGCCAGTACGGCTGCCTGCACCATCATCAGCGACTGCATGAGGATGACGATGCGCCGGCGCGGAAAGCGGTCCGCAACAAGGCCGCCTATAGGGCCGAGCAGCAGCACCGGGATCTGCGAGGCGAAGCCGACCGTGCCCATGAGAAGCGCCGAATGAGTGAGACGGTAGACGAGCCAGCTGAGGGCGAGTGATTGGACCCACGTGCCCGTCACGGAAATAACCTGTCCGGCGACGTAGAGGCGGAAGTCGCGGTGGCGGAGTGCGCGGAAGAGAACGGGCATCAGCCAATCCGCTCCTGCCGCGCCCGCATGCCAGATGTACCGATCTGTCGAATTGTGTCGAACCCTGTCGAATCGAA
>JBDTVQ010000332.1:0-7748 GCA_040007195.1 Acidobacteriota bacterium | reverse complement strand
TACAGATTGAGGAGATGACGCCTCCATCAAAATTTTCCTATCGCTGGTTGCCCGGCGCGGTGGTCAAAGACCCGGACCCCAACACCACGCTCGTCACCTTTACGCTGGAGGAAGTGCCGGAAGGCACGCGCGTGACGGTGCTCGAAACTGGATTCGAAGGTATTGCGCTCGAGAAGCGAGCGAAGGCCTTCCAGGAGAACACCGACGGTTGGCGTGGCCAGTTCGAGAACCTCGAACGCCATCTTGGACAACATGCTTAGTTCGGAAGTACGGGCCGCGGCCCCGGTTTTCGCGGCGCTCGGCGATGAGACCCGCCTCCGGCTGGTGATGAAGCTGTGCCACACCGGCCAACAGTCGATCACGCAGTTGAGTGAACGCCAGCCGATCACACGGCAGGCCGTGACGAAGCACCTGCGCGTGCTCTCGGGCGCGGGGCTGGTGCGCGCTACCAAGTGTGGTCGCGAGCAAGTGTGGGAGATGACGCCTGGGAAGATGAAGCAAGCCCGCCGCTGGCTGAAGGCGATTGAGCGCGAGTGGGACGAACGCCTTGACCGCTTGAAAGCCCTGGTCGAAGAGCCGGAGTAATCCGCTATTCCGGCTTGTGCGTCGCGGCCTCGCGAGCCTTGGCGCGGACGTCTTCCGGAAGCGCCGTGTTGAACGATGCCCCGTAGCCGTTCGTCTGCCGGTACGAATACACGCGCCACGGATCCTGTCCGCTCATGCGCGGATCGTTCGTTTCGCGGAGGTAGTCGTCGAGCCGGCGGCTCATGTCGAGCTTCACGGCGGCGTGTAATTCGACACCCGCTAGATTATTCACCTGGCCGGGATCGGCCGCGACGTCGTACAGCTCCTCGGCGGGACGCTTATTCAGGCAGAGCTCCACTTCGCGGCGGAACTTCGTGCGCGTCGCAGGCAACAGCAGGAAATCCTTCGAAGGGCCCCAATCGATGTCTCCGTGCGTCGTCTTGTTCGATCCGACGTACTCGCCGCCGGTGGGCCACTGATCCGGCGCATAGTTTCGAATGTACAGGTGCTGAGCCGTACGAACCGCCCGCATCGGATAACCGGCGAAATCGGGCCTGGCGACCGTATGGCGCTCCATCGCGGTGAACACATGATCGCGGGCAGGATCGACGACACCCGATTTCTCGGAGTACAGCAGTGGAACAAGACTCTTGCCCGCTATGCCTTCGGGAGCCTTCACACCCGCAATTTCAAGGAACGTCGGCGCAAAATCGACATGGCTTACGAGGTCGTCGACTGTGCGGCCAGCCTTGATCTTCGCGCCCCAGCGGATGGCCAGCGGCATGCGCGTCCCCCAATCGTAGAGGTTGGCCTTGGCGCGCGGGAAGGGCATTCCGTTGTCGCTGGTGACGACGATCAGGGTGTTGTCGAGCTGGCCCGTGTCCTCCAGGATTTTGACGAACCTGGCAATCTGCGAGTCGAACCATTCGATCTCGGTGTAGTAGTCGAGAATGTCCGAACGCACCTCGGGAGAATCGGGGAGGAACGCGGGCACAGTGACGTCCTCCAATTTCTTGCCCACTTGCACACCGCGGCCAACGGCGTAGATGCGATGCGGCTCAGTGGAGCCGAACCAGAAGCAGAACGGCTCGCCATTCCTGTCGGAATGGTTGAGGAACGCCTGAAAATTTGCCGCGTAGTCGCGCTCGTCGATGCCCACCGGCGGTTTCTGCGCGTGCTTGATGTCATTGAACTGACGTCCGCAGGGATTGCGATCCAAACCGAGCGCGCGCCAGTCGCCGGGCGCCCAACCCTTCCCCGTGAAACCGACCCAATAGCCGTGCTTTCTCAGCGCCTGCGTGTAGAGCGGAAGGTCCTTCGGCATGGCGCCGTAGAGAAGCCCCGCTTCGCCGCACTGCCAGACGTGCCGGCCACTCAAAATAGACGCGCGCGAGGGCGTGCACGACGGCGATGCGCAAAACGAATTCGTAAACCGGACACCTTCACGAGCAATGCGATCAATCGTGGGAGTGTTCAATCCCTTGGCCCCGTTGTAGGCCGTGTGCAGCCACGATTGGTCGTCGGCCAGGATGAACAGAATATTGGGACGATCGGATTTCGAGGGCTTATTCGAGCATGCGCCGGTTACGGCCGCTGCGCCGAGCGATTGGATTAATTGCCGCCTGTTCATTTTGTGTTCACCATCAGAACGGGATCGGGTCCCGCGCCTTTCGGCGTCTTGAAGCTGCGAATCAACTTACGATCCGCGAGCGAGAGGATGTGTACGGTGTCGATTTCTTCAGACGCCGCGAATGCATACTTGCCGTCGGCCGACACCGAAAGTGAAATCGGCTCGCCTTCCACGGCGATCTGCGCCACCGGCAGGCGCGTCTGCAGATCGGCAATTTCGATCTTGTGGTCGTGCATCAGAGCGTACACAAGATAACGGCCGTCGGGCGTGATGTCCATCCGAACGGGACCCTTGCCGCCCGTCTTGATCTCGCCCACCTGCGCCTGGCGCGTCGTGTCGATGATTGTGATCGTTCCCGATTCGCGGTTGGCCACATACAGCTCGGTACCGTCGGCCGAAAGATGGCTGCCTTCGGGCCGTTCGCCTGTGGGTAGCACCTTCATCTCGCCGCCCGTGGCCAGTTGAATCACGCTCACCGTTCCCGAACCAGAATTACTGACATAGGCGTATTGCGCCCCGCCCTTGGTGGGACCAAAGCGCACCATGTGCGGCGTTTTGCCTTTCGTGTCGTAGGCGCGCAGGATGCGGCGGTCGCGGATGTCGAGCAGGAGAAACTGATCGGGATTCTCCACCGTGATGGCCAGCCGGTTCGTTGTCGGGTCGAGATCGATTCCATGCGGCCGGAAAAACTGGTCGAGCTTGATCACTGCCACGCGCTTGCGTCCGGGCACGTCGACAATCGAAACTGTGTTGCCGCCTTTGCCGGCATCCTCGATGCGCATCACACCGTTGTCGGTGATATAGGCGAACTTGCCGTCAGGCGAAGCAACCATCTCATGTGGGTGCTGGCCAACCTTTACCTCGCCTACGCGCTGGCCTTCCAGCGTGTAATATCCGAGGGCACTCGAACCCTTCTCAAGAACGAGAAGGAGAGGCGATTGGGCGGCCAACGTGGCGGCAATTAGGAAAAATGCAGAAATGAACGCTCGCATGGGACCTTGTCCATGTTGCCACATTGCGCTATTCTCATGGGCTCATGGAGGAATCCTCTACCGCACAGCAGCAACCGGATGGGCCGGAGGGCCCGCTTGTCACCGCGCTCATCGTTTCTCACAATTCCGGCGAAGCATTGCGACGTTGCGTGGCTGCACTTGAGGCTTCTCACGGGCGGGAGCAGTTGGAGATCCTGGTCGTCGACCAGGGCTCGCGCGACGGTTCGGCGACTATCGACGAGGAGTTCCCCGGCATTACCCCCCTTCGGCTGCCCAAGCATTTCGGCATGACCAAGGCACGCAATATCGGCGTACGAACGGCGAAAGGGGAGTATCTCCTCTTTTTAGCGCCGGAGGTCACGGTAAAGCCGGAGACGGCGATTACTCTGGCGCAGCGGATGCAGGCGGATTCGACCATCGGCCCCGTGGCGCCGATTCTGACGGACAACACCGGCAAGCCGCTTCCGCAAATAGTTGCTTTCCCGACGGCGGGTGATCTCGCCGCCTGGGCGAAATCCGGTGTTCCCTTCCGAGCCGCCAATGCCGGACCTGTCGAATGTCTCTCGATCCGGGCGTTGATGGTGAGAAGACAGACAATTGTAGGAATGAACTATTTCGACGAGCGCTTCGGGGAATCCTGGTCCGACGTCGAAATGTGTTTCCGTGTCCGGCGGGGTGGGAAGAATGCTCTGGTCTTTTCGGACTTATCTGTAACTGACGATGGCGAACCGGCAGCAGCGTCTGGTTGGACCGGCGCATTGGAGGCCGACCGGCGGCTAGGCGCGGTCGCTTTCGCGGGAAAACACTTCAGCAGGGGATCGCAAATTGGCTTATATTTGAGTCAGTTACTGGGTTCGCTCGGTAGCCCTGGCGGCTTTGGCGCCTTCTCCCGGATGATGTCCGGCCAGAAGGTCGACGGAACCGAGCAGTTCGACTAAAGCGCGGCTACAGAATAGCCGATGGATGCGGAAGGAGTTGAACCATGGACGCGATGCTCTGGATGTTTCTCCCGTTGTTCACGGCCGCTGGGAGTGCGCTGCTTTCGTTTTACATCATGCAGGCGAGGCTGGAAGTTGCGATTGCCAAAGAGCGCGAGGCCCTGGTTGAGGCTCGCTCCGATCTGAAAAACGTCGAAAAAGAAACCGAAGCGCGCTTGAAGGCCACTGAAGAAGAAACCCGCCGCCGGTCCATGGACGATTTTCTGGGCGACTTCCGGGTGGAAGAACGCCACTACATGCGCGAGAGCAAATCCTTGTTCCTGAACAAGAAATCGATGGTTCTGCAGGAGCGTCTCTATTTCCGGAATATCCCCCTGTCGAATTGGGTGGAGCACGAACTGACGGTTGAAGAAGGCGGCGACGTGGGTACGCTCGCCAAAGCGGCCTCCATTTTCACAGCTCGCGCCCTTGGAACGGACAAAAGCTCCAAATCGGCCCTTCCTGGCGGCGGCGAACTCGCCCATCACCGCATGTTGAAGGGCTGAGTGTAATCCTCCCCTATCGATCCTTCGTCATTCCTCAGTAAGATGGGCGTAATGGCGGAGCCTCTGGCGCATACCGGACTGCTGACTGGCAGCACTGCTGTGTCCCGCGCTTCCGATCACCTTCTGCTTGAGTTCGACGCCTGGGTGGGTCGCGAACAACGGCGGATTTTTCTTCTCTGCCTGCGGATGATGCAAGACCGCGACGAAGCCGACATGGCGACGCAGGACTGTTTCGTCAAGGCGCATCGTGCGCTGAAAAGCAGCGGGAAGATGGAGCTCGACGACCCTTCGAAGTGGATCACACGCATCGCCGTGAACACCTGCCTCGACAGGCTGCGCAGCCGGACATGGAAACTGTGGCGGAGGCGTCCAGCCCACGAAGACGAGTCCATCATTCTGGCCAATACGAAGGAGGCGTCTCCTTCGGCCGAGTCGCGGGCTTTTGCCGGGGAGATCGCAGCACGCCTGCAATCGGCCATCGGTGAGCTCAGCGAGCGGCAGCGGGCGGTGTTTCTTCTGCGCCACTATGAGGACCGCAAGCTGGAGGAAATCGCCGAAATTCTCGGCCTCGATATCGGTACCGTGAAGGCACACATGGCCCGCGCGGTTGCCAAACTGCGGGCGCAACTGAAGGATCTGTATGGGGAATTGAAATGACACAGCGCCACTGGACCAACGACGAACTGTTGGATCATCTCTATGGGGTGGGTCCCGAAGATGGTCACGCAAAAAACTGCGCGGAGTGCCAGGAACGGATCGCGGGCCTGCAGACGCAGCGCGCCGGCCGGACTGAGGACCGGTGGGTCCCGGAAGAGTTTCTCCGCGCCCAACGCGAAGCCATCAGCGGGCGGGTGGCCCGAAACGTCGCGCGTGAACAGACCTGGTGGCGTCCGCCGGCTTGGGCTGCCGTGATGGTGGCGGTCGCCATGGCCTTGTCCTGGCCACAAATGTCGCGCGAGAAACTGACGGCCGGGTCGAACGCGACAGCTTCGGATGCGGGGATGTACCTGGAGATTTACCAGACCATCTCGACGGAAGAGCCTCGCGCTCTGGCCCCGATGCACAGTCTATTTGAGGATGAGGAGTAGTAGCGATGATTAAAGTGTGGATGCGGCTCTCGATCACCGCGCTCATTTTGACGGCCGGCGTGAGCCATGCCCAGCCGATGGCACGCAGCTTGTTCCCGTGGTGGGAGATGGGCTTTACCCGGGATTTGAACCTGAGCGAGCAACAGCAGCAACAGATTCGCGAAATCCTCCGCGAGAACCGATCAAAGATGATCGACATGCGCGCCGCGCTCGAAAAAGCCGAGGGCGAGGTAGAAGACCTGTTCGAGGATGTGAACGCGGACCAGCGGAAAGCCAATGACGTGGTGGATCGCGTGGTCGCGGCTCGCGGCAATATGACCCGCCACTTTACGATGATGAGCCTGCAGATGCGCCATGTCCTCACCAACGAGCAGTGGAAGGACCTGCAGAGCCGCCGTAGCCGGTTTGAGAACATGCGGCGTGGTCCCGGCGGTCCGGGCGGCGGTCCAGCGGGAGCTGGTGGCCCAGGTGGCCCCGGGCATGGGCCGGACGGGCCAGGCACTCCGCGCCGCCCGCAAGATGAACGCAAGAACGGGCCTCCTCCGCAAAATCAGCCGCAGTAGACGCGTTTCTCTTCCTGTTGTGCGCCTTTTTCCCGGTGTGCGGTATTCTGGCGTGGGGAGCCCGCGCAGCCGTTGTCTGTATATCCCTTTGTCCGCCTCGAATTTGAACGCCTGGACCCGGCCGAACAGGACCGGCGCAGCCGCGAGTTCGCCGATCGGATCCAGACACGGCGAACCGTCCGCCACTTTTCAAGTGAGCCCGTACCATTCGAACTGATTGAACGCGCGATCGTAGCGGCGGCGACGGCCCCATCCGGTGCAAACCAGCAGCCATGGATTTTTACAATTGTCGACGATCCTGACCTAAAACGCCAGATTCGAGAAGCCGCCGAAACGGAAGAGCGTGAAAACTACGATCGTAGATTTCCAGATGAGTGGCTGAAAGCTCTGGAGCCGTTCGGCACCGACTGGCATAAACCCTTTTTGGAGACGGCCCCGTACCTGATCGTCGTCTTCCGCGTCGATTATGGTATCGAGGGTGATGGCAAGGTCAAACACTACTATGTGAATGAGTCCGTTGGCATCGCCACCGGATTCCTACTAGCCGCTCTGCACTGGGCAGGACTGGCTACGCTAACGCATACACCCAGTCCGATGGGCTTCCTGGGCAAGATTCTGGGACGGCCGGCGAATGAGCGGCCATTCCTGTTAATCCCGGTCGGCTACCCGGCTCAGGACGCGTTCGTGCCCGCGATCGAAAAGAAAACGCTCTCGCAAGTGCTTGTAAGATATTAGGTTCATCAATGGAAATGCAAGAAATGATCGCCCTCGGGCTGCTCTGGTACACGGCGTTCCTGCTGTCCACCACGTGCCACGAAGCGGCTCACGCTCTCATCGCGAAATGGGGAGGCGACCTTACGGCCTACGCTGGTGGACAGGTTTCGCTGAATCCCGTCCCACACATCCAGCGGGAGCCGTTTGGGATGGTCATGATGCCGTGGCTCAGCTTTCTGCTGGGTGGCGGGTCGTGGATGATGGGCTGGGCCAGTGCTCCCTACGATCCTTACTGGGCACGCCGCCATCCGCGGCGGTCCGGATGGATGGCGCTCGGGGGGCCGGTGGCAAACTTTATTTTGGTGATCGTAGCGGGTTTGGTCATCCAGGCCGGCCTGCGAAGCGGCACGTTCCTACTGCCCGGCTCGCTCAGCATGTCGCACTTGGTGGAAGCAAACGGAGGCGTCGCCGCCGGGTTCGCCACATTCTTCAGTATCCTCTTTTCGCTCAATCTCTTACTGGGGACCTTCAACCTCATCCCCTTCCCCCCGCTCGACGGCTTCGCCGTACTGAACATCATCGTTCCCGAGAGCGGCGCGCAGAAATTAATGGACCTCCGGGACTCGCTGGGACCCTACATGATGCTCGGGCTGCTGGTCGCCTGGAAGGTATTTGACTATCTTTATACACCCATCTTTTCGGTGGCTTTGCACATCCTATACCCAGGCGAAGTCTTTGGCCGATGATACAATC
>JBDTVQ010000331.1:0-7749 GCA_040007195.1 Acidobacteriota bacterium | reverse complement strand
ATCTCCGGATACACCGGCGGCCCGTACATCGTCGTATTCAGCCGCCCGCTCACCGCCGCCATCGAGTCCAGTATCGCTTCGGCTTCCAGCCTCTTGTAAGGCACGCGCCACAGCAGCATATCCTCCGGATCTTCTGCCGCATACTTCGCGCCGTCCGCTTGAGCATCCACAGCTTTCGACATCCGGTACGTATTGCTCCCCGCGATCAGGGCGTTCAGCTTCTTCACCGACCAGCCGTTCTCCATGAACCAAACGGCCAGCCAGTCGAGCAGTTCCCGATGCGTCGGTTTCGCACCCATCACTCCGAAATCATTCGGCGTCCGCACCAGCCCCTCGCCGAAGTTCCACTGCCACACGCGGTTCACCATCACGCGCGCCGCCAGCAGGTTCTGCTTCGACGTCAACCATCGCGCAAACGCCAATCGCCGCTGGCTTGTGCGCGGTCCCGCGGGCATCGCCTCAAACCCCGCCGCGATCAACGCCGGCGGCACGGGCTCTACTTCCGGCCCCGGCGAAGAGGCCTTCCCTCGAATCAGAATGAACGTCGGCGGCGCCTTCGGCGACCGCTCTTCCATGAAGTACCCACGCGGCAGCTCCGGCTCGCCGTATGCATCGTTGTGCTGTACCTCAGGCCACTCACCCACCGGACGATCCAGTTCCGTGCGCCCTTTGCGAGGCCGCGTCAGTCCGTGAAACACCGCCACCATGCTGTAGTAATCGCGCGTGGTCAACGGTTCGAACTTGTGATTGTGGCAACGCGCGCAACCCAGCGTCAGTCCCAGAAATGCCTGCGAGGTTGTGCTCACCAAATCGTCCAACTGGTCGAAGTGGTCCTCCGCCGGATCGGCCGGCTCATCGTCCCATGGCCCCAGCCGGTTGTACCCGGTCGCGATCATCGTGTTCGCATTCGAGTCCGGCAACTCATCGCCCGCCAGTTGCTCAATCACAAACCGGTCATACGGAACATCGTTGTTGAAGGCCCGAATCACATAGTCGCGATACTGCCACACCAGCGGCTTCGTCGCATCGCGCTCATAGCCGTTCGTGTCGCCGTAGCGCACCACATCCAGCCAATGCCGCGCCCAGCGCTCGCCATACTCGGGCCGCGCCAGCAGCTTCTTCACCTCGGCATCGACGTCGCCCTTGAACGCGTCCTGCTCGGCAATAGTCGGCGGCAGCCCGATCACGTTCAAGTACACGCGCCGCAACAGGTCGCGCTGCTTCGCCACGGGATTCGGCTTCCACCCGCGGGCTTCCAGTTTGGCCAGCACGAACGCATCAATTGGATTCCGCACCCACGCCGCGTCCTGGACCGCGGGCACCTCCGGCTTCCTCAACGGCTGCCAAGCCCAATGCTGCAAGCGCGGATCTTCCTTCTTCTCGACCGCCGCTTCCGCCGACGGCCACACCACGCCTTCATCGATCCACTTCGAGAGCAGCGCCACCTGCTCCGGCGTCAACCGCGTCCCCTTCGGCGGCATCACCAGCTTCGGGTCCGTGCCGCTCACATAACGGATGAGCAGACTCTTCGCCGCGCTACCCGGCTCAATCGCCGGAATGCCGCTCTCGCCGCCCTTCAGCAGGCTCGCCTTTTGATCCAACCGCAGATGGCTCATCTGCAGCGCCGGCCCGTGACAACCCACACAACGCTTGGCGAGCAGGGGACGCACCTCGCTCTCGTAGTCCACCGCCGCTGTTGCCAGCACCGCGCAGCAGAGCAGGCTAGCCAGGCTGCGGCCCGCCCTCATTCCCCGCCGCGGCCCCGGCCACAACACGGGCCGCCAAGCCGCCCCCCTACAAAGCGAACGCCACATATTGATCTCCCGCCGGAGTCGGCTGCCGGTTCCCGCCGCCGCACGCGATCACGACATACTGCTTGCCATTCACCGCATACGTCGCAGGCGTCGCATAGCCACCCGCCGGGAGCTTGGCTTCCCACACGATCTTGCCGCTCGACGAATCCACCGCGTGAATTTTCTCATCCGGAGTCGCCGCCAGGAACACCAGTCCTCCAGCCGTCGCAATGCAGCCGCCCAACAAATATGAGCCGGTCTTCTTCACACCGCGCGCTCCCAGTTGCGGATACTCGCCCATCACCTCGCGCCAGGCGAAATCGCCGGTCTTCAAATCAATCGCCGTCAGATGGCCCCATGGCGGCTTCACCGCGGGAAAGCCCTCGCTGTCGATGAACTTCTCGTAGCCGGCGATGCCGAACGGATACTTCTCTTTGTTCCGCTCGTCGCGCAAGGTCACGATGCTCGGCAGCTCACTCGAGTTCACAAACACGCGCTGCGACGAGGGATCGAAGGCGCACCCGCCCCACAGCGCCCCGCCCAATGTGCCCGGCGAGTAGAGTGTGCCCTGTACGCTCGGCGCCGCAAACGGAACACCGCCGCGCAACTTCTTAAACTTGGCCAGCGCGAATTCGTGGGCCTCGGGCGAGATATCGGTGAGCAGGTCTTCGTTCACCTCCTGCCGCGCAATCGGCAGCGGCTTCATCGGAAACGGCTGCGTGGATGCCAGCACTTCGCCGTCGACATCACTCGCCGGAACCTTGCGGTCCTCCACCGGGAACAGCGGCTTGCCCGTCTCGCGGTCGAGCAGAAACAGGAAACCGGTCTTGGTCACCTGTGCCACGGCGTCCTTCATGCGGCCCTGATGCCGCACCGTCACCAGCGCGGGCTGCGCGGGCAAATCGTAGTCCCATACATCGTGCCGCACGGTCTGGTAGTGCCAGATGAGGCGCCCCGTCTGCGCGTCCAGGGCCAGCACGCAATCGCTGAACAGGTTGTCGCCAATACGGTCGGCGCCATAGAAATCGAATGTCGCCGAACCCGTCGGAACGAACACCCATTTGCGCTTGAGGTCGACGCTGAGCCCGGGCCAGTTGCCCGCCGAGCCGCTCGTCTTCCAGGCGTCCTTCGGCCACGTGTCATAGCCCTTCTCGCCCGGATGCGGAATCGTGTGGAAGATCCACTTGCGCTTGCCGGTGTAGACGTCGTACCCGCGTATGTGGCCGGGTGCTTCCGGACGCGGGCCTTCGCCGCCACCGCCACCGATGATGAGCGTGTCCTCGACAATCACGGGCGGGCTCGTACTGCGATAGCTCAAGCCGGTCATATCGCGATCGAACTGCGCGGCAAGATCGACAATGCCGTTGTCGCCGAAGCCTTTCACCGGTTCACCCGTCGCCGGATTCAGGCAATGCAGCTTATCTTGAATAGCCGCAAAGACGCGCTTATCTTTGCCATCCTCAAACCAGGTGACACCGCGGTTCACACCGGTCGATCGCCGCGAACCAGCCAGTGGATTGTAGTTCCACAGCGGCTGCCCCGTCACTGCGTTCAACGCCCGCACCTGCACCCGCGCCGTCGTCAGGTACATCACGCCACCCACCACAATCGGCGTGCACTCAATGGTCGTCAGCGGACGCTGCGTCGCATCGCCGCAAGCATGCGTCCAGGCGACCTTCAGATTCGCCACATTCGACACTTTGATCTGGTTCAGCGGCGAGAATCGAGAGGCTCCAGGATCGCCCGCATAGTGCCCCCAATCGCTTTCGCCCGATTTGGCCGCCCAGGCGGGAAGGGCCATGAGGGCTGACGACAATACGTCTCGACGCGAAACCAGCATGGGAATAGCTTACGTCAGCCAGACGGCGCCCGGCGCCACTCGTCCTCCGCCGGTGATATGCTCCAGATACATCCATAAGGCGTTCCCGATGTATTGCAGAGCCATCCTTGTACTTTTCATGAGTGCGGCCATAGCCGCTGCGGCGCCGTCGTTTTCCCGCGACGTTCGCCCCATTCTCCAGAAGCGCTGTGCCGGTTGCCACCAGCCGGCGTCGAAGGCTTCGAACCTTGACCTCACTACGTTCGAATCGTTCCAGAAGGGCGGCAAGATCGGGCCCGCATTCGTCGCGGGAAAGCCCGACGAGAGCCTGGCCGTGCGCTACATCATGGGCATCGAACAGCCTCGCATGCCATTCGGCCAGCCGGAGCTGCCTGCCGAAGAGGTCACCTTAATTAAGGATTGGATCGCCGACGGAGCGAAGAACGATTCGACCGCCGAGCCCACCGTCCGCCGGACCTCAGTTTACATGCAGCCCCCTGTGATCACCGCGTTGAAGTTCTCCCCCGACGGCAAAGAGCTCGCGGTATCGGGAAATGGCGAAATACTGGTCCACACCAGCGACGGCAGCAAGCTGCTACAGCGGCTGCCCGGCAAAGCCGAGCGTATTCTCTCGCTCGCCTTCAGCAAGGACGGCAACCTGCTGATCGCCGGCGGCGGCACACCAGCGCAGTTCGGCGAGGTACAAATCTGGGACGCGCACGCGGGCAAGCTGCTGCACTCCTCGACGCTCACCAACGACACCGTCTTCGGCGCGTCACTTGCGCCCGATGCTTCGAAAGTCGCTGTCGGCGCCGCCGACAACACGGTGCATGTGCTGGAAACGGCCACCGGCAAAGAACTCTACAAGATCGGCAATCATGAGAACTGGGTGCTTGCCACCGTCTTCGGCATGGACTCCAAACGCTTCGTATCGGCGGGCCGCGACCGCGCCGCAAAGCTCATCGACGCCAACACCGGCGCCTTCCTCGAAAACGTGAACCTGCTGCGCGGTGAACTCGCCGCCGTGGCGCGCAACCCGAAGAAGGATGTCGTCGTCCTCGGCGGCGAGGAACGCTATCCCTACATCTATTTGATGGACCGTCCGCGCAACATGAAGATCGCCGACGACACCACGCTCGTGCGCAAACTGGAACGGCAGGATGGTGCGATCACGGCGCTCGACTGGTCGCCGGACGGCACGCGCATCGCCGTCGCCAGCGCCTCGGCCAACGTAAATCTCTACGACCCGGAAACAGGCGACCGCAAAGCTTCGTGCTCAGGCCACAGCGCGGGCATTTACACAGTCGCCTTCTCACCCGACGGCGCGCAACTCGCCACTGGCGGCTTCGACGGCAAGGTTCGCATCTACAACACGAAGGACTGCACCTTGGCCCACTCGTTTATTCCCGTACCGCTTTCCGCCGGCATGGCGCAAGCAGGAGGTGGTCAATGAAACTGTGCGCCGCACTGGTACTCACCGCTGCCGCTCTCGCCGCCGCATCACCGACGCTCAACGAACTGCAGCCGCGAGGCGCACAAAAGGGCCGCCCCTTCACGCTCACCGTCGTCGGGCGCGATCTCGGCGAAGGCGCGACGTTGGTTTCGAACCTGCCTGCAACGTTCACCTCGCTTGGGGTGGATAAGCCGGGAATGGAAAGCCGAAGGGCCTCCTTTCTCGTCGAGCCGACCGGCGATTGGAACGTAGGCGTCTATACCGTTCGCGTGAAGACGCCCTCGGGGCTTTCCAACATTTTGTTGTTCAGCATCGGTGCGTTTCAGGAGCTGACGGAGGAAGAATCGCGCGAAGGCTCGCTGCCGAATCAGAACGATTCGATCGAGAAGGCGCAGGCAATTCCCTCGTCGCCACTGACCTTGAACGGCACTCTGATGGGTCCCGAGCGCGATGTGTATCGCGTGCAGGTGAAGGCCGGCGAGCGGCGGGTGTTTGAAGTCGATGCGCGGCGCGCGGGCTCGGCCATCGATCCGGTGATCATCGTCTACGACGGCGCGGGCAAAATGATCGCGCGTTCGGAAGACGATCCGTTGCTGCAGCTCGACGCACGGCTCGACATGACCTTTCCCAAAGAAGGCTACTACTATGTCGAAGTCCACGATGCGCGGTTTTCCAAGCAGGCGCAGAACTATTACCGTCTGAAGACCGGCAACTATAACTACGCGACCGAACTGTTTCCGCTCGGCGGCCAGCGTGGGCAGCAGGTGGAAGTCGCCGTCGCCAAGACGAGCGTGAAGGTGGACCTGAAGCAGACAAAGACGCCCGAGGTGTTCGTGAATCTTCCCGATTCGCCGGCGCTGCCGCTGCCGTTTGCCGTGGGCGACTATCCGGAAGTTCGCGAGCCAGTGACAGGCCCGCTGACGTTGCCCATCACGGTAAACGGCAAGTTGTCGGCGCCGGCCGAGATCGACAAATACCAGTTGGACGTGAAGCCCGGCGAAGAGTTCATCTTTGAATTGCAGGCTCGCGAATTAGGCACATCGAAACTCACCGGCTTGATCACGGTGTACGACGAAAAGGGTACCCGGCTTGCGTCCGGCGGCGATGGTCCACTGCCTGTGGACGTGGCGGCGGTGCAGGCGAGCAGCCGTACGCTGGGCGATCCGTATCTGCAATTCAAGGTGCCCGATGGCGTGAACCAGATCACCGTTACGGTGGAAGATTTGGCCCGCCGCGGCGGCCCTTACTATGGGTATCGATTCAGCGCATATCGCGCGCCGTTCGACTTCCGCGCCACCATCACATCGCCCTACGTAAACATTCCCCAGGGCGGCACGACCATCGTGAACTTCAGCATCGAGCGCCGTGGGTACACGGGACCGCTCAGCATTGAGGCCGTCCATCTGCCGAAGGGAATCGAAATCGCGGGTGGCAATATCCCGGGTGAAATTGCAGACCCCTCGAATCGCTCCAACGCCCGCCGTGGATTCGTATCGCTCAGCGCGCCCGCCGATTCGGCCTTCTCCGAAGGTGAACTCGCATTCAAAGTGATTGGCACGGGCGAAGACGGCAAGCCGATTGAGCGCGAGGCAACGGGCCTGGCGTATGCGATCGGCGTGGCCGGCGCAACTACGCAAGGCGTGGTCGACCGCCAGCGCCCTCTTACGGGTGAATGGCTCGGCTATCAACTTCCCGCCATGAAGGGCGACGCGCCGACCGCGACGCTCGAATTGAAACTGGAGAGTTCGGATAAGAAGGAATCCGGTTTTGAATACCGCTACCGCTGGCACTATCACGTGCGAAATACGATGCAGAAGGTGCCGGCGACGGTGAGCGTCGATCTGCCGAATCTCATCGATCTTCGCGTGATCGAAATGGCCGTCGATAAAGAAGATCCCAAGAGCGGAACGTTTCTGGTGACCACCACCAGGAACACACTTCCCGCTCTTTACAACATCGGAATCAATGGACGGATGATGGTCGATGGCGCACAAGAGGACATCTACTCGCCGTTGCAGACCTTGACCGTACCCGTTCACGATTCGGAGGAGAAGACCGTAAATGCGACTACTGCTGCTCGCCCTTAGCGGGGCGTTGTTGTTCGCCGCCGAGCCCGTCACGTTTCTGCGCGACGTCGCGCCGATTCTCAACAAGACCGGCTGCACGTCGGGCCCATGCCATGGCGCGGCCAAAGGCAAGAACGGCTTTAAGCTATCGCTGCGTGGCTACGATCCGCAGTTCGACTATGAAGCGCTGCTCTACGACCTCTCCGGCCGCAGGTTCAATCGCGCCGAGCCCGCGCGCAGCCTGATGCTCGCCAAGCCGGCGCAGCAGGTGCCGCATGGCGGAGGTCAACGATTCGAGCAGAATTCGGCTTACTACAAGATCATCGAAAGCTGGATCGCTCAGGGCGTGCCGTACGGAGATCCTTCGAAAGACACGGTCGCCTCGCTCGAGGTCGAGCCGGCGGAAGCGCGCATGCCAAAGCCCGGTGAAAGCGCCCAGATCAAGGTGCGCGCGAAGTTCGCCGACGGGCAGATGCGCGACGTGACCAAAGAAGCGACCATCGAATCGAACGTTACCAATCTCGCCGTGGTCGACCCGACGACGGCGAAGGTGAGCGGCGAACGCATTGGCGAAGCGACGCTGCTGGTGCGCTACCAAGGCAAGCTGGCCACGATTCC
>JBDTVQ010000330.1:0-7769 GCA_040007195.1 Acidobacteriota bacterium | reverse complement strand
CTGCGCGACGAAGTTCGGCACGACGCGATGCCACACGCCGCCGTCGAAGTAGCCCACCGCGTAGGGGAGGCTGCGCTTACAAGTGGTTTTGGTGTGCGAACGGTCCGCGTTCGAAGCAGACGTTACGTTTCGAGGCGAAGTGGCCGGCCGCGCGGTCGCGGTGATCGGCGCATCGGCGTCACGGGGGCAGCCATTGAGATGGAACTGTACTACGTCACGCGGCGTCGATGAAGGACGCCCGTCCACCGGGTTGTCACCGGGTGCTTTACCGCGGTGCTATCGTCCGAGTCGATTTCTCTTGACGCGCGAGCATCACGTATCTATCCTATGCATAGGATTACGAGATATTGAATGAATTTCAAGGGAACGCTTCCGACGTTGATCCTCGAGGCACTGGTGCGCGAGGCGAGCCATGGGTATCGGATTGCGCAGCGAATCAAGGAACGATCGGAAGGTGTGTTGGATTTTAAGGAAGGCACGCTCTATCCGGCTCTTCACAAGCTGGAGAATGAGGGGCTAGTGGAATCCTATGAGGGCACAGAGAATGGTCGGGCGCGGCGCTACTATCGCATCACGAAAGTGGGGCGCGGGACACTGGCCAAGGATCGCGCCGAGTGGCGTAAACTCTCGCAAGCAGTGACGGCAATTCTAGGGGAGGCATAGGTGATGACTGGATTGGAAAGCTGGATGAAGCGCGCGACACGCGAGTTGTCGAAAAAATCTGCGACGCAGGTTCGAGCGGAAATTGAGGAGCACTTTGAATCGGCGCGGGAAGCTGCGATGGCTGGAGGCATGGGGGCTGAAGAGGCGGACCGAGCCGCGCTGGCCGCGCTCGGCGAGGCTAAGGCCGCCAACTGTCAGTACCGGCGTGTGCTGTTGACTTCCACCGAGGCGCGACTGCTGGGCGAAGGCAATTGGGAAACACGGGTTGTGTGTTCGCGGGTGTGGCTTAAATGGTTGCCGGCGGCGGTTCTGTTGGCGTCGGTAGCACTCTTTCTGAGCGGCGCTCAGGACGCTGCGCGGGTGCTGTTCGTGGGGGGAATTGGAATGGGCCTCATGTTTGTCGCGCCATTGCTCCCCGTCTATACGCAGTCACGTGGGCGCATTTTCCGGGTAGTGAAATGGGCGGTTCTCGGTGGCGCGTTCGTGGTTGCGTTTGGGCCCGACGCCCGTAACTTAACCTGGGTGGTCATTTCCTGCCTTTGGCCAGTGCTCTGGATTGAGTGGACACGCGCGTCGATCCGGCGGAAGATGCGGGCGGAGGAGTGGCCGAAGCAGTTGTATCTTTGAAGCGCGAGCGGGAAGGCGCGGGCGGGGGGCGCGGGATTTTAGTAAGATCGTGGCCGATGAAACTCATCGCAGTGTTGGTGGCGGCTTTGGCGTGTGCGGGTACTGGCGCGGCGCAGGACGGATGGAAGAGTCTGTTCGACGGCAAGTCGTTGAAGGGCTGGGAGGGGCGGCCGACATTCGCGCCCGAGAGCAAGGGCGACTGGACGGTGAAGGACGGGGCGATTGTGTGCGGGGGTACGAAGGCAAGCTGGTTGAGTTCGGAGAAGCATTTTTCGGACTTCCAATTGAAGCTGGAATTTCGCGGTGCGGAGAACGTGAACAGCGGGGTGTTTCTGCGATCTCAGGAAGAGGGGCAGCCGCATGTGACGGGGTATGAGCTGCAGATTTGGGATTACCAGCCGGCAGGATTTCTCACGGGGAGCCTGGTGGGGTCGGTGAAGGCGGGCCCGGCGAAGGTGAAAGGCGGGGAGTGGAACCAGTTCGATATCACGGCAAAGGGCGATCACTTCACGGTGTTGCTGAACGGGCAAAAGGTGCTGGATGCAACCGATAGCAAGCACAAAGAGGGCGTGATTGGCTTCCAGTGCCAGCTCGAGCAAAAGATTGAGTTTCGGAACATTCAGATCAAAGCGCTTAAGCGCTAAAGTTGAGGGCCCGCTCGTGATACGATCCGAGTGATGCCCGGCCGTTTCCTTCTTGCAATTCTATTGATCGTTCTGCCGCTGATGGCGCAGGAGGATGGGCCTGCGTTCTTCGAGAAGAACGTGCGGCCGCTGCTGGTCAAGCAATGCCTGGCGTGTCATTCGGCGGCGAGCCAACCGGTGATGGGGAACCTGCGGTTGGACACGCGTGAGATGGCGTTAAAGGGTGGGAGCCGGGGCGCGGCGATCGTCCCGGGGAACGCGGCGGAGAGCCTTTTGATGAAGGCCGTGCTGCACACGTCGGACGCATTGAAGATGCCTCCGGGCCCGAAGATGAAAGATCCGGACGCAGCGATGTTGGCGAAGTGGATCAACATGGGCGCGCCGTGGGGCGATGCGGCTGTGAGCGCGGCGCCGGCTGCGTCGAAGAAATTCTGGGCCTTCGTGAAGCCTGTGGAGCCCGCGGTACCCGCAGTGAAGAACGCGGCATGGGTGAAGTCGCCGGTGGACGCGTTCGTGCTGAAGGCGCTCGAAGAAAAGGGCCTCGCACCGGCGAAGGCGGCTGATAAGCGGACGCTGATTCGACGCGCCACCTACGATTTGGTCGGGTTGCCGCCGACGCCTGGAGAAGTGAAGGCGTTTCTCGACGACAAGTCCCCCGATGCCTATGCGAAGGTGGTGGACCGATTGCTGGCCTCGCCTCGTTATGGCGAACGGTGGGGGCGGCATTGGCTGGACGTGGCGCGTTACGCGGATTCGAACGGACTGGACGAGAACCTTGTATACAAGAACGCGTTCCGCTATCGCGATTACGTCATCGCGGCGTTCAATAAAGACAAGCCGTTCGATCAATTTGTGCAGGAACAATTGGCGGGCGATCTACTGCCGCCGACGGACGACTTGAACACGACGTTTGAGCGCTGGACGGCCACCGGGTTCCTTTCGCTAGGCGCGAAGATGCTGGCGGAAGACGATCCGGCGAAGATGCAGATGGACATCGTCGACGAGCAGCTCGATACCACGACGCGGGCGTTCATGGGGATGACCGTGGGCTGCGCGCGATGCCACGACCACAAGTTCGATCCAATTCCGACGAAGGATTACTACGCGCTGGCGGGCATTTTCAAAAGCTCGAAGACGATGGAGAACTTCAAGGTCGTCGCCAAGTGGCACGAGTATGTGCTGGCGCCAAAGGAAGATCGTGACCGGCTGGCAGCCCATGAGGCGAAAGTGGAGGCCAAGCACAAAGAGATCGGCGAGATCACGAAGGCGGAGAACAAGAAGCTGACAGCCGAGGCCGTGAATCATGTGGGCGCATATCTGTTGGCCGCGGCGCATGTGCAGCGCGATGAGCAGGTGCAAGTGGCCCCGGTGGAGACGGCGGCGGGCGCGGTGGAAATTGAAGCGGGCGCATTCGCGGCGGGGAACGTTCCGAAACAGTTAGAGCGGAAAAAATCGAACACGGCCAAGGATGCGAAAGGGCCGTTCTATGCCGAGTACAAAGTAATCGTGGCCAAGGCGGGCGAGTACCAGTTGGACGTGCTCGATCAGGAAAGGGGCTCGGGGACGGCCGATGTCTATGTCAATGGCGCATGGATGAAGCGCGGCGCACCGCCGATTCAGAATCGCGCGGCATCGCCTGAAGTGGATGGGTGGTCGTATGTAGCGATCGTGCCGTTGCAGGCGGGCGAGAATGTGCTGCGGCTCGAGCATGCTTCGCGGTTTCCGTATTTCACTAAGTTGATGTTGGCGCCGAATGCACTCCAGCGCGCGCCGTTGAACATCGTGCAAGTGGCGGCGAAGTACGGCGTGAATCCTGGATTTTTGGACCAGATGGTGGAGCACCTAAAGCGTTCGAACGGCGCGGCGGCGTCGGTGTTGTATGCGTGGGAAATTCAGGGAACGAAAGCGCGCATGGAGGACTGGGCGACGCCGGTGAAGGCGTTGTTCGCCGGACAGACGTTTGCGACGCCTGAGGCGCTAGCCGCGAAATACGATGAGCTGTTCAAGCGAGCGGAGGCGGACGAGGATCAGAGCCAGGACGCGGGCTTAAAGGCTCTGGCTGAGTTTTCGAAGGAAAAATTCGGGCCCTTCCGGGCGCCGGAAGATGCCCGGCGCTATTACGCGGCCAACGTGCGCGAGCAATTGACAACCATGGACGAAGAAGCGAAAGTGCTGGAAGCCGCAACGCCGGAGTTTCCCAAGGCGATGGGCGTGGTGGAGAGCGAGAAGACGGAAGACATTCCGGTTCACCTTCGCGGAAGCCACTGGACGCTGGGCGAGAAGGTGCCGCGACATTTTCTGAGCGCGATTCCGGGAGGCACGGATGTGACGCTGGGTCCGAATGAAAGCGGCCGGCTGGAACTGGCGCAATGGATGACGTCGAAGGATCACCCGTTGACGAGCCGGGTGATGGTGAACCGGATTTGGCGCGGGCACTTTGGACGCGGCATTGTGCCGAGCGTGGACAACTTTGGGCGGCTCGGTGCGGCACCGACAAATCAGCCGCTGCTGGACTGGCTGGCGCTGCGGTTTGTGGAGCAGGGCTGGTCGGTAAAGAAGATGCATCGTTTGATGATGCTGTCCAGCGTGTACCAGATGAGCAGCGACGTGGATGCGAAAGCGGAGGAGGCGGATCCCGAGGATTCGCTGTTGTGGCGGATGCCGCGGCGGCGATTGGAGGCGGAAGAGATTCGCGATGGAATCATGCGGGTTTCGGGCGAGCTCAAGTTCGATATGGGTGGAAGCCTGCTGACTTACAAAGACCGGCAGTATGTAGCGAACACGGCACGAGGCGGGACGGTGGACTACGACCGGCCGATCCGGAGCGTGTATGTGCCCGTTGTGCGCAGCTCTCTATATGACGTGTTCCAGGCTTTCGACTTGCCGGATCCGACGATGTCGAACGGGGAACGGGATGCAACGGTGGTCGCGCCGCAGGCGTTGTTCATGATGAACAGCTCCGTAATGCTGAAGCATTCGATGAAGATGGCGGAAAGCCTTTTGGGGCACGCGGGTCTGGCGGATGACCAGCGCGTGCGCGAGGCGTATGAGCGGGCGCTGTCGCGGCCGCCGACGCCGCAGGAGATCGACCAAGGGCTCACATTCGTGGCGCGGATGGAGAAGGAATGGAAGGGCGACCGGACGAAGGCGTGGCAGAGCTTTTGTAAGTCGCTATTAGCTTCGAACGAATTCGTGTATTTGAACTAACTACTATGAACCGGCACTGGAACGCATATCTCAACCAGACACTCTCTCGGCGCGATTTGTTGCGCGTGTCGAGCGCGGGCTTCGGCGGCATGGCGCTGGCCGGGCTGATGGGACAGGAGCAGGCCAAGGCGGAGGCGGCGAATCCGCTGGCCGTGAAGCCGCCGCACTTCCCTGCCCGGGCCAAGCGGGTGATTTTCCTGTTCATGCACGGCGGTCCGTCGCAGGTGGACACGTTCGACTACAAGCCGCTGCTGAAGCGCGACCACGGGAAGCCGCTGCCGTTTGCGCGGCCGAAGGTGGTGTCGAGCGAGACGTTCAATCTGTTGCAGTCGCCCTGGGGTTTCCAGCAATATGGGCAAAGTGGTGCCTGGGTGAGCGATTTGTTCCCGAAGCTGGCGACCAAGGTGGACGATATTTGCTTCATCAAGTCGATGTGGGGATCGAACTCGCGACATGGCGGGGCGCTGCTGGAGTTGCACACGGGATCGGATACGTTCATACGGCCGGCGATGGGCTCGTGGATCACGTATGGGCTGGGCAGCGAGAACCAGTCGATGCCGGGCTTCGTGACGATTTGCCCGACGCAGAGCCATGGCGGGGCGAACAACTTCGGGTCGGCATTCCTGCCTGCTCCGTATGCGGGCACGGCGATTGGCAGTGTAGGCATTGCGGCGCGCGATGCGAAGATTCCGTTCATCTCGAACAAGGAAACGCCGCGCGAGATCCAGCGGATGGAGATCGACTACACGCAGGAGTTGAACCGGAAGCAGTTGGAAGTGACGGGACCGGACCATGCGCTGGAAGGGCGGATCGAGTCGTTCGAGCTGGCGTTCCGGATGCAGGCCGAAGCGCCGGATTTGCAGGACATCAGCCAGGAGTCGGAAGCGACGCGGAAGATGTACGGGCTGGATAATCCGATTACGGAAGACTTTGGGCGGCAGTGTTTGATGGCGCGGCGATTTTCGGAAAAAGGGGTCCGGTTTGTGCAGGTGAGCCACACGTACAAGTGGGATCAGCACACGAACCTGAAGCGCGACCATCAGCAGAATGCTGCCGAAGTGGATCAGCCGATTGCGGCTCTGTTGACGGATTTGAAGGCGCGCGGGTTGTTGGAAGATACGCTTGTGCTGTGGGGCGGTGAATTTGGCCGGACACCGACGGCGCAGGCAAGCGATGGGCGCGACCATAACCCTGAGGCGTTCACGGTATGGATGGCGGGCGGCGGGGTGAAGCCCGGGTTGTCCTACGGGGCGACGGACGATTATGGGTATTACTCGGTGGAGAACAAGGTTCACTTCCATGACTTACATGCGACGATTTTGTACTTACTGGGGTTGGATCATAAGAAGCTGACGTACCGTTATGCGGGGCGGGATTTCCGGTTGACGGATGTGCATGGGGAAGTGGTGAAGGGGATACTCGCATAACGGATTTATAGCCGCAGATGGACACAGATACACGCAGATAGGGAGTCGTGATGGCTAAGGTACGGTGCGTTTTGGGGTTGGGTATTTTTGCCGCTGGGATTTTGGGCGCCCAAGCGCAGAGTTACGATTTGCTACTCAAGGGCGGGCATGTGATCGACCCTAAGAACAACATCAGCAGGGTGATGGACGTGGCGGTGACTGGGGGGAAGATTGCGCGCGTGGCCGAGAATATTCCTGCGGCACAGGCGAGGCGGGTGGCTGATGTGGCGGGGTTGTATGTGACTCCCGGGCTGATCGATATTCATGTCCATGTGTATGCCGAGGCTCCCGTGATGGCGAATGCGGCACGGGCGAATGCGGTGTGGCCCGATGCGTTTTCGTTCCGGTCGGGTGTGACGACGATGGTGGATGCGGGGACTTCGGGGGCGGCGAACTTTGAGGATTTTCGCGATCATGTGATCAAGAAATCGAAGACGCGGGTGCTGGCGTTTGTGAACATCTCCAAGCGCGGGATGACGGACTTCGGTAATGAAGACAAGCCGGAGGAGTTGGACGCGGCGGCGGCGGTGAAGGTGGCGAAGGCGAACCCGGATGTGGTGGTGGGCTTCAAGAGCGCGCACTATGGCGGCGAGGGTTGGACTTCGATTGACCGGGCGGTGGAAGCCTCCAAGCAAACCGATAAGCCGGTGATGGTGGACTTCGGGATCATCACGCCAGAGCGGAATCTGGACGGGCTGCTACGAGACAAACTGCGCAAGGGCGATATCTACACGCACTGCTTTTCGGGTAACCGGCGCGAGGTGATGGAGAAAACAACCAGTTGAATCCGGCGATGACCGCGGGGAGGTCGCGCGGGATCTACTTCGATATCGGATTTGGCGCGGGGAGTTTTTATTGGTGGGTGGCGGTGCCGGCATATGCGGCGAAGTTTTATCCCGATTCGATTTCGACGGACTTACATAAGGGCAGCATGAACGGCGGGATGAAAGACATGCTGCAGTCGATGTCGAAGATACTGGCGCTGGGATCGTCGCTGGAGGATGTGATTCGGATGTCGACGGTGAATCCGGCGCGCGAGGTGAAGCACCCGGAGTTGGGGACGCTTGATGTCGGAGCCGAGGCGGACATCGCGGTGCTGCGGGTAGATAGAGCCTGTCCGA
Organism: Acidobacteriota bacterium; assembly: GCA_040007195.1. Taxonomy (GTDB): domain Bacteria; phylum Acidobacteriota; class Terriglobia; order Bryobacterales; family Bryobacteraceae; genus JAFLBB01. The sequence goes on along the minus strand of JBDTVQ010000330.1, from coordinate 41 downwards.
TGAAAGCGTGAAGGCGCTGAACTGAGGCAGACGTGGTTCCG
>JBDTVQ010000329.1:0-7846 GCA_040007195.1 Acidobacteriota bacterium | reverse complement strand
GGCAACGCGAAGGCGGGGTTGTTCGGCAGGTTCACGATGTCGGTGCGGAAGGTGAGCCCGAACCGCTCGTTGAACCTGAACTCCTTTTGCACCGACAAGTCGAGATCGAAGTAGGCCGGGCCAGATCCAGTGGTCTTGCCGGCCGTGCCGAGAATGCCGTTGCCCGGCGACTGGAAGGCCGACGTATCGAAGAACATGGCCAGCATCTCGGCCCTCGAACGGCTGCCCGAGATCGTCGCGTCGCGCAGAAGGTTGGGCCGCTGGCCGTCGGAGAAGGTGTTCAGCCGGTTGGTCTGTTCGACCACTCCGTAGGATGCGCCCGTGCGGGCTTCCACGATGCCGCCGATCGTCCAACCGCCGATGAGGTGGTTCACGACGGCATTGTCGATACTGACCATGCGGCCCTTGCCGACGGGAATGTCGTAGAGCGTGCTCCAGGCCAGCCGGTGGCGGATGTCGCTGCCCGACAAGCCTTTGTTCAGCGCCCGGGCGTCGATGTGAGTGTAGCCGTTGTTGTTGGCGCCGCCGAGTTCGGAACCGCTTTCCACGTCGTCCAGGAACTTCGCCCAGGTGTAATTACCCAGGAAGCTCAGGCCCTTCGAATAGCGCTTCTCAAACTTGATGTTCATCGAATGATAGGTGGAGTTGCCCCACGGCGGGCTCACCTGCGTCACTGCGTTGAACTGCGGGAACGGGCGGAGCGTCTGGCTCTGCGCCGCCGGACCCTTGCCGTTCACAAGCGGAATCTGGTTCACGCTTACGTTCGGGCCGCCGAGTTTGTGCCCGACGTTGGCAATGTAGGCTGCTTCCAATAGAACGCTGTGAGGCAGTTCTTTTTGGATCGTCATGTTCCATTGCTGGGAGTATCCGCTCAGCATATTCTGCTGGATGAAGTCCGGTGAGGTCGTTACCGCCTGACCGACCTTGACCGCGCCAAAGCCCGGCGTGAGATCGGTGCGGGGGATCACCGGCATGCCGGAGGCGAAGAGAAACGCCGGCGTGAATCCGCCGTCGGGCGAAGAGAACGAACCGTTGATGGCGAAACCCTGGTTGAAGCTGTTCGGAACGGCGCCCTGGTAGGTGCCGTTATAGGAGATGCCATAACCGCCGCGAACCACCAGCGTGGGCATCGCACGGTAGGCGAAGCCGAACCGCGGACCGAAGTTGTTCTTGTCGAAATTGTGGGCATATTTGCCGACGCCGTTCAATCCGGCGAAGGTAATGACGCCCGGCGTGCCGGAAACGGGATTGATCTGCGCTCCGTCGAAGCCGCTCTGGCGGTTATTCCTCTCCCATCGGGGCGTGTCCATTTCCCAGCGCACTCCGATGTTGAGCGTGAACTTCGAAGTCACCTTCCAGTCGTCCTGGACGTAGGCGCCATAGTAATCGGTGCGCGTGTCCAGGATGTCGGTGTCTACGAGTTGGGCGTTGTTGGTCCAACCGAGCAGCAATTCGGCGAGTGCGTCGCCCGTGGCCCGGTTGGTGAATGCAAACAGCCCGCCCGTGGTGCCGTTGAAATCGTCCTTATTGCGCGAATAGCGCAGTTCAAAGCCGGTCTTGATGGAATGTTTTCCTTTGACGATGATCAGGTTGTCGGTGAACTGTTGGGTCAGAATCGGGTCCTGGATGCGCTCGTGCGGCGACTGGCCGATGGCGGCATATCCCGCCACGGTGACGCGCGCCAGCGCATCCGGATTCACTCCGCCCAGCTTGAGCTGTCCGTTTACGCCTGAGCCCGTGCCCGCGCCGCGATTGATGTGCAGGCGGTTCCCGTACATGTACTTGAACTCGTTGATCACGGTCGGCTTGATTGAACGCTGCCAGCTGACCAGCAGGTTGCCGTGGCGATTCGTGCGCGGACCGGCCCGGTCGTCGGCCGCTTCGTTGGGCTGAACGGCGGAGATGTATTCCGGCGCCTTCACATAGGCCAAGCGGCCAAAGATGCGGTCCCTGGGGCTGAACTCGTGATCGACACGCAGCGTGTGGTAATCCTGCGTGAGCTTGTCGCTCCCGTTGGCAGTGTAGTTGTTCGCCGCCGCCCGGGTGAAATTCGCAGTGGGGACGTTGGCGGCCGGGTAGAAGCCTGCGAACGCCTTGCCAACCGGATCCAGGCGATTCGCCGGGATGATATTTCCAGGGAACGGCTGCGCTGCGCCGGTGCCGACGCGCGTGGCCGGATCGAGCAGCGAGAATCCCGCGCGTTTGGAGAAATCGCCATTCGCTTCGCCCGGATTGGGCACGCTGCGCGTCACCGTGACGCCGGTGCGCCGGCGGGCGCCTTCGTAGTTATAGAAGAAGAATGTTTTGTTCTTGATGATCGGGCCGCCAATCGAAGCGCCGAAGATGTTGTAGCGAAGCGGCGCTTTGTCGGGCGCGAAGAACGTGCGCGCATTCAGCTTTTCGTTGCGCAGCCACTCATATGCGGAGCCATGAAACTCGTTCGTGCCGCTCTTGGTGGTCATCGTGATGTAGCCGCCGCCGGTGCGGCCAAGCTCGGCTGAATAGTTATTTGAGATCGCCTTGAACTCCTGAAGAGCTTCGTTCGGAGGATTCAGCGAGAGCTGTGCCACTCCGATGGCCATATTTTGGGTTACGCCGCCGTCCAGCGACCACATCTGATTTTGCGACCGGCCCCCGGCCATCGAGAACTTCGGCACCGCCTCGGCGCCGTCTTCACTGCGGTAGCTGATGTTGCCCATCAGGCGAACGAGCGAGGCGCTGCGGCGCGTCTGGATGGGCATGTTCAGAATGAACTTGTTTTCGATCAGCTGGCCGACCGAGCTCGTCTCGGATTCCAACAGCGGAGTGGTGGCTTCCACGCTGATGGTTTCCGTCATCTGGCCCAGTTGGAGCTTGATGTCCAGGGTCGACGTCGTGCCTGTTTCGAGCACGATACCGGATTGGACGAACTTCTTGAAGCCGCTCATCTCGCAAGCGATTTCGTAATGCCCGGGATTGAGCAGTGAGAAGTTGTATACGCCGCCTTGGGCAGTCTGGGCATTCGTCGTAATTCCGGTCTCGACATTGCGCGCCGTGACAGTCGCGCCGAGAATGACGGCACCCGAGTTGTCGGTCACCGTACCGGTAATTCTGGATTGTGCAAATGCGGAGCAAACGCTTAGCGTCGCAAACAAAGCGAGAGAAACACACCGTTTCATACCTGGACCCCTTTTCGCCCGTTTCTAACTTCGAAACGCTCCGGCCTCACCCGGACTTGGCGACTGGGGAAATTATACATGATTCATGTGGGGGCAAGTGCAGCTGCCCCCACACGGTGCTTCCCGTTACGAAAGCGGGCTACCAGGCGAGCCGCAGGCTGAGTTGAATCTCGCGAGCGGTGGATCCCGTTGCGATGCTACCGATCTTGCCGAAGTTGCCGTTTCCATTGTTCTGGTTGGGATTGGCGAATACCGGCACGTTAGGCGCATTGACGATATCTGTACGGAACGTCAATCCAAATCGCTCGGTCAGCGCAAACAGTTTCTGTACGGAAAGGTCCAGTCCGAAGAACCCCGGTCCAAGGCCATTCGCCTTGGCCGCATTCCCCAGTATGCCGTTGCCGGGGGATTGAAAAGCCGACGTGTCGAAATACATGGCCACCTTTTCGCCGCGGGAACGGCCTGGATCGAGATTGGGATCGCGCAGAAGGTTAGGGCGCTGCGCATCGGAGAAGGCGTTCAACCGGTTGGTTTGTTCCACCACGCCGTAGGGCGCGCCGGAGCGGGCTTCGAGAATGCCGCCCACCGTCCAGCCGCCGATGATGTGGTTCATCACGGCATTGTCGATCGGTATGCTGCGGCCCTTGCCGATCGGCAGATCGTAGAGCGTGCTCCAGGCCAGGCGGTGGCGGATGTCACTGCCGGAGAGACCTTTGTTCAGAGCTCGGGCGTCGATATGGGTGTAGCCGTTGTTCGTGGCTCCGCCCAGTTCGCTGCCGCTCTCGACATCGTCCAGGTATTTCGCCCACGTATAGTTGCCCAGGAAGCTCAGGCCGCGCGCGTAACGCTTCTCGAACTTCAGGTTCATCGAGTGATAGCTGGAATTGCCCCACGGCGGGCTGACCTGAACCACGTTGTTAAATTGCGGATACGGCCGCAGCCGCTGGTTTTGCGTGGCCGGGCCTTTGCCGTCAACCAGCGGAATCTGGTTCACGTTCACATTCGGCCCGCCAAGCTTGTGGCCCATATTGGCGATGTAGGCGCCTTCAACCAGGATGTTGTAAGGAAGCTCACGTTGGATGGTGAAGTTCCATTGCTGGGAGTACCCGCTCACCTGATCCTGCTGGATGAAATCCGGGGCTATTTTAACGGCGCTGCCCACCGGCACCGCTCCGAAAGCGGGTGTCAGATCGGAGCGCTCGATCAGCGGCATTCCCGACAGGAACAGAAATGCGGGCGTGAAGCCGCCATTGGGTGAACTAAATGAACCGTTCAGAGAGAAGCCCTGATTGAAGCTGTTCGGAACCGCGCCCTGATAGGTGCCGTTGTAGGAAATGCCATAGCCGCCGCGGAGCACCAGTTTGTCCGCCGCGCGATAGGCAAAGCCGAAGCGGGGCGCGAAGTTGTTCTTATCGAATTTGTGAGCGTATTTCCCCACTCCGTTCAACCCGGCGAATGTAACCACGCCCAGGGTTCCGGAAACTGGATTGATCTGCGATCCATCGAAGCCGCTCTGGCGGTTGTTGGTCTCCCAACGCGGCGTGTCCATTTCCCAGCGCACGCCGAGGTTCAGCGTGAGCCTGGAATTCACCTTCCAGTCGTCCTGGAAGTAAGCGCCGTAGTAGTCGGTGCGCGTTTCGAGGATATCGGTATCCACCAGCGCGGCGCTGCCGGTCCACCCCAGCAGGAGCTCGGCCAGGGCGTTGCCGGTGGCTCGATTGCCGAAGGAGAATGCGCCGCCCGTTGAGGCATTGGCATCGTCCTTGTTACGCGAGTAGCGGAGCTCAAACCCGGTCTTGAAGGAGTGGTTGCCTTTCACCCAGATAAGGTTGTCGGTGAACTGCTGGGTGAGAATCGGATCCTGAATCCGCTCGTGGTTGCTTTGTCCGAGTGAGGCATGGCCGGTTACATTCACGCGGGCCAGCGCGTCGGGGTTGACCCCGCCGAGATTTAACTTGCCGTTCAAGCCGGAACCCGTTCCGGCGCCGCGATTGATGTGCATGCGGTTGCCGTACATGTATTTGAACTCGTTAATGACGGTGGGCTTGATCGAGCGCTGCCAGCTCACCAGAACGTTGGCATGGCGGTTGGTCCTCGTGCCCGCCCGGTCGTCGGCGGCGCGGTTGGCAAACACGGCTGCCACATCTTCTGGCGCGGTGACATAGGAGAGCCGGCCGAAGATGCGGTCGGCAGTCGTCAATTCGTGATCGATGCGTACCGTGTGGAAGTTCTGCGTCAGGGCATCGCTTCCGTTGGCGATGAAATTATTCGATGGGGCGCGGGTGAAATCGGCGGTGGAAACGTTCGGAGCGTCATAGAACCCGGCAAACGCCCGGCCCATCGGATCGATCCGGCTGGTGGGAATGATATTCCCGGCAAACGGCTGCGCCGGCCCGGTGCCGATGCGGGTGGATGGATCGAGAATCGTGACATCGACACGGCGGCTGAAGTCGCCGTTGACTTCGCCGGGGTTCGGCACGTTACGCGTCACGGTGACGCCGGTGCGGCGCCGTCCGCCCTCATAGTTATAGAAGAAGAACGTCTTGTTTTTGACGATCGGCCCGCCAATAGAGCCGCCGAATATGTTGTAGCGAAGCGGCGCTTTGTCGGGCGCGAAAAACGTGCGGGCATTCAACTTTTCATTACGCAGCCATTCATAGGCGGAACCGTGGAATTCGTTTGTACCGCTCTTGGTGGTCATGCTGATGTAGCCGCCGCCGGTGCGCCCTAGCTCGGCTGCATAGTTGTTCGAGATGGCTTTGAACTCTTGCAGAGCCTCGTTTGGCGGATTGAGCGAAAGCTGCGCCACGCCGATCGCCATGTTCTGCGTCACACCGCCGTCAAGTGTCCACATCTGGTTCTGCGAGCGGCCGCCGGCCATCGAAAATTTCGGCACGGCTTCGCCGCCATCTTCACTACGGAAGCTAATGTTGCCCATCAGCCGCACCAGTGAGGCGCTCCGGCGGGTCTGAATAGGCATGTTCAGGATGAACTTGTTCTCGATCAGTTGGCCGACCGAGCTCGATTCGGATTCGAGCAAGGGCGCGGAGGCCTCAACATTAATCGTTTCCGTGATCTGTCCCAGTTGAAGCTTGATGTCGACCGTGGACGTCGTGCCGGTCTCGAGTACGAGTCCGGTACGGGCAAACTTCTTGAATCCCGGCCGCTCGCAGAGCAACTCATAGCGTCCCGGGTTGAGGAACGAAATAGTAAAGACGCCGCCATTGCCAGTCTGGGCGGTTGTGGTAATTCCGGTTTCAACATTACGCGCGGTCACCGTGGCGCCCATCACAACGGCGCCTGAGTTGTCCGAAACGATACCAGTAATACGGGTTTGAGAGAACGCGGTAGAAGCACACGCCGCGACGAAGAAGGCGATACACAACAAGGTTTTCATAGATTTGTCCCCCTGCCACGTTCGGAAAAAGCGAGAGAAAAAAGCAGGACCTCATCACCGGAGGCGGCAGTGTTAATAATCATACATGAAAATTTGTCAATTTAAAACCCTCCAGTCTCATTCTCGTTCATTAAATCTCCATCCGCGGGCCGGCACCGTAGCCGTCAAAGTGCATTTTCAGTCGCAAACGAAAGTGCAATCGATACTATTACTTGGCACGGCCGCCGCCGTTGCGGCCGCCCAGAATGACGCCTCTCTGCACGCGGCGGCGCAGCTTGCATTTCACCCGTACGCAACCATAAAAGCCTCCTCAGCCACCCCGGATGAGGCGCCTGCTGCAATCACCGAGGCCCGCGGCGGAACGCTACGCAAAGTGACCCATACGGAGTCGTGGACCGGCAGAGGCAATTCGATATTTGTGTTTTATTCGCCCGTGACGTAACGCCAGTTCACCCGGGACAAACGCGGAGCTTGGCGCGCTGCCCCCTGGCCAAAATACTCGGCCGCGATCTGGATCTGCCGTGCTGTTGGTCGGACAGTCCCAATCGTGAAGGCAAGTGGGCGCTAAGAACCGGTTCTTCGCGCTTCCCACGCAGCGGGCCCCAGGTTTGAGTCCTGTCGCGCCCACTATCACCCCCCGCGGCTCAACCCGCTACCCTGATCCCATGAAGACCAACGCAGCGCGCATTCTCGACCGGCTCGGGGTGCGGTACGAGTTGCGCGATTACGACGTCGATCCCGACACGCTCGATGCCGAAACCGTCGCCGCGAAGATCGGCCTTCCCGCCGAACAGGTCTTCAAAACCCTCGTCGCCCGCGGCGACCGCAATGGCGTCTGCATGGCCGTCGTTCCCGCCAACGCCGAACTCGACGAGAAGGCGCTGGCAAAGCTCGCCGGTGATCGCAAAACCGAACTCGTCGCGCTCAAGGAAATACAGAACCTCACCGGCTATATTCGAGGCGGCGTCACGGCCCTGGCCGCCAAACGCGACTATCCCGTGTATGTAGACGAAACGGCCGAACTGTTCGACGTCATCTCCATCTCGGCCGGCGTGCGCGGCACCCAGCTTCTGCTCGCGCCCGCCGATTACCTCTCCGCCATCAACGGCGTCGTCGGACCCATCGCCCGCGCCAAGTCTTCCTGACCGCAATCTCCCACCGCCAGTCTCCCACCGCCAATCGCCACCGCCGATCCGCCCTCGCTGTTGACGCGAAATGGCGCTTTTCGATAGAGTCTCACTCAACACATGCCAGCCATCGACGTCCCTGTTACGCCTAGCGGCTTCGGTCA